>DATKQQ010000102.1:0-6334 GCA_035532615.1 Hanamia sp.
AGGCGTACCTGAATGAATTCTTTTATCGCTTTAACAGACGGGGATTTGATAAAACTATATTTCACAACCTCGTGGTAAGGATGATTAAGAGTGCTCCTGTTTATCACATGGCATTCACGACTTAAACGATTTATTCTATTATTTTAAATCTCAAAAATTTTACAAAATGAAAACCAGAATTTTTCTCTCAATGGCATTAATTGCCTTTTTAGGATTGTCTAATCCATCATTTGCCCAGAGCAAATTTGATAAGACGCATCCACGTCGAAGCGAGGTAAATACCCGCCTGAATAAACAAAATGCCCGTATCAAAAACAAAGTTGCTAAGGGCAAAATGAGCAAAGCTGAAGCTTCAAAACTACACGCACACGACCGCCAGGTAAGGCGGGAAGAAAGGGATATGGCTGCTCAAAATCATGGCCATATTAGTAAGCAGGAAGACAAAACATTAAACCAGCAGGAAAATAAAAATAGCCATAAAATAAAAAATCATTAATCAATAAATTAGAAAGGTTTCATGTTATTATGGTTCTTCAAATCTCATGTAACTGTTGGCGTCTGCCAACAGTTTTTTTATATCATTTTTTAGGATAGTGAGAAATTGAAAAGGGTTTCAATTTATGCAGTTGAAACCTCTTGCTGTTGTTAGGGCCAGTGCCAACAGGCCTTTTCGTAAAAAAGAATAAAATACCTTAACGCTATTCAATTTTATCAAATAAAAAATAGTCTATAAAAAGAAAATCTATAATAAATTACTTTACTGTAAAAATTTAGATGTAATTGCTGTTGGCGGGACGACAATAGCGGCCGGGCTTTTGGCCAGTGTCTCACGAAACGATTTGCGTTGAATTCTTCATTCTGGCTTAAGAGCCAGAAAATATACCGGCTGATCTTAGTGATCAAATAAATTTTATTGGTTTTTGTTCCCTTTCTTTTTTTCGTCGAAAGATAAAGTAAGAGTATTTCGAATTAGTCATTTCATCATGAAAAATGAAATTTTCGAATACAGGTAGAAACGTTATCAGAACCTAAACCCAGCACTGAAACTAAACTCGGAGCCATCTCTAATAGTGAAAATTCCGCTTAGCTCTATAAGTGCAGAGAAGTAAAAATGGCCAATATATACACCCGGACCCGCGCTTCCTAAAACATCTACATCCTTTAATACTCCCAGTTTTTCATTATTGAATACTTTTGTAGGAATAACGCCAAACTCAATGAAAGGCGCTATTTTACCATTGGTGAAATAGTAAGTTGCCTTTATGGGGAAACCAAGTAAATTAAGATTATAGTTTTTATTAATATTCTCAGTGGTATCGAATTCAACATATGTAAAATCCTTATAGTTAATCCCAACCGAGAAAGCGAGCCGTTCACTTACGCGGGGATGTATAAAACTAAAAAAAAGCCCGAGGGTAATTCCAGGATTTGGTCGGGTGGTCCTGAAAACGGTAAAAGCATAGCCTCCATAAATGGTACTGGTAATTCTTTCGTTTTCTTTAGTTTTAAATGTTGCGGGTTCCAGGCCGGGCCTGCGGCAAAGATTGTATTTCATGAATATGCTTACCATATCCTTGCTGGAAAAACCTGTTTGGGCAATCGTAGCCGAGTCTATCGAAGAGCAATCATTGAAAAGATTTCCCATTATGTCAAGGTATGATTTGTCAAGTCTATAAATATTATTAACGATTGATTCAGACTCTTTCAACACAGTTACAGTATCTGATTTTTTGGCGAGGAAAATATGATCGTTTTCGGGTTCATATATTATATGAATATCCGCATTCTTTAAGTAGAGTATGTAAAGGCTACAATAGCCTTTTAAAAGAAGGTTGGCGAATTTTTTTTCATGAATGGTAGCTCCATCCTTTGTTTCTTCATAAGATACAGGTTCATATACCCTATTCTCATGAGTTAAGATAAAACCCGATAAACTTTCGGGAGTAAAACGCTGCGTTTCCCTGCTGTTCACCTCTTTTTTGAAAGTAATGCCATCGCTCAGTACCTTGTCTCCCAGCCTTTCAATAAATCCGGAAATGGTATCGCCGGCATTGGTAACAATTTTCCCCTTAACGAAATATTTCTGTTGAGCAGATAATAAAGAACTGGCAAACAAGGCCGGCACTAAAAGATAAAACAATTTCATATAACAGTTTTGATGGTCTTAGGTTTCAAACAATTTTAGTTTACTTTTTATTTTTCAGGCAGCATAAATGTCTTCTATCTTTCGCGGGTCAAAATCAAACTATTCATAGTGATTCATTTCCGTTGAAAGGTGATCAGCAATGTATCACCGGGAGTGAAAAGATTTGCGTTACCAACAGTAAAGGAGGTACATGTAAAATTATCTATTATGCCACTTTGTGAGTCAAGAGTTAAAATATTTCCCTGCAATGACCAGGTACTTGTTCCACTGTCCGAAGGATTGCATTGTACCCCGGCGTCGGTAAAAGTATATACATTGTTGGCGCTTAATGTAATCAGGTCATCACGTGAACATGAGTCAACCATAGAAGTGGCATCTACAGCGGCTGATGTAGGGGATGCTTTATAAGTTACAGCTCCATATTTATAGGTACCTAATAGGCTGGTTTCATTTAATACACAGGCAGTTTTCGCTTCTTTGTCTTTTTTACATGAAGTAATACCCAACGTTACAAAAGACACGAAGTACAATTAGTTTGGTTTTTAGCATAATGCAGTTTTAAGTTCTTTGAAATTTAATCCAATAAGCTATAAAGCTAAATAAAAACAACAAGAAGTTATAGTAAAAGAAATTAATTGGGAAAAATTATAAGGCAAGTGCTTTTATTCTCGTCGCTTTTCACCAGCTATTCTTCGAATGTTCAAAATAAAAACAGGGAATCAAAAATAAATGGGTTCTCTTTTTTTTAAAAGCATCGTACTTTATTTAAAATCCCCTTGTACTATAATTAAAAATTAAGATTGTAACTTTACTTTAGTATCAATGCGCAAGCAGATGCACAATAGAGGAGAAAAACTTTTAGATAAATTTTACAATGACAAATAAAGAAAATATTATCGCTACTTTAAAGATTCACAAGCCCGAGTTGTCGAAATTAGGCGTTCGAAATATTGGATTGTTTGGCTCGTATTTAAGAAATGAGCACTCAGAAACAAGCGATATTGATTTACTGATAGACTTTGAACCAGGAAGAGAGAATTTTGATAATTTTATGGCAGTGTACGATATTGTTGAAACCATTTTTGAAAACCAAAAAGTTGAAATTGTTACTAAAAATGGTTTAAGTAAATACATCGGTCCAAAAATTCTAAAAGACGTAATGCATGTCTAAGGAACCAATAAATTACCTTAAACATATAGCTGACGAATGTTCATTTATAATTTCTGTAAGTAGCAATTTATCTAAAGATAAATTTTTAGATAATGAAACTTTAAAACGTGCAATAGTACGTAGCTTAGAAATAATAGGTGAAGCAACAAAGAAAATTCCTGCAGATTTTAAAGTAAAATGGAATTCAATTCAATTCAATTCAATGGAAGAATATGGCTGGAATGCGAGACCGGTTAATTCATGATTACATTGGAATAAATTATTCGATTGTTTGGGATGTTGTAAAAAACAAAATACTGGAATTAAATATTCAGGTCCTGGAAATACTTAACAAAGAATAAAATTATCCCTGAGGTTAGCGTCTCGCCTCACCTTGCAGGTCTTCCAACCTGAAACTGAAGTTTCTATATTACTACCTAATAATACAATCATTGAAATTTTAAAAAAGAAAATAAAAATCTTTATTTTTTGTTACTTTACTGATTATGTTCAAAACAAAAAAGAGAATCAAAAATAATTGGGTTCTCTTTTTTTTAAAGCATCGTACTTTATTTAAAATATAGTAGCAGTAAAATGACGAAAAACAAAGAATCTTTTTTTTAAAAAATTAATTCGTCGAATTGCATTCCAGGTTCTACTTAATTTTAGATAACAAATTATTTTTTAGTTTCGTTAGCCAATAAAACAAATACTATGGATAAGAAATTAAAAAACAGGATCAATTTTTTAACCGGCTATGCTGTTTTCACGTTTTTTCTATTTGGATATATTGCGTTAAGTTCTTTCAGAAAAACCGAAAGGGCAGAAAATATTGATGAACTTACCGTGAAGCGAATAAATGTAGTGGGTGAAGACGGAAGTCTTCGAATGGTAATAAGTAATGAAACAAGACAGAATTCCGGTAGAATGGCTGGAAAGGATTTACCTCAAAGAAAAAGACCAGCGGGAATTATCTTTTTTAATAATGAAGGAAATGAATGTGGAGGGCTGGTTTGTGAAGTTCATGACACCAATAAAGTGATTAATTCCGGCATGTCATTTACCATGGATAATTACGATAATGACCAGGTAGTTCAAATCGTCAATTCAGAAAAATATGCCAATGGGCACGGGAATATCAGGAGGGGATTGGTCATTAATGAATTTCCGCAAGGTAGCAGTCTATTGGGTTTTATGGATAAATATGAAGCTATTAAAAAGATGAAGGACAGCATTTTGCAAAAACAAAAAATGGATGAACTTTGGGCGCGTAAGGGCAGTAGGCGAAGGCTATTTATTGGACGCACTTCAAATAATCAGTCTGGCCTTTTTCTTTATGATACTGCAGGTAAGCCGAGGATGGAAATATATGTAGATAATACCGGTTCTCCGCAAATCAAAGTTATAGGGGCAGATGGAAAATCAAGAAACATTTTGTCGAATAAATAATGCTTTTGCTTATGGCACTCAATTCATTCTCATAAGATGAATGTAAGGCAGGCAAAAGGTATAAATCTATAAATAGTCACTTTGTTAAACAATATGGCTAATTAATATTTTGGTGTGATATGAAAATCATTTCCTATGTTCCATCGGAACATTTTGAGAGTAGAATGGATAATAAATTTTGGAAGTTCGTTCCGTAGGAACGTTTTGTGCTAAATAAGTTCTTTAAAATGTATGACTCATCATATTCTTCTTCTCAAAAATACCGGTTATATATTTATGTAAATCTTCTTTCCATTCTTTATGTATGAGTGGAGCGCGGTATTTTAGAGTCCCAATAGCCATCGGGAGCATAATAATACATTACTTTTTTATTATTTTTTTAATGGTTTAAAAGTTATTGGTATATCAGTATCAGTATAACATTACTATCATTAGTAGTTATATTTTAGAAGAGTTACCTCATGCGTCTTTGAATTCACTTTGGCGCGAAGTTATGTTTGTACCCGATCCGCAACAGTCCATTTCTAACTACCAAATATTTGGTTAAGCAATCCTGCCAATCTAACTCCGCCCTTCAATAACTGTTCATTCAATGTGGCAATATGATCAAAATTATAACGGTAGCTAAGTTTTTGATCTGATACCGCAATTTCAGAATATAACTTTTGACTGATTGTGTATGACTCGTACAGCCATTCGCTAATGGGTTCTTGTTGCCATTTTCTTCTTTGTGCAGCGGTAGTATGATTAATGGCTTTTGCATATTCGGTATAGCTCAATTGCTGATAGTCTATGAGTTTGTCATCCCAAACACTATGAAGGTTGGTGCGTTGATTAAACCATAATACTTTAATCAAATTGCCTCCCTCATCGACTTTGCGGCTTACATGCATCGGTTGTTCAATATCACCTACGATATGTATCAGCAAACGCAGGTATAATAATTTTTTGTCTTTGGGCAGCTCTCTATTTTTTAATTGTTTGATAATGAAATTCAATTTCGTATAGGCATCTACGGTAGTATCATTTTTGAGATAAGATTGAAACTCCGGGTAACTTAGGCCATCAGGCACATTTATGTAATGCCACGGAGAAAGGTAATGGTATGCAGGATCCGATTTTATGAAATCCGGCCAGTTGCTGGACATCGCTATAGATTCTGTTCCTAAAATTTGTTGAACAGCATTCCTGGCTTTGGGTGTAAGATAGCTTTCGGCGATCTTTCCCACAATACGATGACCTAAAAGACCCCATGCCATTGATTGAAAAGGTAGATAAAAGAAAAGGCCAATCAAAATGGTTCTTTTCATCAATAACTTTTGTGTCTGAAACATAATTCATTTTATCAGCGAAGGTGTTTTCTTTGTTAGTATTATTTTGTACAGGACAAAGGGCCCGCTGCCATAAATTTATAGCAAATATCAGGATTTTATTTCAGTGCTTTTGCAAGGGTGCATTTCAAAATGTCGCGGTTTAAGCGGTGCGTTTAAAATTAGTTTTAACCATCTTTATTATTTTTCCCCATTGCCCATTCATCCTTATTACTTTGAGATTGAGCATGTTTTGGGCACCTTCATAACTCCAGCGTT
>DATKQQ010000103.1:0-3201 GCA_035532615.1 Hanamia sp.
GCATCACTCTGAAACTTTTTTGTAAATTCTATTAAACTCATTCCTGTAAACATAACTAATAGTTTTAGCTCAAATATACTAATATTATTAGCTTAAAACAAATATTATTTAATTCATCACGACCTATCCGCTTTATTCTAAAAAGAAAATTAAAAGTTATTTGTATTTTTAAAAGTTGAAAATAATTCATCTGAATAAATTATGAAATTTATTTATTTTTGATTTTACCAGAATTTTTATTCCATAAAATTATTCGTTAAGATAATACTAGTCTTTGTAAAAAATTAGTATTAAAAACTTTCAAGTATCTGTTATAATATACTTATAAACAGACTGTTACGCGTATATTGGTGTAAAAATAAGTAAGAATTACATTTCTGTAATTCTTACATTAGGAGGTCCCGAATGGACCCCACCACTGGTCTGTCCAAGCAAATACTCCTCTCAATTAATGATAATGGTTTTCTGAAGAAGGAATGATGACTTATGCAGGCTCAGGATGGCAATCCTGTTTAAAGTTTGCTGTACTTTTTAGTATTACATATTATTACCAGGTTTGATTTTCTTACCTTTGCAAGATGATTATAGAGCCTGCAACCGAAATCAATGAACTTAATTTTTCAGATTTAAAAGGGAAAGGTTTCAAAATTCATACAATATCAAACCCGGTCAATACTTCTATTCCTCATGGCAGGCGTGATCTTTATAAGATAGGCCTGGTGACAGGTAAAATGACAGTTTATTACGGTGATAAAATATTTGAATTGAATGATACCGTGCTGTTTTTTATCAATCCGAATGTTTCCCATTCTGTTGTGCGCCATTCTAAAAATGTAAATGGATATGCCTGTCTTTTTACCGAAGCCTTTATATCAGGCAGGGAGCGCACAGAAATTTTGAAAAACTCTCCGCTGTTTCAATTTGATGAATCACCGGTGATTCCGCTTAACACAGAACAGGCCTCCTTTATGAAAAGCGTTTTTCAAAAGATGTTGTCTGTACACCGCGATGACTATGATTTTAAAAATGAATTGCTCAAGAGCTGCATAGAACTCATTATTCACGAAGCGATAAGAATACAGCCCCCGCAAAATGGATTGCATCATAAAAATGCGGCCAACAGGATTACCAATCTATTTATTGATTTACTGGAAAGGCAATTCCCTGTTGAAAGCACCAAAGCGCCGCTCAGGCTGAGAACCGCGCAGGACTTTGCCGGAAGCCTTGCGGTTCATGTAAACTACCTGAACCGTTCAGTAAAAGAGGTTACGGGCAAACCTACTTCAGTGCATATTGCCGGCCGTATTGCTGCAGAAGCGAAAGCTCTTTTACTTTTCACCGATTGGAGCGTGGCAGATATTGCCTACGGCCTGGGTTTTGAATACCCTACTTATTTTAACAACTACTTTAAACGGGTAACCGGTATTACGCCCCAATCAATCAGGAAAGAGAAGGTTTGAAAATCATACTTTTTGGTTTGATTCCAGTTAGCAGCGAAACGCGATTTAAGCGGAGCTTTGCAGCATAAATTTTAAATAAAAAAGTATGAAAAAAGTTTTAGTGACGGGCGCTACCGGAAAAGTAGGTAGCAGATTCGTTTCACGTCTGTTGGCAAAGGGATATGACGTTCGCATCTTAGTGCGTGATGCTGCAAAAGCATCCGCACTGGCTGAGCGCGGCGCCGGGATGGTTATCGGAGATTTAGATAATACAGATGCTTTGTCTGCCGCTTTAAAAGATATCGATGCGGTTATACACATAGCTGCATTCTTCCGCAGCTTTACTGACAATGAAGGTATTATAAAGACAAATCATGCAGGAACCGTAGCGCTTGCCAATGCATCCATTGCAGCAGGCGTAAAAAGGTTTGTTTTCACGAGTACCAGTAATGTATATGGATCAGATTACCAACGCCCTTCAAAGGAAGATGATGTAGTTAATATTAATGATCCGAGGGCATATTCAGCCAGTAAAATTGCAGCGGAAAATGAACTTATTTCGCTGCACAAAAGCAAAGGCTTCGATATCCGTATATTGCGTTTAGGTTTTGTATATGGAGATCGTGATCCTCATATAGAAGAGATAATACCTGTATTGAAAAAATGGAAACGCCACTCCACGTCAAGGATGCATATGGTTCATCATTTGGATGTCGCGCAGGCTTTACTCTTACTGCTTCATACCGATGGACTTGATGGAGAAATATTCAATGTGGCAGATGATGCGCCCATTAGCCTGTATGAACTTGTTGATTCTTTTGGATTGACTGCTGATACATTCGACCCGGCAGAAGGGCCTTTAACCAAGCCATTTGAAGGTGTATTGGATATTTCAAAACTCAGGAACAGGACCGGTTTCAGGCCACTGGTGCCAAGTTATTATGTAGCGAAGGATTTGGACATTTTGTAATTATTAGACCTCAGCTTGTTTACATTCATAAATGGTAATTGGTATTAACCATACCATGGCACAAGTATGGCCAACCCTCAAATGCCCGACTACCCAACTTGCACCAACACAATCAGTTTTTATAATTTAACGAAGGGAGTGCAGACACTTGCTCGAACATAGGACTCGTAGTTCTACGGGGTATTATGAAAAAGGTCTCCAGGGAATTTATCATCGGTAAACTAAAGAAATGTAATGGCAAGTTCGAAATAGTAGTTAGTGTGTCAAAGGAGATAAAGATAAAACATCAGTTATTCGTTTATACATAGCTATTATGTCTATACTTCCAGTAAGCAAAAAAATAAGGAAGATTTTTATTTTTAGTAGGGGACAGCCCTTTGCTCTGCAGCAAAAATGGATCAACATGAACGTAAATTTTTACAGCATAGATCAATAAACAACAACATTCTTATTACTTAGTGTCTGCAAGAAAACGATACAATCCTTTACTACAAAAGGATACAGCCGAATAATAGTTATGAACACATGTGCGTAAGTATTGATTCTACTGCATTTCAGCACAATTGTTGCTCACTATTGGCAACTAAAACATTAATTATGCGCCAGAGATTCGAGCAACAAATGAATTTAAGAACCGTAGCCATTTCGGATGTAAAGTTTCCATTAAAGAGCCGTGATGAACTACCACCGGTATTAATGGCTTTGCAATATATTTTTGTTACCCCTGCCTTGAATGAAAAAGTTTTTGAGTTGCTGGAAAAGAAGATATGCAAGGGTAAAAAAAAGACAGGC
>DATKQQ010000104.1:0-31481 GCA_035532615.1 Hanamia sp.
AGGCGCAAACTTTTGCCGCTGCCTTCCTTCAGATTCCACTTCACAGTGGACTCCCTTGCCTTTAGCTAATACTCCTTACTGTAAAGCGTATTCGGGACTTACACCCTATAGCCGATATACATGCCTGTCGCACTAAAAAAACCACTGTGTTTTTACAGTGGTTGTAAAGAAAGTATTTTAAAATATTTATCCATTCATGGAAGTAAGGAACTCAGCATTGTCTTTGGTTCCTTTCATATTTTTCATCAATAGGTTGATCGCTTCTTCGGGGTTCATGTCTGCCATGTGATTGCGTAATACCCACATTCTTTGAAGTACATCCTTATCAAGCAGCAGATCGTCACGCCGCGTAGAAGAAGAAACAATATCAATGGCCGGGAAAATCCTGCGGTTAGATAATCTTCTGTCGAGTTGAAGTTCCATATTACCGGTTCCTTTAAATTCTTCAAAAATAACTTCATCCATTTTACTTCCGGTATCTACTAATGCAGTTGCAATAATTGTAAGTGAACCTCCATTTTCAATTTTCCTGGCTGCGCCAAAAAACTGTTTTGGTTTTTGCATTGCATTGGCTTCCACACCTCCTGATAACACTTTTCCACTTGCCGGAGAAACCGTATTATGCGCACGTGCCAAACGAGTAATACTATCCAATAGAATCACTACGTCGTGTCCACATTCTACCAGCCGTTTTGCTTTTTGCAAAGCCATCGTACTCACTTTCACATGTTTTTCTGCAGGTTCATCAAAAGTAGAAGCAATTACTTCTGCTTTCACACTGCGTTCCATATCGGTTACTTCTTCAGGCCTTTCATCTACGAGTACAATCATCAAGTAACATTCCGGGTGATTAGCAGCGATCGCGTTGGCAATTTCTTTCAGCAACATGGTTTTACCCGTCTTTGGCTGAGAAACAATTAATCCGCGCTGGCCTTTACCTATTGGGGTAAATAAATCAATAATTCTTGTAGAAAAATTATTAGGAGTTAAAAACAAATTCAGCTTTTCGAAAGGAAATAGAGGAGTAAGATAATCGAATGGAACACGGTCGCGTACTTCATCAGGTCCTTTTCCATTAATAGTTTCCACTTTTAATAAAGCGAAATATTTTTCACCCTCTTTTGGCGGGCGCACAGAGCCATAAACTGTATCGCCGGTTTTTAACCCAAATAATTTTATTTGTGAGGGAGATACATACACATCATCTGGTGATGACAAGTAGTTATAATCACTGCTTCTTAAGAATCCATAACCATCGGGCATCATTTCCAGTACGCCTTCTGCCAAAATGATACCATCAAACTCTATATTAAAAGCTGATTCTTTTTTCTGGGCGAAGTTTTTTTGATGATGCTGGTGACCGTTATTGGATGGCGATTGAAGTGTTTCTTCTTCATTTTCTTCTTCCTCAATTTCTTCTTCTTCAATTTCACCGTCTTCGTTCTTTAATAATTCCAACAAAGCTGGCGCAATTGTCTTGGGGTCGGCAAGGTGTTCGTGTCCGTCATTCTCATCTTCATAATCATCAATATTGATTTCAGATTCATCAACTTTTTCTTTGGGTTTAGCTACTATTTTTTTCTTTTCAGCAGCCTTTTTAGGCTTTGATTCCTTTTCATCTTCAATAATTACTTCAGATGAGTCTTTATTGCTTTCTTTTTTGGCAGAAGGCTTTACAATCCGTTTCCGTTTAGGTTTTGGAGAAGGGGTTTCCTTTTTATCCATTGGTGTCATAGATGCCTGATTATCGAGGATTTTATAAATTAATTCCTGTTTTTCTAAAGTTTCAGCGTTAGTAATATTTTGTTGCTCTGCAATATCAAGCAACTCTGGAACGAGCATATCGTTCAGTTGTAAAATGTCGTACATAAATGGACGTATAGATTAATAGTCAAAAACACTAATTGGGTTGTAAAATCTAAATTTTGATATTTATAATGGAATGGATTCTTTTAACACTGATGTTGTTGCAGCAAATAGGAAAACTAGTCAGCTTTAATCAGATGCAATATTACATTAAAATTGGTAAAGTAATAAATTTTTTTCTTTTTTTTATATCAAGTGCTTTTGATGAATTACCATTTCCTGCTTCATTAAAATAGGTACAAAACAAGTATAAGGCCAAAAAATTTATCTCTTACTTTATATTTGCGGATATAAAAATAAGAAAATGTTTAACAAAAGAATGCGCATCAAAGATGTTTTAGAAAGTGAATTAATCAATCATGAGTTAACTATAATGGGCTGGGTGCGTACATTCAGGAATAATCAATTCATAGCTTTAAATGATGGAAGTACCAATGCTAATCTGCAAATTGTACTCGAGTTGGGTAAGTTTGATGAAGAGCTACTGAAAAGAATTACCACGGGAACTGCGTTAAAAATTAACGGAACATTAGTTTCTTCATTGGGCAAAGGGCAAAAAGTGGAATTAAAAGCCCAAATTGTAGAAGTGCTAGGCGATAGTGATGCGGAAAAATTTCCTCTTCAACCTAAAAAACATAGCCTTGAATTTTTAAGAGAAATTGCTCATTTGCGTTTTCGTACTAATACATTCGGAGCTATTTTCAGAGTAAGGCATTCGCTGGCATTTGCCATACATGAATTTTTTAATAAAAAAAGTTTTGTGTATTTGCACTCTCCAATCATTACGGCCTCGGATGCGGAAGGTGCCGGGGAAACTTTTCATGTAACGGCTTTCGATCTTGGAAATCCGGCAAAAAGTAAAGATGGCTCTATTAATTATAAAGAAGATTTTTTTGGGAAAGCTACTAATCTTACCGTTAGCGGACAATTGGAGGCAGAACTAGCGGCAATGGCTTTGGGAGATGTATATGCTTTTGGGCCAACTTTCAGGGCAGAAAATTCCAATACGGCCCGGCATCTTGCGGAGTTTTGGATGATAGAACCAGAAATGGCTTTTTCTGATTTGGAAGATGATATGAACCTTGCAGAAGAGTTTATCAAATACATTATTAAATATGCGCTGGATCATAATCGTGAAGATTTGGATTTTTTAGCGGCACGATTAGCAGAGGAAGAAAAACAAAAACCGCAAAATGAGCGAAGTGAAATGGGGTTGATTGAAAAATTAGAATTTGTAATTAATAATGATTTTGAAAGATTGACTTATACCGAGGCAATTGAGATTTTAAAAGAATCCACTCCTAATAAGAAAAAGAAATTTCACTACCTGGTTGATAAATGGGGGATTGATTTGCAGAGCGAACACGAACGCTACCTGGTTGAAAAACATTTTAAAAAACCGGTAATCCTTATCAATTATCCAAAAGAAATAAAAGCATTTTACATGCGACAGAATGATGACGGGAAAACGGTGGCGGCAATGGATATTCTTGCTCCGGGAATCGGCGAAATTGTCGGCGGCTCACAACGCGAAGAGAGATTGGATATATTGGAAAAGAGAATGAAGGAAATGAATATTCCGATTGAAGAAATGAACTGGTACCTAGATACCCGACGATTTGGAACCGCGCCACACGCAGGCTTTGGGCTTGGCTTTGAGCGCATGATTCAGTTTGTTACCGGCATGACAAACATCAGGGATGTAATTCCCTTTCCGAGATTTCCAAAGAATGCTGAATTCTAATCATCTTCTCAGCTGTTCTCTACAGCTGTAATCCAGAAAATAAGTAATTTGATCGGTATTTTTTTATGAATTATTCATAATAAAAGAAGATTCCACATTCAAATTCTCTATTGTTTTTAATAGCTGTTTAATGTAGTAAATTTGTGATACCTGTAAGAGAGATTCAGGCAGTCAGATTTTTCTTTCTCACTACTTTAATCAATAAAAAAAATTATTCTTAACAATAAAAAAAATTATCATGAAAAGTGAACATTTGTATTCAATACCGACCCGCGAAAATGCAGAGGCAAGAGCCAAAGCAGCTCCTGAAATTATAGATGCCTGGCGCAATTTCAGCAAAACGGTTTTTAAATCCGGAGCGCTTGATGAAAAAACAAAACAACTAATTGCCGTAGCAGTAGCACATGTTACCCAATGCCCTTATTGTATCCACAGCCACACCGAGCAGGCAATGAGAAAAGGTGCAACGACAGAAGAAATTATTGAAGCCGTATGGGTTGCCGCCGAAATGAAAGCCGGCGCCGCCTATTCTCATTCTGCATTGGCAATGGACGAAATAATGGCGATTGAGAAATCGAAAGTGGGATAAAATATTATCTCCGAGTCAATTTATCCAATAGCCATAAACATTTTAGAGGTTTGGTTTTATTTTACGAATTTTTCAATGGCGACAATGGAAAAAGAGTAGGCGCTTCGCACCAGACGGGGTGGACGGGAGTGATTGCGGAGGTGATAAGGTGTTGGGAGGAGGGGTAGGAAAACTGAAAATTAAATTGGATTAAGTTTCAATCAAATTTTATAATCTCTGTAGTAAGAATTGACATCCTGCTATAGTGAATAACATCGAATTAAAATGTTTGCTGAGTTGAGTTTGTAACTTAATATATTTCAACAACTTTGAAGATTCTGCTGAGTTGCAAAGGCAAACTAAAACCAAAGACATTTGAGAAACTTAAAGAATTTATAGGCAATCAGAAAAGATTGCCAAAAGAACAAATTGAAATAATTTTAGCACTTTTAAAAAATAAAGAATAGCAGCGCACCAAATCAGGCACATTTGCAGAGTACAGTGAATAATCCAGCCCAAAGTGAGCCACTATTCAGGACTCAATCGGTAACCTCCTGCTATCTGTTGAATACACAGACTAAAAGAGAAACACTATCATGTTTGCAACTCATTATAATATATTTATAGAAACAGAAATCTTAGTTATTTGTTGATTTACTGTATATGTTTAATTTTCGTTTGTACATCACCATTATTAATAATGAAGAAGTGATGAAGGAAATGAAACCGTTACAAATTGCAGCGATGTTGAAATTAATTGTATAAAATGGTAAAATGCGTATAAGAGGTTTTAAGAGATGTAGGTATTCAGAACAAAAAGATATTTAATGCCCGAAACATAGAATATAAGCAAAGCTGGCACGATGATTACCTCAAACGGATTTGCGGGTTTTCTAATGGGCAGGGCGGTGTAATTTTCAAACGTGGCTACTCTTGTTGTTTCTGTTTTATTACTGATGTCACTTTCAAAAGGTTTACGATAAATAATTTTTCGAATTAGTTTATCCGATTCAGGTTAGAATATTTCTAATAATCCAATCTCGTTATTGTTATAAAAAGAACGAATGTTCTCTTTGTGTTTTATCAGCAGCATTTCAATGTATTGGTTACTTTGATTTCCTGTTTTAAGCAAAATTATTTTGGGTGGGTAACCTCTTAAATTAAGCAAGTCAATAAAATCTTCATCATTGGTTACTATGATTAACTGATTCGTTAATGCATAGTCCCAAATTTCATTATCCGAAGCAGGAACTTTTAGTTCAATATGGTCAACATGAAAACAATCCCCAAAATGTAATTTTAATTTTGGCGATAACCGCCAGGAAATATTTGCATCTAACAATAATTTCATCAGGCGGCAATAATTTTTATCATTGATTCCCGTTTAGCGGCGAACATTAGAGCCGCTTTAATATGCTCATCTTTTAGAGACGGATAATCTTCTAATATTTCAGCATTGCTCATTCCTGAAGCAAGCCATTGCAATATATCCGAAACAGCAATTCTTGTATTTTTAATACATGGTTTGCCAAATCTAATATTTGGGTCAATGGATATATAAGAAGCTAATTCTTTCATAGCGTAAAGATAAACTTTTTCCTGTTGGTTAGAAGCTTTCAGGATGAGTACATTTCAAAATATCGCATTGACATTCTACTTTTGGGCGGTTTCTCCACCGCCCACAGCGCGCTGCCTAGTTGGTATCTTCACCAACCGAAGACATTTTGAAATGCAGTAAAGCAACAAATATTGAAGATTCCTATTTTATACCAACCTTTCCCCCATCATTCCTTTCCATACAATAAAGCCACTTTTTACATCGCTATAATCATGCATTACCCGGCTGAAATTATCATGCTCATTGCTTAGGAAATCCTGCTTGCCTGTAGTTTTTATTTTGGTAAGAATAGCTTCAATTTCTGTTAATCCTTTTCGCAGGGCATCCATAGATTTTTCAAAATGCCAGATGTAAGTGGCTTCCTCACTGTTGAGTGTTTCCCAAACAATGTGATATTTTTTATCGCCGCTTAGCAAAAACAAAAAAGAAAAAGGAGATAATACAAACCGGATTTTGAGAACAGAAGATAAATGTTGTGAAGAAAGCCAGGTAAGCTGGTCATAGTGCTTTGAATCTTTTATGCTAAGTATTTCATCTATTAAATCCTGCTCGGACTTAAATAATTTGCCTGTAATGTTCTTGTCTTTTGCCGTTAAACTATCCAAAGTGTGTACAACCGATGCCCCTTCAGTGTTTCCTTTATAAGAGAGAATATCCTTTTTCACAAATTCAAAACGCACTGTATCAATAAGGCTATTGTTTATTTTATCAATGTCTTCAGAAAGCGCTTTTTTAGAAACAATTTGTCTTTCTAAATACTGGATTTGAATTAAAGTATTAATTGCTTTTTTCTTCAACACTTTGCTGAAGTAATTTTTAATCGCTTCAAATTCTGGCCTTATATCGGGGTTCTCAATTTCAAAAGTAATTTCACTGCCAATCTCTTCTATATATAAAGGGAAGGAAACAAAACCATTTAAAAACTGGATTTTCTCAAAAGGAATTTTCACGTTTTTAAATAATGACTTTGCAACTTTTTGTGCAACTGGTTTTTCAATCAGACTTGCGATAATTTTTTCTTCGCGGCTGGTAATTTCGTAATGAGTTTTAGGTTCTGATAGTTCTTGTAAGAAAGGAATTTTTTTAAGCGCTACTGCGCGCAATAAATTAGCGGTATCAATAGCCCGAAATTTAATTTTATCAATTATTAAAAATTGAAAAGAAGCCTGCCTACCGGTCAGGCAGGCCTGTTTACTGTTATTCATTTCCTGTCGGGCATTGTAATCTATAATCTCTGTTATTAGTTCTGCATTCTCTTCATCATAACTTAAAATCCTTACTTTCCAGGCAATATCTTCTTTAAATTTTTCAATTTCCATTGGCAAATCCAAACAGCTTATTGGTAAAATACAGTCGTCTGAATTTACATACACCTTATCTTCATTAAATAGTAAAATCAATTCATCAAACTTTTGCAACTGCCCCGCGTTCATTAGTTTTTTATAGTACCGGTTTCGCTGGCGGAATTGTTTTTCCAAATAATCAATATTGATATCCCTGTAATCATAAATGACGGGAGTAATTTCTTTACGCTGCACCCTGCCAATGTATTGTACCAGTTTGCCTTCAAACGCAAAAGGATATGCCAATATCAAACATTCTAAATTGTCTATATCTGCTCCTTCGCCGAGGAACTGTCCTGTAGAAATCAACACCTTGAAATGGCCTTCATTAATCTGCTTCACCTTTAAGTTTCGTGCTGATTGTGAATCTTCACCTGAAATTGTTATTACTTCATAACTATTTTTAAGGTATTGATGTAGGGTGTCAATGTGAGATTTTCTTTCTGTGAGTACTAAAACTTTTCTGCCATTGTTTGCCTCTCTTTTAATATCATCAACAATGAGTTTATTTCTTGCAGAATCATGAATGAGTATTTGGTACAGCGTTTCAGGCTTGTCTGTTGTGTAATTAAAAGGAACCGACAAGCCGGTTTCCCTGATAATTATTGATATCTTTTTGGAAAGGAAATTATTTTCTTTAGAAAATTTTACTTCATGGATTACGTCACCGATATGAATAAAAATAAGTTTCTCATCATTGTTTTTTCTGATAGGCGTTGCCGTTAATCCATACAAATAATAAGATGAAAAATTCCTGATAACTTGTCTGAACGTTTTGGCCGGAACATGATGGCATTCATCAATTATGATGAGTCCGAAAGAATTGAATAACTCATTTGAAGAATCAACGGTGGCAAGGCTTTGTATCATTGCTACGGTAATATGTGTACCTATTTTCTGATGCCCTGCATCAATTTTTCCAATAAACGGTTTTGCAATTCCCAGAAAAGATTGAATACGTTCTATCCATTGGTCAAATAACTGTTTGCGATGTACAATAATTAAAGCAGGTTGTTTTTTGTTGGCCACAATGGCAAGCCCAATTAGCGTTTTGCCGGAACCCGGAGGAGCGGATATGATTCCTATCTCTTTTTTATTGGTACAAGTAACCGCTTCCTGCTGATAGTCATACAAAGTAGCTTTGAAAGAAAAATTAATTTCAGTTAGTTTTTTGCGCTCATCAACAAGCAGGTATTTAATTTTTTTCTCTTTGCAAAAGCGAAGGAGTGTGCCAACAAAACCTTTCGGCAAAAAAATCAAATCGTCTTTTTCTTCTAGCATTCTGAAATAGGATTCGGTACCAAAAGTGTTTTTACCCAGTTTCTTTTTGATGATATAATCTGAGTTAGCAAAGTTGAGATTATCTCTTAAAAAGCTTACCAGTTCAGGGGTTAATTGTTTTTTTGAAATGGTAATTTGATTATTTAATATAATTTTGATTTCATTTTCATTTGATAAAGATTCATCTGAAATTATTTTGGCATCAGGGGCAGTCCTTGCGATAGAATTGAAGATATTATCTAAGCGTTCAATTGGAATTCTTTGTATCCTTTCTAAAAAATTCCATTGGTCGTCGAAAGGCATTTGATTAATCGGGTTAATAAAACAAGAGTTATTTTTCACCAGTGCCTTTTTTTGGAATGGCAAAGCAATCAAATTTCCCAGGCCTTTACCGGAATGATAATCCTGGTTTGGGAAAAGCCTGTCGTAATTATAGTTTTTATCAAAAGGTGAAATAATACATGCAGTTTCTAAAATATGGAGGGCTATTTTTCTACTTTTATAAGCAGGGTAATTTGAATTGAAAAATATCCAGACATGGCCACCCTTACCGCTTTGTGAGCGTTCAAGATAGGCGGAAAGTTGGTAGTGATTGCAGCCTTCAATAAATAACTTGCATTCCTCAATCCAGCTTTTTTTGCCTGATAAGTTTTCATCAAAATCTGCCACAATAAACCAGGATGAATTATCGGGCAATAAAGAATAAAGCCCAATAACTTCCTTTCCATCCAGGTGATTGATAATTCTTTGTTGTGTTAACTTTGAATATTGCTTACCAGGAAAATCTTTTAATGTGCCACCTTGTGCCTTATGTTTTGCAAACTCATCCCAACTAAAATCGTATGCCGGCATATAACCACTTTTGCCATCCCCGCCTAACGGACGGGCAGGTTTTTCCCAGCGAATTGCAAACACATCCTCCCTGCCACGGAAAAGAGATTGAAAGATATTTATTTGTTCATTGGAAATAGTATCCATACAGCAAAACTATATCAAACTAAAGTATGTCAATTAGGTATGGCAGAATTTTTTGGGTAATGAGAAAATTACACAGTAAGCAAACAAATAATCCGGATTTCTGTTTATATTTTATCTTCCTGTAAACCTGGCAGGTTTTGCGTTGGCGGCTCATGCATTTCAAATCAATGCGCATTCCTATAAAATACTGACGAGCGAAGCAGTGTTATTTACTTCAAATTTTGGGTACGGTTTCCTTAAAAGCCTTCGCTATTCTAAAAGAATTCATAAAAAGCAAATTCCCGACAAAGCGCTGCTTTCTTTAGTCCACGTATCTTTGAGATTCCATACGATTAAAAAAGACCAGATGATTGATTCTATTTTTGAACCAGATGTGGACTCGATTAAACCTTAACTATTGAACACAAAATGAAACCCGATACCTATTACATGCAACGATGCGAAACATTAGGCAAAACAGCCGCTAAAAAAGGAAATCCACCCGTTGGGGCGCTTATCGTAAAAAATGATGTAATAATCAGTGAGTCCGAAGAAGCGGGTAAAACTAAAAATGATATTACCTGTCATGCAGAAATAGAAGCTGTCAGAATTGCAGTAAGGAAATTAAGGACATCAGATTTATCAGAATGTATTTTGTTTACTACACATGAACCTTGCATTATGTGCTCTTACGTCATAAGGTTTTATAAAATAAAAAAAGTGGTATATAAGAATAAGGTGGATTTCCTTGGGAGCATATCTTCTTCAATGCCACTATTGATTTCCAGTGATGTACCTCCACATTGGTCGAAGCCACCGGAAATATTTCACCTGCCTTCTGAAAATGAATAAAATTGTAAACAATTTTTTAAATTTTTCATTTATCTGTACCTTTCGCGGCATAACTTTTGAGGCTTTTAAAACATTAAATTAAAAAATAAATAATGAACAACTTACAACAAATACACGATTTAGGTCAGAGTATCTGGCTGGATTCTTTTGACAGAAAATTAATGGATAGTGGCGAACTTCAAAAACTGATTGACGAAGATAGTTTGTGTGGAATTACTTCAAATCCTTCCATTTTTGAGAAAGCAGTTTCTTCCAGTTCCGATTATGATGACGACGTCAGAAAATTAGCATCTGAAGGGAAAAATAATGAAGAAATATTTTTTGGATTTGCAGCAAGCGATATTCAACGCGCAACTGATATATTAAAACCGGTTTATGATGAAGCAAAGGGTACTGATGGTTTTGTAAGCCTGGAGGTTTCCCCGCATCTGGCAAATGATACTGATGGAACTATAAAACAGGCAAGAGAATTATGGAAAAAGGTAGGTCGTGATAACGTAATGATAAAAATTCCGGGTACTAAAGAAGGCTTGGCGGCGATACGCCAATGTATCAGTGAAGGAATTAATATCAATATCACTTTATTATTTGGGCTACCACGTTACAAAGAAGTAACAGAAGCATATATTTCCGGATTGGAAGACCGTTTAAAAAACAATCAACCGATTGATCACATTGCTTCTGTAGCCAGTTTCTTCCTGAGTCGCATTGATGTGTTGCTTGATCCTATATTAAAAGAAAAAAAATTAGATAATTTGGTGGGTGAAATAGCTATCGCGTCAGCAAAAAAAGCGTATGAAATTTACAAAGAAGTTTTCTTCAGTGATCGTTTCAGAAATCTTGAAAAGAAAGGTGCAAAAAAACAAAAAGTTTTGTGGGCAAGCACCAGCACAAAAGATCCTTCATTTAGTGATGTGAAATATGTGGAAGCATTAATTGGCCCTGATACTGTTAATACTCTTCCAATGGAAACCATTGACGCTTTTCGTGATCATGGTATTGCTCAGGCCCACCTGGAAAATAACCTGATGAAAGCAACACAGGAATTGCAAAAGTTAAAAGATAACGGAATTAATATTGATGATATCACACAACAATTAGAAGAAGAAGGCGTGCAAAAATTTAATAAAGCTTACGCCACGTTATTAAAGGCCATTGATGAAAAGAAAAAGAAACAATTGGCCTAAATAAGATTTCTCTTCAAAAGTTGTTTTACTGTTACTCCTTTTTTATTAAACTCTACAAGGAAAGATTTAGTAAATTATGGACAGTTCGGAGCAATTCAACTGTCTCAAATATGAGTAGAACGAGGCTACTGTGGAGCATTCCTACTGCGAAAAGTTATTCATCCGATCCCTTGTCAACACCATCTGCTTTTAAGAAGTTTTTTTCTTTTAAATAATTTTAATTTTTATGAAATGAAAAAGATTGCGATTAATGGTTTTGGACGAATAGGACGCGCATCTTTAAAAATAATTATGGATACTCCCGGGCTTGAAGTAGTAGCCATAAACGATTTATTAACGATTGAAAATGCGGCTTATCTTTTAAAATATGATAGTGTTTATGGCATTTATGATAAAGAAGTAAGTATTAACAATAACTATCTGCAAATTGGAGATAAGAAGGTTAGTTATCTATCAATAAAAAATCCATCTGATCTGCCTTGGAAGGATCTTGGAGTAGATACCGTAATTGAAAGTACCGGCTTTTTTACTGACCGTGAAGATGCAGAAAAACACATTCATGCCGGTGCAAAACAAGTAGTTATTTCCGGCCCAACGAAAAGCATAGATACGCCAACAGTTGTTCACGGTGTAAACACGAAAGATGGGAAAGTGGCTATTTTTTCCTGCGCAAGCTGCACTACCAATAATATAAGTCCGGTTATAGAAATCATTGGCAGGCGAATAGGAATTAAGAAAGCGATATTAAATACCGTTCATGCTTATACGGCTTCACAATCATTGGTAGATGGGCCTTCTAAGAAAAAACACAGGATGGGAAGAGCAGCTGCAATGAACCTGGTGCCTGCTTCAACAGGGGCGGCGATTGCTACTATCAAAACCTTACCACAATATGAAGGAAAGTTTGATGGAATTGCCATTCGCACACCCGTGGTAGTTGGTTCTATTTCTGATATTACCTTCGTAGCAGAAAGGAAAACATCAAAAGAAGAAATCAACAACATTCTAAAAGAAGAAGCAGCAACGGATCGTTATAAAAAAGTGATCTCTGTTTCAAACGAACCTTTAGTTTCAACAGATATTATTCAAAACGCTTTTGCTTCTACTATTGATATGGAAATGACGCGTGTTGTGGATGGAGATCTTTGCAAAATAATGGCGTGGTATGATAATGAATGGGGATTTACCAATCAGATGATCCGGCAGATACTTTCCAAATAAAAAACAATTCTTATTAACAATTCAAATTTACTTTCAGATTTAGTTGGTCAAACGGATTTTTATCTTCTCGACCAAATCATGAAAGGCCGTTATCAGCCTCATCAAAAATATTGGATGCGGGTTGTAGGTGCGGAAGGAATATGAAATGGTTTTTACAGAACGATTTCGAAATATATGGAGTGGACAGCAGCCAGGCGCTATTATTCATTTAAAACAAGTGAATGATTCATTGCCTCCCCTATATTTACAAGCAGCTTATTTGGAAAAATTACCTTTTGAAGAATAATCGCATTGGTGAAAAAACGTCTTATGTAAATCTTTATGTTGGGCATCTTGCTTAAATTACCAAAGCACTTTTATTTGATAACTGTCAAAATATTGATCTTTTGAAATAATGGTGAATTTATTGTTGATTGCCTGTGAAATTAATAACCTTTCAAATGGATCCCTATGATGAAACGGTAAAGATGAAAGAATCAAGGTGTCTTGAAACGATATTGGTAGCATTCCAAAATTATTATTTCTAATCTCTTCTTCAATTTTTTCAAAAGAGTTTTTTAAAGAAAGTCTGCCCAGACTTATTTTAATTTATATTTCCCACAAACTTACAATACTTACAAAATTTATCGCCTCCGTAGATTCGATTGCTTTCCTCGCTTTTGTTGAAAGATCACTATCACCATTTAGAAACCAAATCAAAGTGTGGGTATCAGGTAAATAGTTCATGCTTACTGATAGTCTTTAAAGTCTTCAATAGGATCATCAAAATTTTTCTTCATTTTGAACATACCCTTTGCACTGCCGAATTTTGGTTTGTTTTTAGTTGGCTTTTTGTTTTTACTCATTAAAAAATCAATGAAACCGGAAACTTCCAACTTTAAATGCTCCGGTAGGTGAGAAAGTTTGCTATATAAAAGTATTTTATCCATTCTTTAATTATTTCATTTACAAATCTAATGAAAAATTCGATTTTCTTTGACGGGCAATTCTCTAAATTTTGGCTTAAGCATTATTATAAACCTTTATCACCGGTTCTCTTATAACGCTTCCTTCATCACTTGAATAAAAATAAATAACATCTGCAATTTGGGAAACAGTGACCCAGTTATTAAAATCTGCTTCAGGCATAGATTCTCTGTTAGAAGGGGTATCAATGATGCCTGGCACAATTACACTCACCACTACATTTTTCTTTTTCGCTTCTGCATTCATTACCTCTGCTAGACGAAATATAAGCGACTTGGATAGGCCGTAACCAATTGCTGCTTTTGCATTGGAAGTGTTTAGTCCTGCCTGTGAGCCGATCAAAAAAATGCGCCCTTTATTTTGTTTCATCATTTGAGTAAATACAGGCCTTGCAATATTGTAAGCAGTTTCAAAATTCAGTTGGTACTGTTTGGCAATATCACTTGTATTTGTAGATAATAAATTACCGGAACTAAAACCTCCGGCAGTTAATACTGCGACGTCTATAGTTCCAAATTTTTCAACTACTCCATCTACAAATTTTTGACAATCTCCTTCATTCATTAAATCCAATTTTACTTTTTCTAAATTGATATTATTTTTGTTTTCGGGCTCTTTTAAATTCCTTACAGTTCCGACAACATGATAATCTTCACCGATAAATTTTTTTACGACAGCTTGCCCCAGGTTACCGGCAGACCCAGTTACTATTATTATTTTTGATGACATCTTTTTGATTTTTATGTTCACAAATTTATCTAATAAATATTCTAAAACATTCCGATAGTTACCCGGGATGAATGTAACTTTGTAACAAACATCATCAAGCGATTTTTTTAACAAATAAAATGGTAGCAAACGAGACTATAAATAAAAAATTGACGGAACCATTTTTCTCAGTAATTATAACCACTTATAACAGGGCTGCCCTTTTAAAAAGGGCATTAGATTCTTTAATTATACAAACAGAAAAAGATTGGGAAGCCATTATTGTTGACGATGGAAGTATTGATAATACAACTGCATTGATAAAACCCTACCTGAAAAATAGTAACAAGCTCAAATATGTGTATCAAAAAAATGCAGGATATGCTATGGCAAAGAATACAGGGATTTTTTTATCAAAAGGAAAATTTGTCACTTTCCTGGACTCTGATGATGAATATAGTCCAACCCATCTTGAAGAACGAAAAGTCATTCTGAAAAATAATCCCGGGATCGAATTTTTGCACGGAGGTGTAAAAGTAATCGGCAGTCAATACGTGCCCGACAGATTTAATGAAAATAAAATGATCTCCCTGGAAGAATGTGCCATTGGTGGCACTTTTTTTATTAAAAGAGAAATAGCAGTTTCATTACATGGATTTATGAATACTCCGATGGGAAGTGATGGCGATTTTTTTGAAAGAATAAATAAAAAAGGAATCATATCAATGAAAACTAATATTCCAACTTATACCTATCACCGTGAATCGGCTGATTCCATTACAAATAATGTGATGAAAAAGAAAGGATTTTTAAAAATTTCATCGTGAAGAGAACCAATAAAAATGGATTAGAATAAACTAAAAACTTGCTATGAATATTAAATTAAAAAGAGTGTATGAAATGCCGGAAAAAAAAGATGGTTTTCGCATTTTGGTTGACAGACTCTGGCCGCGCGGTTTAACCAAAGAAAAAGCTGCGCTGGATTTGTGGCTAAAAGACATTGCGCCCACTACGGAACTTCGTAAATGGTTTAACCACGAACCCGAAAAATGGAAAGAATTCATTAAAAAATATTGGATAGAATTAAAAGAAAATAAAGAATCTGTTTCGGCTTTGAAAGATTACCTTAAAAAAGGTCCTGTAACTTTGTTGTATGCTGCAAAAGATGAGGTTCATAACGAAGCGCAGGTAATAAAAGATTTTATTTCCTGAAAATATAATTTCATTTTGAAAGATGAATTGCATTTATTTGTACCCATATATTAACACTGAAAAATGTTTTCAAAAACTACGGAATACGCATTACGCGCTACTATTTATATAGCACAAAAAAGTACAATAAAAAATAAGCTCGGTATTGTTGAGATATCTGAAGCTATAGACTCACCTCAATCCTTTACAGCAAAAATATTGCAGATGCTTACTAAAGATAATAAAGTAATAAGCTCTGCAAAAGGTCCAAATGGAGGCTTCTATATTACCGGCCAATCGAAAAAATTACCTGCCCGTGCAATTCTTGAAGCCGTGAATGATGATGAAGTTCTTCAAAGATGCGTACTGGGATTACGACATTGTTCAGAAAAAACCCCATGCCCGATGCATGAGGATTTTAGACAAATCAGAACCCGGTTAACTAAACTTTTTGAAAAGCAAACAATAGGAAATCTTGCTCAAAAAATGAATAAACATAATTTTTTTATTAATAATACTAAATGAAAGAAGTACAAAAGAATTCTAAAAATTAATTTAATGAATCCCTTTAATGAGTTTTAAATTCCAAACATAGAATTAATTGTACTTTTTGATGAAAAAAATTGTGTTAATTCAAACGCTATCTTAATGATGAAAAAAAATGTTTTTCAGCATTTTTTTCTCCCTAACTCCTCTTTTTTACTTTTGAATTTGCAATTGGTTTCCATACCTTTGCAGCCTTAAAAAAAATAATAATATGGTTGACATAAAACCCGATGAAATCTCGGCAATTCTTAAGAGCCAACTGAGTAATCTGGATGTGGAATCCAACCTCGAAGAAATAGGAACCGTATTGCAGGTAGGTGACGGTATCGCGCGCATTTACGGCTTGAATAATGTAAGTTCAGGCGAATTGGTCGAATTTGAAAACGGAGTAAAAGCTATCGCGCTTAATCTTGAAGAAGATAATGTGGGAGTGGTACTCATGGGAGAAAGCGGTGACATCAAAGAGGGCAATACCGTAAAACGTACCGGCAAAATCGCTTCCATAAAAGTAGGTGAGGGACTTGCAGGACGCGTAATTAATACATTAGGCGACCCAATAGATGGAAGAGGTCCCATAAGAGGTGAATTATATGAAATGCCATTGGAGCGAAAAGCGCCCGGAGTAATTTTCCGTGAACCTGTGAAACAACCCTTACAAACCGGAATTAAAGCCATTGATGCCATGATTCCTATCGGGCGTGGGCAACGGGAATTGGTAATTGGCGACCGCCAAACCGGCAAAAGTGCAATTTGTATAGATACCATAATAAATCAAAAAGAATTTTATAAAGCCGGGAAACCAATATATTGTATCTACGTTGCAATTGGTCAAAAAGCTTCTACTATCGCAAATGTGATGAAAGTGCTGGAAGATAATGGAGCTATGGAATATACAACTATTGTTGCCGCCTCTGCTTCCGAACCAGCACCTTTGCAATTTTATGCACCATTTGCCGGTGCCGCTATTGGTGAGTTCTTCCGCGATACCGGACGCAGTGCGTTAATTATTTTTGATGATCTGAGCAAACAAGCTGTAGCCTATCGTGAAGTTTCACTTTTGCTACGACGACCTCCCGGACGCGAAGCTTATCCTGGCGATGTATTCTATTTGCATAGCCGCTTATTGGAAAGAGCCGCAAAAATTGTATCAAAAGATGAGATTGCAAGGAAGATGAATGATTTGCCTGAGAATATTAAACACCTGGTAAAGGGTGGTGGATCTTTAACCGCGTTGCCGATTATTGAAACACAGGCGGGTGACGTTTCTGCATATATTCCCACTAATGTAATTTCCATTACTGACGGTCAAATATTTCTGGAAGGAAACTTGTTCAACGCCGGAATTCGCCCTGCAATCAACGTAGGTATTTCTGTAAGCCGTGTAGGAGGTAATGCGCAAATAAAATCAATGAAAAAAGTAGCCGGTACTTTAAAGCTCGATCAGGCATTGTATCGCGAAATGGAAGCTTTCTCAAAATTTGGCGGTGACCTCGATGCGGCTACCAAATCGGTTCTGGACAAGGGCGCCAGGAATGTGGAAATATTAAAACAACCACAATTTTCTCCATATCCGGTAGAAAAACAAGTAGCCATTATTTACCTCGGCACTAACGGATTAATAAGTAATGTTCCTGTAAAAAATGTTCAGGATTTTGAAGAACAATTTTTATTGGAAATGGAAAATAAATATCCTGAAATATTAGCTGAATTTAAAAAAGGCGCTTTACCTGAAGAAGGATTAAAAAAAATGGTAGAACTGGCTAAAGAAATTTCTCATCAGTTTGAAAAATAAATAAGCTTTATTTTATTGAAGAAAGGTAGGCATAAGCCTTCCTTTCTATTTTTATGGCTAATCAAAAAAAAATCTCCCAAAATTTTTTTAATTAATAATTCCTGTAAAAAACACAACCGGGTTTACAAAACATTATATCAGCTCACTTTTATTATTGTTCTCTTAACTTCTTTATTTTCTTTCATATTTCTTTATCGAAAGCATCCATATCAAACTATTTATTGAAATCAGGTTTGTGCTTAATAACCGATTTTTGCATTGTCATCTGAATTTTATACAAACGTGTAGCCATTAGAAACCTTTCTTTATATGATCGCTTCAACGCTTCTCTTAAAAGATCCATTTCTGCTTTTTCATAATCTGGTAAAGGCGCTTCAAACTTTTCTTTCTTCTGCGGCATAATTTTCTTTTAAAATTCATCTCATTGCAAATTACCTAAAATCCTGTGTCTTATCAATATTCCGATGATTGTTATTTCTTTCTTGCCGGCTGATTCTAAAACAAAAATCTACTTAATTTGTTTGTTCACTCCAATCGAAATTTTAGAAGCCTTCCGCCTAAGGCGGAGCAGGTAGGCTGGCTATCTTCCAAACATCTTATCCAGTTCCTCTTTTTTAAATTCAAGAAAAACAGGTTTACCATTGGGAGTAGTATTACTGATATGGCAATTAAACAGATCTTCTACAAGCGTAAGCATTTCTTTTTCGGTTAAATAAATGCCTGCTTTTATAGATTGCTGCCAGGCCATAGATCGAAGTAATTTTTCTCTTTTACTGAAATTCATTTCTATATTGAAATGCTTGTATTGTTCCAGTATTTTTTCCAAAGATTCTTTCTCATTACCATCAGGTACATCGGCCGGTGAGCCTTGAATGATAAAACTATTATTTCCAAAAGGTTCTACCTGGTAACCGAGAATATTCAGATCGGGTAAAAGTTCGGTGAGTAAAATTGCATCTGCGGGAGCAAGTTCAATTGTTACAGGAAACAAGCTTCTTTGGATGGCGACAGGCTTGCCAATTAAGGCATCTGTAAATTTTTCGTATAACACACGTTCATGCGCATTTTGCTGGTGTATTACAAGAAATCCATTTTCATTCTGAACGATTATAAAACTATTGTGAATTTGAATATAATCTTCCGATGTAGGTTCTTTATTCGGCGCAATCTTTATTGTATTTTTATAAGGAAGAAAATCGGGGTTTCCCAGTACTTTATTTTCCTCTTTATTTTCAGGAAAAGGGGCTAAATTATTTTGTTTTAATAAATTATCATCCCATGTACCCAGATCACTTTTGCTATCAATAAAATTCGCCTGGTTTTTTTGGGTAAATGTTTTGAACAGGGAAGTACCTGTAACTGACAACTGTTTTTCGAAAGTAAAAGGCTTACTCACTGCTTCTGTTTGCTGAATTGCGGCATCCAATTCGAAATCGAGGGTTGGTGTTACACTATATTGTGCCAGGGCGTGTTTCACCGTAGATTTCACAAAAGCATAAATGATCTTTTCATCTTCAAATTTTATTTCCTGTTTGGTAGGATGCACATTAATATCAAGCCGTGAAGGATCAATATCTATAAATAAAATATACATCGGAAAACTATCTCTGGCAATCATCTCGCTAAAAGCATTCATTACTGCATGATTCAAATAAGCGCTTTTGATAAAACGGTTGTTCACAAAAAAATATTGATCACCACGGGTCTTTTTTGCAGTTTCCGGTTTGCCCACAAAACCGTAAATATTCATGTAATCCGTTTCTTCTTTTACACTCACCAATTTTGCTGAATAATTATTTCCCAACACCTGGATAATTCTCTGTTTCAATGAACCTTTTTCCAAATGAAATACTTCCTGCCCATTTGAAGTAAGTGAAAAAAACAAAGAAGGAAATGCCAGGGCTACCCGGATAAATTCATCAACAATATGACGAAGCTCAGATGCATTGCTTTTCAAAAAATTTCTACGCGCTGGTACGTTAAAAAACAAATTTTTCATAGAAATATTAGTGCCTTCATCAGTTGCTACCGGCTCCTGGGTTATTACTTCACTATTTTCTATTTCTATAAATGTTCCGACAGATTCGCCGGTCTTTTTTGTTTTTAAAGTCACCTGTGCCACGCCCGCAATACTTGCCAGCGCTTCGCCTCGAAAGCCCATAGTTTTGATGTGAAAGAGATCATCAATGTTTTTTATTTTGGAAGTTGCATGTCGCTCAAAACTCATCCTGGCATCGGTTTCACTCATTCCTTTCCCATTGTCTATCACCTGAACCAAAGCTTTTCCGGCATCATTTACAAAGAGTTTAATTTCTGTAGCGCCTGCATCAACGGCGTTTTCAAGTAATTCTTTTACGGCACTCGCCGGTCGTTGAATCACCTCTCCGGCTGCTATCTGGTTAGCAATATTTTCGGGTAATAAATTAATAATATCAGCCACAATTCAGTTATTTTATCCGGGTAAAAATAACGTTTATTTTGGGGACGTTTGTTGCGAAGATTTCGGAAATATACAAATCGTTTATAGGCAAGTTTATTCAGAATTTAAAAAGATTATTTAGTTATACTTTGCAAGAGGTAAATTAGTGAGTTTTTTTAAGTTAAATAATTCGCTGTTTTGCCCTTGAGGTCGTGTGTCAATTGCCACTAACTTTAGTTAGTGGCAATTGTGGTCGGGTTTCCTGGCTTTAGCCAAAAGCTAAAAGGCCATAAATTCTAAAGAATCAATAGATTTTGGCTAAAGCCCTTAAAGATATTTCATCCATTCACGGGTTGAAACCCGTGGCAATTAAAATATCCTGGCCTTATATTTCAAACGGATAAATTTGTCAACTTTCCAGGTTAAATCATTCACGGTTTTGTCCCTTTCTGAGTATAAATAAAGTCAGTAATCCAACGTTAAAATTTCGTGTCTTGTCGCCCCATAATTGAAAAAATCTTACGTCAAATATTTCAATGATTTTACAGATTTTACAGCTTGCTGTTGATTTTAACTCCCCTGACTTTCTAATGATTTTTTTAATTTCCATTTGTTAATGCGTTTTTGTATTGCTTGCCCTTATGTTTGAGACTGTGCTTAAAGTGTTTTAAATCCTGCCAAACTTGCGTATTTTATTGCTAAATTTGTTGCCAAACACCGATTACATACAATATGACTTATACAACACAGGATATTCAAGAGAATTTATCAGTTATCTCCGAAGACATGGAGCAATATGTCCGAGAGAACAAAATAAAAATAGGTAAGGATGGTTCAATTTCCGCTAAAGCATACCAAACAATACTCGATTTTTATTCCGGAGAAAATGATGTTGTAAATGGCAAGCCTGTGGATGTCTTAAATGGACATAAGATAGCCGTAAAAACCAAACCTTTCTTTGAAAGTAAAGACCAAAAACTTATAATATTTCAAGATGATGCTATAAAATTTTTAAAAAGCCTCCCTGCGGCAAGTGTTGATGTAATAATTACGGATCCTGCTTATTCTGGAATGAACCAAAAACTAAGGCTTGGAAGCGGAAAAATAATTGGAAAATATAGTGATGCAGGAAAAGCTAATGCAAAATGGTTTGAAGAGTTTCATGATACAGAAGAAAATTATAAAATCTTCTTGCAGGAATGTTTTCGGGTGATGAAAAATAATAGACACATTTATATAATGTTTGATTCCTACTCACTCTTAACGCTTGCACCTGTGGTTCGTGATATTTTTGAAGTAAAAAATTTATTGTGTTGGGATAAAGTAAATATTGGACTTGGTCATTATTTTAGAAGGAGGCATGAATTTATAATGTTTGCAAGTAAAGGAAAACGTCCGTTAAATTCTAAAAGCATACCTGATGTTTGGAAAATAAAAAGGGTTTCACAATCGCAATATCCAACACAAAAACCAACAGAGGTTTTCGAATTGATGTTAAAGGGAAGTGCTGAAAAAGGCTTTGTTGTTTGCGACCCCTTCCTTGGAAGCGGTTCTTCTGCGATTGCAGCGATAAAAGCCAATTGTAAATTTTTAGGTTGCGACATTTCAGAAAGATCTCTTTGCTTCTCAAAAGAAAGAGTCGAGCAGTATTTAAAAACAAACACAGATAAATATCAAAAGGCATCGCTTTTAGGTGATGATGAAGCAATGACAAAATTATTTATGAATGGCAAATCTTAGTAAAACACGAACTGCATTTGCATTTACTTCTCCACGGACAATAGAAAAAATTATTCCTGAAATTCAGGTTCTCATAGATTCTTTTGCGGGTAAAGAATGGAATACCCAAACTCAAATTGCTTTCTTTCATGAGCTGTTTAATTCTGAATTCTATGAAGGAAGCAAGATGGATGATAATATTTCGCTTGCTGCAAGTGATAGAATTACAAGAGCCCCAAAAGCTCTTGGGTTTGTTGACCTGAAACCTAAAATTGCTTTAACGGAAGTTGGCAAAAAATTATTAAGTGGTAAACGAACAAGCGAAGTAATTGCGAAGCAGCTATTCAAATTTCAGTTGCCATCTCCTTATCATAATATTCCTGACGATAGGGGTTTTACTGTAAAACCTTATTTAGAATTGTTACGACTTGTAAAAGAACTTGGTAATATTTCTAAGACTGAAATTGCAATTTTCTTTGTGCAAATGACACATTTCAATAAGTTTGATTCAGTAGTTTCCGCAAAAAAGAAATTTAGGAAAGATAAAACAAAACACAAAGGGAATCGCAAGGTATTTACTGATGATGTTTTTACCAAAGAGATTTTAAAAGTTTATGCATAAGAAATAAAAAGCGAATAATTTGAAAACTCGTGAGAGTAGCGAAGCCACTCTTTCAAAGTTTGCCAAGACTAAGAAAAGTAATCACAACGATTACGCAGATGCGTTTATTCACTACTTGAGAGCGACTCAATTCATCTCGTTTGATAAGAAGACTTTTAGAATGATTATAGCGCCATCTCGTGTTGCTGAAGTTGTTTATGTTTTAAAGACTGTAGAAAGAAAAGCAAAAGAATTTAAAACGGAAGCTGAATATAAAAATTATCTTTTCAATCCTGATTCATTACTTCTGTTGACAGATGATAGAAAGTACCTTGAAAAACAACTTACAAAGTTGTCTGTAAAAATTGCTTCAACCGTAAGCATTGAGTCATTGAAAGATTTATTGGAGACAGCTGAAAAGAAAATAATTTCTGCGGCAATAGAAGAAGCGGAAGTCGCTTTGAAAAACTATAAAGAATTTGATGATATAATTGATGTGTTCGGAAAAATTCAAAAGAAAGAAGTTCCTGACCCGCCACTTTATTTGGAATGGAATATCTGGAGAGCAATGGTTATGATTAACTATGCTAAAGTCGTCTTTTAAAATGATTGTCGAAGTAACGATGTCAAGCGGAAACAAGCAATACGAAATGGAAGGTGAACCTGTTGCCCGTCACTTTGGAAACTTGCAAAAAAAATCTGATCTTCCTGTGTATTGCTTGTTTGTTGCTCCGAAAATTAGCGAAGGCGCCTTAGCTCATTTTTTTAACCTGAACCGAATGAATACGAAAGCATACGGTGGTAAAACAAGAATTGTTCCGATGAGTTTAAGTCAATTTATTTCGTTCATCACTATTGCAAAAGATAAGAGCTTTAATAACCCGAATATTTTAAAGTTTTATTTGGACTCTCTCATTCAGAAAAATTTATCAGTGGATGATGAAGATGAATTGCATCAGCAAATTCATGACTCGATTTCTGTCTGGGTAAATTAGGGCTTTTTAAATTTAATGCTGCTGATTCTACAACATTTTGTTGGAACAAAGTTCGTACTTACTTTTAAATAATTTCTCAATTACAGTCATAATTCATCAGTACTATATCAAACTCATAATTAAATATTCATCTTTTTTTACTTTTTTATTTAAGAAATTCAAAGCCATTCACATTATCTTAGACTGATTTTTAATACCATATTCCTGGTAATCCTAACTCTTGGTGTTTTTGTCCGCTTGCCGTTCAAGTTTCAAATCATTTATAAAAGACCTTCCCGAAACATAAATGAAGTAACCCGTACCTTTACAAGAAAAAAATATTATGAAAGCATTTCTTGGAATGGGTCTCTTAGGCTCAAATTTTGTAAGGGCTTTACTTCAAAAAGGTGAGAAGGTAAATGTATGGAACAGAACCGCATCCAAAGCAAAAGCGCTCGAAACCTATGGCGCTAAAGCATTTGATGATGTAAAGGATGCTGTGAAAGATGCAGACACTATTCATCTCACACTTAGAGATGATCAAACTGTTGATGAAGTATTGGCTGCGGCCAGTACGGCATTTCGCCCGGGAACTATCATTATTGATCATACCACCACTTCTCAAAAGGGAGCAATTGAACGAACCAAATCATGGAAAAGCCGCAGTTATACTTACCTGCATGCCCCCGTATTTATGGGTCCAAAAAATGCCCTTGAAAGCACAGGCTATATGCTGGTATCCGGCGACCAGGAAGTTGTTGGCAAGTTAACACCTCAACTATCTAAAATGACGGGCAATTTGATCAACCTTGGTCCACAGGAAGGCAAGGCAGCCGGAATGAAACTTATAGGCAACCTCTTTCTTTTGTCACTTACAGCAGGGCTTTCAGATACTTTAGCATTAGCAAAGGCCGAAGATATTTCCCAGGAAGATGTTACAGGATTATTTAATTCATGGAACCCCGGAGCAATGATTCCAGCAAGACTAAAACATATTACTTCCGGGGATGTAACCAAACCAAGCTGGGAGTTAAAAATGGCCCGCAAAGACGCAGGACTTATGATGGCCGCGGCAAAGGACGGCAATACTAAATTATCAGTTATACCTGCCATTGCGGATCTTATGGATCAATGGATAGAGAAAGGGCATGGAAGTGATGACTGGACTATAATTGCAAAAGGCAATAATTGATAAAAAATAAATGCTTTAGGACTTCATGAAGAAAAGAGGATGATTCTGTATTCATTATATTTTTTTTCTTTTTTGCATCGGTTAGTCTCCAATATAAAAATTTAAGAGGCAGCAAAAAATGACTTCGCAGGCTAATCGCCCTTTTAGTGTAGAAATTTTATCTTGATTTAAAACTCAAGTATGAATGTTTTTTCAGGCAATTTTCAAAACCTGATAACATCTGCAGAAATTCTATTTAGCTATTGGGGCTAACGTAAGATATTTTTAATGATGATTCAACATAACAATAAAGTATAAACGAAATTAATTTAATTTCTCATTGTTTATGTCTTTCATTACTTCAGCAAATAGCTTATATGAATGCAGCTTTGCTTCGTGATCATAAATATTGGATATCACCATTATTTCATCAATCCGGGTTCGCTTTATAAATTCCTGCATATTTTTTTTGATGGTTTCCGGTTTGCCTATAAATGAGATGGAAAGCATCTGGCCGGTCAGTTCTTTTTCATATTCATTCCATATTTCATCCATGTTGTCAACCGGCGGTTGTAAACATTTACGGATTCCTGTTACTATACCAATAAACATCTGGTACAATGAAGTGGCCAATTTCTTTGCTTCCTCATCAGTATCTGCGGCTATCATATTTACGCAAGCCATTACATAAGGTTTTTGAAGATATTGGGAAGGCCTGAAATTCTTCCGGTAAAGTTGAATCGCTTCTTCAAATTGAGCAGGTGCAAAATGACTGGCAAATGCATAAGGCAACCCAAGGATTGCGGCCAGTTGTGCACTATCTGTACTTGATCCAAGTATCCAGATGGGAATAGATAAACCTTCACCTGGGATAGCCCTTACTTTAGCTGTGCTGTTTTCTGCTGAAAAATAGGTTTGTAATTTCAAAACATTCTGAGGAAATTCATTGGCATTATTAAAAAAGTCGCCTCTGAGCGCCATGGCGGTGAGCTGGTCTGTTCCGGGCGCGCGACCTAACCCAAGATCAATTCTTCCCGGATAAATAGATTCCAATGTTCCGAATTGCTCGGCCACCGCCAGCGGGGAATGATTAGGAAGCATTATGCCACCCGAGCCAACACGCATCGTGGAAGTTCCTCCGGCAATATATCCTATCAAAACGGAAGTGGCAGAACTAGCCACGCTGATCATATTGTGATGCTCAGAAAGCCAGAAGCGTTTATAGCCAAATTTTTCTACATGCCGGGCCAGGTCGAGTATTTTAGCAAAAGTGTCTGCAGGGATATTTCCTTCCGATACAGTTGCAAGTTCTAATAAAGAGAATGGTATAATTGATTGTTTTTTATTCATTTGTTGGTTGCTTTTACACTATCTGCAAAGTACTGAAAAGAAAAAATTTAAAAGGTATCTAAAATACATAGAAAAAGGCTTTTTTCAATTCAAAATTATTTCCTCCCATCTCTTTCAAAGTAAGATTGCTCTATTACTTTGTTTATAGAAATCATAATTAATTCAAACTTTTATTGCAAAACAGGTGACATAAAAAATCCCTTCACATTTCTGTAAAAGGGATCTTTTATGAGATTTTTTTCAAATCTTCCTTTGGTGTGTAGAAAGGCTATTAATAACCCATATCACCCATTCCACCACCCATGCCTCCACCCATTGGAGGCATTCCTGGTTTATCTTTTTCCGGTTTATCAGATACTACACATTCTGTCGTTAATAACATTCCTGCAATAGAAGCTGCATTTTCCAGTGCAATGCGGGTAACTTTGGTAGGATCAATAACGCCAGCAGCCATCAAATTTTCATAAACTTCTGTGCGGGCATTAAAACCAAAATCTTTCTTTCCTTCTTTAATCTTTTGAACCACGATACTTCCTTCAATTCCACTGTTTACAACGATCTGGCGAAGAGGCTCTTCTACAGCGCGTCTTATGATCTGGATTCCTGTATTTTCATCATCATTGATGCCTTTTATTTTATCGAGACTTTCAATAGCCCGAACATAAGCCACACCACCACCGGGTACTATTCCTTCTTCTACAGCAGCTCTTGTTGCATGAAGTGCATCATCTACGCGATCTTTCTTTTCTTTCATTTCCACTTCAGTAGCAGCACCTATATAAAGTACGGCAACCCCACCACTCAATTTAGCCAAACGTTCCTGCAATTTTTCTTTATCATAATCTGATGTAGTACTTTCTATCTGTGCTTTAATTTGATTTACTCTGGCAGTAATAGCCTTTTTATCGCCTTTGCCACCCACAATAGTAGTATTGTCTTTGTCAATTGTAATAGCAGAGGCCTGCCCTAAAGATGCGAGTTCCACTCCTTCCAATTTGTAACCCTGCTCTTCGCTTATCACAGTTCCTTTCGTAAGAACAGCCAGGTCCTGAAGCATTTCTTTTCTACGGTCACCAAATCCGGGAGCTTTTACAGCAGCTACTTTTAAAGTGCCGCGTAATTTATTTACAACCAATGTAGCTAATGCTTCTCCTTCGAGGTCTTCAGAAATGATCAATAAAGGACGACCACTTTGCGCTACTTTTTCAAGAATGTGTAGAATATCTTTCATGGAAGAAATCTTCTTATCATAAATAAGTATGTAAGGGTTTTCCAGGTCAACTTCCATTTTCTCACTGTTGGTTACAAAATACGGAGACACATAGCCTCTGTCAAATTGCATTCCTTCTACTACCTCTACAGTAGTATCGGTGCCTTTTGCTTCTTCTACTGTTATCACACCTTCCTTACCAACTTTAATCATTGCCTCAGCAATCAATTTCCCGATAGATTCATCATTATTGGCAGAGATGGAAGCGATCTGTTGTATTTTACCATTATCGTTTCCGATAGTTACCGATTGTTTTTTCAGGTGTTCAACAACAGCGCCTACTGCTTTGTCAATGCCGCGTTTCAAATCCATAGGATTTGCTCCCGCAGCTACATTGCGTAATCCTTCACTAATGATTGACTGAGCCAATACGGTGGCAGTAGTAGTACCATCTCCTGCAATGTCAGCAGTTTTAGAAGCTACTTCTTTTACCATCTGTGCACCCATATTTTCAATTGGATCTTCCAGCTCAATTTCTTTAGCTACTGTTACGCCGTCCTTGGTTATCTGTGGCGCACCGAATTTTTTTTCAATAACTACATTTCTGCCTTTTGGCCCTAGAGTTACTTTCACTGCATTAGCTAGAGTATCTACGCCCTTCTTCATTTTATTCCGGGCTTCTATTTCAAAAAATATTTGTTTTGCCATTTTGTTTTTTATTAAAATGTTTAAAAGATGAATGAATTAATTAACTAACTTTCATTAAAATGTCAGAAGCGCGCATGATGAGGTAATCCTCACCGTTAATGCTGATTTCTGTGCCACCATATTTTCCATACATTACAGTATCTCCCGACTTAATCTGCATAGGAATTAAATTACCCGTCTGCTCAGCATATTTTCCTTTGCCAACAGCAATTACCTTGCCTTTTTGGGGTTTTTCTTTCGCAGTATCAGGAATGATTATTCCACCTGCGGATTTTTCTTCAGCCGCATTGGGCTTCACCAAAACTCTGTCATCAAAGAGTTCAAAAGTTTCTTTTGCCATAATTATTTTTTTTTAATTTATTATTGGGTTGCAAATGTACACGAATAATTGTACCAATTTTTTTTTACGGATTAGTTGGCAGAGAATATAATCAGTTGGCAGATTTTTTAGAAAAAAATCGGTCAAAATTTCATATTCGATGTTGAAGGCTAAATTCCAAAAGCTCAAAGCTCGAGGCGCTCCATTCCCCATTTACTTTTCAAACCATTTAATTCCTTTTCCGGTAAACGAGGTTTTTCATAATGTCCTTTTTGATTTTTTTGCCTGAAAGCTTCATACAAAGTAACCGCGCAGGCCACAGAAATATTTAGTGACTTGATAATCCCGACTTGCGGAATAATAAAGTCTCCGTCAGCGTACTTACGGATGTCATCACTCACACCAAAAGTTTCATTCCCAAAAACAAGCGCCACAGATTCGGTGAAATCCATTTTATACACATTTGCAGAATTTTCTCCAAGGTGAGAAGTATATATCTTTTTATATTTATTTTTCAATTCCGTAAAACAATTTTCGGCATCTGTAAATTGATGAACCGTCAGCCATTCTGCTGCCGTTGATGAACTTCTATATCCCCATTTCTTATGAGGGGGAATACGATCATTTAATATATAAACTTCCTGGATTCCCACAGCATCACAAGTACGCATAACCGCAGATATGTTGTGTGGATCAAAAACATTTTCGAGTACCACAGTAAGATCTGGCTGGCGATGGTGGAGAACAGAAGTAAGGCGATCGTAACGTTGTGAAGTCATAAATTAAGTTTAGTAAGCAAAAATACCATTCAGATAAAATATCAGGAATATTCCTTTTTTTACTTCATAAATCTTAGCCTTTATTATATTTACTTCTCAATTTATAAAATGAAAAAAATAATTTTCTATATTCTTATTTGTTTCAGCCTTTTTTCATGCAAAACAAAAACAGCAGAAATTCCTAAAGATGTATTTGCGGCAGATATAGACACTACTGTTAATCCGGCTGATGATTTTTTTGATTATGCCAATGGAAAATGGATAAAAGACAATCCTATACCCTCAGACGAAAGTGCATGGGGAATAGGCTACATTGTAAATCTTGAAAATCAAAAGCGCTTGCGTGAAATAAGCAAAGAAGCCGCTAAAGAAGGCGGGATCAAAGATTCTGCTTCTCAAAAGATTGGAGATTTCTGGTATGCAGCGATGGATAGTGCAACCATTGAACAACAGGGAACCCAATATCTTCAACCTTATTTTGAAAAAATAAATTCAATAAAAGATATTCCTTCATTCATCAAAATTGTTGCCGATCTTGATAATATTGGGGTAAACACCTTATTTAGTTATGGGGTAAGCCAGGATGACAAAAAAAGTGATGAAATGGCTTTTAGATTGAACCAGGGAGGGCTTGGTCTTCCAGACCGTGATTATTATTTCAATAAGGATTCTTCTACCGCAAATATTCGTAAAGCTTATGTTGCACATATCATAAAAATTTTAGAATTCCTGGAACATGATTCTATATCCGCTTCAAAAGCGGCAGCTAATATCTTAAAACTGGAAACAAGTCTGGCAAAGGTTTCCCGCAAGCTTGCCGATTTGAGTGATCCTTATGCTAATTACCATAAAATGGCTATTCCCGGGCTTAAAAAATTATCTTCATTTATTGATTGGGAAACTTTTTTAAAAAACATTGGCGTTACCAAAATTGATTCTGTAATTGTGGGTCAACCAGAATTTTTTAAATCTTTGGACGGCATTTTAAAATCAACCTCTATCAAAGATTGGAAAGATTACCTCATCTATCACCTGGTTAATGCTTTTTCAAATGCATTACCGGAAAAATATGGTATCGAATCATTCAACTTTGAAAAATTATTCAGCGGGGCTAAAGTAAGAAAGCCAAGATGGAAAAGGGTAATACAATCTGAACAGGGTGCTATGGGTGAATTGCTCGGTCAGCTATATGTAAAAAAATATTTTGATTCCACTGCGAAGCAACGCTACGTAAAAATGGCAGAAGCCATTCGGTCTGCTTATAAAGACAGGATAGAAAAATTAACCTGGATGAGTGACAGCACCAAACAAAAAGCATTGATAAAACTCGCAGCGATAAAAAAGAAAATCGGTTATCCTGATAAATGGAAAGATTTTTCTGCAATGGAAATAAGTAGAGAAAGCTATGTGCAAAATGAGATCAATTCAAGAATATGGTGGCACAATTTTGAGATGAATAAATTAGGAAAACCCGTTGACAGAGATGAATGGGATATGTATCCGCAAACCTATAATGCTTATTATGATCCGGGCAATAATGAAATTGTTTTTCCCGCAGCGGCATTCATTGTTCCGGGTTATGCAGATAAAGATTTGGATGATGCTACTATGTATGGCTATGTGGGAGCCAGTTATATCGGCCATGAAATTACACATGGTTTCGACGACCAGGGAAGGCTTTATGACGCAAATGGGAATTTGCACAACTGGTGGACAAAAAATGATTCTGCAGAATTTGCCAAAAGAGCCGCTGTAATCATTAAACAATTTGATCAATATGAACCTTTACCGGGAGTTCATATAAACGGCAGGGCTACGCAGGGAGAAAACATAGCGGACCTTGGAGGCCTTGAAATAGGGATAGATGCATTTAAGAAATCAGATGCTTATAAAGAGAATAAGATCATCGGAGGTTTTACCCCTATGCAAAGATTTTTTTTGGGATATGCTTTAAGCTGGCTGTATGAAACACGTCCTGAAAGCCTGAAAACACAGTTAATGACTGATGTTCATTCACCCGCAAAATATAGGGTAAACGGGCCTTTCAGCAATATTGATGAATTCTATAAAACCTTTAATGTAAAGCCCGGCGATAAAATGTACAGAGCAGATAGTGTGCGGGTTCGGATTTGGTGAATGAAAATCAGGGATATTTATGCATTAAACCAAGCCGTTAATTCCACTGTTTTTTTGAAGTATAAAATCCTGAAGTGCTTTTTATGATGGGGAAAACGATTTTAAAATTCTAAAGGGGTGTAAGACAAAACTCCAATAAATTAGAAAATAGCCTATATTTGTATTCCACAAAAACTACAAATCATGGGCAGACCCAAAAAAACGTATACCCTCTCCAGAGAAGAGATCGTAGAAATGCTAAAATTTGAATTGGAA
>DATKQQ010000105.1:0-3105 GCA_035532615.1 Hanamia sp.
TTCCAATTCAAATTTTAGCATTTCTACGATCTCTTCTCTGGAGAGGGTATACGTTTTTTTGGGTCTGCCCATGATTTGTAGTTTTTGTGGAATACAAATATAGGCTATTTTCTAATTTATTGGAGTTTTGTCTTACACCCCATCCTGCTGTTGTTAGCATCACACCAACAACAGCATAAAAACAATTCTTGTAAAATAGGATTCAGGTGCAAAAAGCATACAGATTGTTGGCGGATAGCAAGAACAGCCAGGAAAAGCTCATTCAGTCTTGAACATTCCGGGTACTGATGACTGGTACATTATTTATCATCGCAGGCCACTGGGCGAAACCAATGGTAATCATCGGGTAGTATGCATAGACAGAATGTATTTTGATAAAGAAGGAAATATTTTACCTGTAAAAATTACAAAGGATGGAGTGAAAGAAAGGGTTCTTGGAAAATAATTAATGAGTTTGAATCAGGGAAATAGGATAAGGTGCCACACTTACATTGGACATGGGATGATAAGATAAATGGCCACAAAGCTCAAACATGGATAGCCTTCCTAAGCAATGATGAGAAGGACGCGGCCAACAGCGGATTTATAGAAGTGAGTTTTCCAAATTAAAACAGCAATACATAAACCTAAATTCAAAATTTATTTTTAATAAATTTGGGCAATGAAAAAAGTATTAGTAACCGGAGGAACGGGAACTTTGGGAAGTGAAGTTGTGAAACAATTACTTTTTCAACAATATCATACTTCAGTCTTAACTTCCCGGCAAAATCCGTCTTTGCCACAGGGATGCAGAATTTGTAATGGGGATTTGGCAAAAAATACGGGCTTGCGAGAGGCTTTGCAAAATGCAGATATTGTGATTCATTGCGCAAGTAATCCTAAAAGTCCTTTAGAAACAGATGTTCGGGGCACGCGTAATTTGATGGATGCGATTGATAAGAATAAAACACATCACTTTATTTATATTTCAATTGTAGGTATAGATAAAAGCAATTACCCCTATTATAAGGCAAAATCAGTTGTAGAAAAAATAATAGAAGAAAGCGGGATACCATTTACCATTCTTCGTACTACCCAATTTCATAATTTAGTCCTTTCATTGATTCAGTCTTTTGAAAATAACGATGGAACCATTTTAGTACCGTCAGGTTTGCGGTTTCAATCAATAGATGTCAGTGAGGTCGCTGGTTACCTCGTTGCAATAGCGAAAGAAAAACCAGGCGGACTTTTACCAGATAGGGGAGGGCCTGAAATACTTACCATTGAAGAAATGACCAAAGATTACCTGGATTTTCTTGGACGCCAGGATGCTTTACATATAAAACCTTTAGAAAGTGAAAGATTTGATTTGTTCCGATCAGGGATTAATCTCTGTCCCTATAATAAATCGGGAAAAATCACCTGGAAAGAATTCCTTCTTAAACAATTATAAAACCTTTTTCAATAAAGTTTCCCGTAAGGTTTAAAATCAGCGAATTATTGAATAAATAAAATGTGCATTAGTATTTTTTATTTACTAAAGACCTTTGATTAAACCTATGCAGGGTGGAAAAATTGCAGAAGAGCAGGATTTTTTCGACAACCTTGTATTCATGTAGGCATATTCATTAAGAAATGGAAAATAAATAATCTCCATTCCTTGTTATCATTTTGTCTTTTAGAAAAGTAAAGTCTATCCTGTAGTCTTTTCACAAAAGCAAACCAAATAGAAAATGACTTTTTTGTGATAAATGTTTGAAAAGCAAAAATTAGCTTCATCGAATTATTGGAGCCTTGTTATAATCCATAAGATTTTTTTTAACATGCCAACCCTCGCATAGTTTATTTAAAATCTGATGCAGCTACCCGCTGAAATTCTAATTATTCTTTACAATTTTTTTCAAAACAATTTAAATAATACAATTATGAAAAAGTTTCTTTTCGCGTCTGCTATTACTTTCGCTTTTCTTTTGTTTTGCAATCAAAACATTTTAGCTCAATCTGATAGACCTTACACAGAGGGGCCACTGTGGCAGGTACAATTCATTCGCACTAAACCAGGAATGACGGCTCTTTATTTAAAGAACCTAAATGATGGTTGGATTAAATTAATGCGCGCTGCAAAAGACGCTGGCTACATCATGGATTATAAAGTTCTTTCAGCGCCACCCGCTTCTGAAAATGATTGGGATTTGATGCTGATGTACGAAATAAAAAACTATGCCATGCTTGATGGTGCTACTGAAAAAATGAATGCCTTGTCTAAAAAAGTTTTTGCCAGTAATGAAGAAACTCTTCATACACAAGCAGTTTCAAGAAATGATTTACGGGTATTGCAGGGAGGAAGATTAACGCAGCAATTAGATTTCAAATAAATACTATTCAATTTTTTAATTAATCTTTTAAACTAAATCAACAAAAATGAAAAAGTTCATCTTTATCAGCTTCTCAATGGCTTTTGTTATGGTATCATGCCAAAACAAAGAAGCAGCCAAAACAGAAACAACAAGTAGTATTCAATTGCCTTATACGGCGTCTTACACCACTGACTTTACAAATGATGTATCCGATTCGGACTTATTAGTAGTATTAAATTCTTATAAAGACTGGCAAAACGGTGACATGAACGCTCTTCGTTCTACCATGGGTGATAGCGTGATGGTGAATGGCGCTGATGGATTTAAATTCTCAGGCCTTACTGATTCACTGATGAAATACTGGAATACCAACAGAGATAGCTTAAGTTCAGTAAAAATCTCTATGGACGTATGGTTGAAAAATCATTCTGTAAAAGATGGCCATGATTTTATAAATGTTTGGTATAAAGAAATTGATACTTACAAAACGGGTAAAGTGGATTCTGCCAATTATGAAGATGATAATGGCGTAAAAGACGGTAAGATTGTTTGGTATTCATCACATAAGCAACAACTAAAATAAGCGCATAGTAATAAATAAAAATCCGACTGTTATTCTAACAGGCGGATTTTTTTTGGTGCGACAGGCATGTATATCAGCTATAGGGTGTAAATCCCGAATACGCTTTACAGTAAGGAGTATTAGCTAAAGGCAACGGAGTCCACTGTGAAGTGGAATCTGAAGGAAGGCAGCGTCAAAAGTTTGCGC
>DATKQQ010000106.1:0-17455 GCA_035532615.1 Hanamia sp.
GTGGCTGAAATTGCAATTTGTAGACATTGTAAAATGTATTTAGAACTACAAGTTGCTTTTTCTTTTTAAATCAATACCACATTGATTTATCCACACATGTGGATAACCCTTAACTTGACGCGAATGCGATAGCTATCGGGAAAGAAAATAAGAATCAATATTATTTGTTGGTTTACTATAAACTCTGAACATAACAGTTACTATTAAACGAGAAAAATATGTTTAAAAATTATTTAATAACAGCATTCAGGAATTTATCCCGCAATAAAGGTTATGCAGCCATTAATATTATTGGCCTTGTTTTCGGGCTTGCCGCTTTTTGGATAATCACTTTATATGTCGCGGATGAACTGAGCTATGATCGGTTCAATACAAATGCAGACCGTATTGTAAGGGTTGTGCAACATGCTTCCTGGGATAGCGGCAATTCAAATATCGCCCTCACTTCTCCTCCTTTCGCGCCCGCTTTAAAAGCAGCATATCCTGAAATTGAAGATGCCGTACGGATTGATCCGGAAGGCGGAGGCATTATTACTTATAAAGAAAAAAAGATTAACACACCGGATATTATTTTTGCAGACAATAGCCTTTTCAAAATATTTACTTATCATTTTTTATATGGAAATGCAACAACAGCCTTGAGCAATCCGCAATCCATCGTAATTTCGGAATCCCTTGCTGATAAACTATTCGGAGCAGCAAAAAATGCTTTGAATCAAACTGTTTATTTTGATGCAAATGATGGTAATACCGTAACGGGAGTGATAAAAGATATACCCGCAAATTCACAATTAAAATTCAGCGCCGTACGCTCTGTTGCAACCGATTTTTCCGGCGATTGGCAAAACGCGTATCTCTATACTTATCTCTTACTTAAAAAATCTGCCAACCTTAAAAGCCTTCAAAAAAAGATGGTATCGTTTGCCGCAACAACTGTTCAAAAAGGTAATGGCGTAAAAGATTATCGGCTGGAACTACAACCGCTTACTTCCATCCACCTTCATTCAAATCTTGATTATGAAATAAGCCCAAACGGCAGCATCAGCCGTGTATATATATTTATCGCTATCGCTTTATTAATTCTACTGATTGCTATCATCAATTACATGAATTTATCCACTGCCCGATCTGCTTCAAGAGTACGGGAAGTGGGTGTCCGCAAAGCCATCGGTGCGGGCAAGTGGCGCCTGGCAGGAATGTTCCTAACAGAATCTGTTTTAGTGACCATTATTTCCGCAGTCATCGCCGTGTTTGTGGTCAATTTTACACTTCCTTTTTTTAACCAACTTAGCGGAAAAGACTTAAGTATCTGGCGTTTCGGTGTATTAGATACTTTACTTTTATTAACCGGATTTTCTATATTAACCGGTATTATTAGCGGCATTTATCCCTCCTTATTTCTTTCGGGTTTTAAAACAATCCCGGCGCTCAAGGGAAAGATGGGCAATATGAGTGGCAATATAATATTCCGCAAATCGCTGGTGATTTTTCAGTTTGTGATTACAGTGGTAATGATTGCCGCTTCTGTTGTCATTTACCGGCAATTGCAATTTGCATTACACACTAACCTGGGATTTAATAAAGACCAGGTGCTCACCTTTCATATTGATGATAGAAAGATACGCGGGGAATTACCTTCTTTAAAAACGCAACTGCTGCAAAGCCCTTTGATAAAAGGCGTAGCAGCAGCCGGAAACCCTATTGGCAATAATGACCTGGGAAATTATCCTTATCAATATGAAAAAAATGATGGCGGGATTTCTAATAACCCTGTAATGGTCCAGGAATTAATGGTAGATCCGGATTTTCTGAAAACAATGGAAATAAAATTAGCATCCGGCAGAAATTTTTCTGACGTGATTCAGGTTGATTCTTTCAGTTCTGTTTTGGTTAATGAAACATTAGTAAAAGAATTAGGCTGGAAAAATCCAATTGGTATGCAAATGCAAAAAGCATCGAATGACAACGGGAAGCCGGAAAAAGTAATCGGTGTAATAAAAGATTTTCATACTTATTCCTTGCAACATAAAATTGATCCGATGGTGATGATAATGCCACCCAACACTAAGGAAGAAGATAACCTGTATGTTAAGATTGCCCAGGGAAAAATAACGGAAGGGCTTGCTTATCTCAATAAGGTTTACCGGCAATTTGATAAAACCGATCCCGTAGAATATCATTTCCTGGATGAGAACTTTGCAAAGCAATATGCAGCAGAAGAAAAGGAGGGGCAGATAGCGCTTATCTTTTCCATACTAGCTATACTAATTGCTTGTCTCGGCTTGTTTGGCGTTGCCACTTTTACGGCCGAACAGCGTAAAAAAGAAATTGGCATCCGCAAAGTATTAGGAGCCAGTGTTGCAGGTATCGTGCAGATGCTTTCCACAGATTTTTTAAAGCTGGTATTGGCAGCAATGACCGTAGCTATTCCCGTTGGATGGTTTATCATGAATAAATGGCTTCAAAATTTTGCTTACAGGATAAATATGAGCTGGTGGATGTTTATGTTTGCTGGGGTTGCAGCATTATTAATTGCGTTAGTTACCATTAGCTTCCAGGCAATAAAAGCAGCGATAGCTAATCCTGCAGAGAGTTTGAGGACGGAATGAGATTATTTTAAAATTCTAATTAATAAATTATTATTCAATCACTATAAATAAAACAACATGAAAAAGTATTTAATTTTATTTGCAATTATTGTAACTTCTTTTGCAGTAAATGCACAAAACAAATCAGACAAAGAACCTTATTTAACCAGGACATTCCCATCTGAAACAATCAACAGCGTGGTTTCAAAAACAAGTGGCGGAAATATAAGTGTTACCGCAGTGAACCCCTCCCAATCGCGTGTAGAGGTTTTTGTATGGCAAAATGGTCACTGGAATAATGCCCTTTCAAATGATGAGCTTAAAACAAAAATTGCCAATTATTACGACCTTGACATTTCTGTTAATAACGGTAAATTGACAGCAACAGCCTCTCCAAAAGACCGAATCACTAACTGGAAAGGAACCCTTAGTTTTTCTTTTAAAATTTATGTTTCTGAAAATGTATCCACAAAACTTGAAACCAGTGGCGGAAACATAGTGCTTACGGGACTTTCAGGCGACCAGGATTTTACAACAAGTGGCGGCAATCTCGATCTGAATGGTTTAAGCGGAAAGGTTAAAGGCAGAACTTCCGGAGGAAATATTTATCTGCAAAATTGTAAAAATGATCTTGACCTTACTACAAGCGGTGGAAATATTGATGCTCAAAATTCCACTGGCAACATAACTGTTACTACTTCCGGCGGTTCTATTAAATTAGACAAACTGTCTGGCAATATAAAGGCACAAACCAGTGGCGGCAACATTGAAGGAGTAACTATTGATGGTATTCTATCTGCTCATACTTCAGGAGGAAATGTTTCTTTACTGGCGCTTAATTGCAGCCTTAAAACCTCGACCAGCGGCGGTAATATTCAAGTATCTGTAAACAAACCCGGAAATTATATTTCTATCAGCAACTCTGCCGGAAAAGTAGATTTGATCCTTCCGAAAAATACAGGAATGGATCTTAAATTAAGTGCTATGAAAATATCTACAGAGAACCTGGAAAACTTTAGTGGCAACAATTCAAAAGATGAAATAAACGGAACGGTAAATGGTGGTGGAATTCCGGTAACTGTAGAAGTAAACGGTGGAAAGATAAATCTTGCTTTCGATTAATTAGCTAAGGAGAAAATGAAAATTCAGGTTATTTATTTGCCTGCCTACCGGACAGCTAGGTTTACTGATAAAGCGAATAGTCAATAATAAATCATAGTTCAGACAATGTTTAAAAATTATTTTAAAATAGCACTTCGAAATTTAAGAAAGAACAAAGCCTTTTCTTTCATTAATATTTTTGGATTGGCCATTGGGCTCACTTGTTTTATACTCATATCGGCATTTGTGTATCATGAATTAAGCTACGACAAATATCCTGCAGATGCCAAAGATATTTATCGCGTTATATTATCTGTTACCGGCAATGGGGATCAAGCGGCTTACCCTGATGTTGATGTAGCAGTTGGCGAAGGAATTAAGAATGCTTTTCCGGAAGTGAAAGCTTCAACAAGACTGGCACCTGTCATCGATTTTATAAAATATGATGATAAACAATTTAAAGAAAAACAGATTGCTTATGTTGATTCTAATTTTCTACAAATATTCTCTATTCCACTATTAGAAGGCAATAACGAAACCGCCCTTGTGCAGCCAAACAGCATAGTGATATCCAAAGCATTTGCAAAGAAATATTTTGGTAATGAAGATGCCCTGGGTAAATCTTTATCTGTTGGCACCCCTGGGGAACTTTATAAAGTCACCGGGTTATTTGATGAAGTTCCCGAAAATTCACATTTTCACTTTGATGCTTTTCTAAGCCTCACTTCATGGCACTTAACGCGCCAAACCTGGAGCAATCTTGGCTTTTACACCTATATACTGTTAAATAAAAACACTGATCCCCAAAAATTGGAAAGCAAATTTCCACAGTTGGTCGCTGAACATGTGGTCCCTGAAATTCAGCACGATATGGGGGTAAGCCTTGCCGAAGCACAAAAATCCATTAACACTTTTGAGTTTTCATTGCAGCCGCTTACTAAAATTCATCTTTATTCACATACAAAATATGAGCTGGAGCCTAATGGAGACATACAATACGTGTATATTTTTTCGGCACTCGCCTTGTTCATTTTATTATTGGCTTGTGTAAACTTTACCAATCTTTCTACCGCAAGGGCCGTAAAAAGAGCCAGGGAAGTGGGTATCAGAAAAGTAATGGGTTCCCTTAAAAAACAATTGATTATCCAGTTTCTTACTGAGTCTGTTTTGCTTACTTTCTTATCCATGCTTATTGCATTTGGTTTGCTGTTTTTATTGTTGCCTTATTTCAACCAGGTGGCAACCAGGGAAATTCCTTTCAGCTTTTTTATAAGCTACCAATCAATGCTGGCAATGGTTTCACTGATAGTTATTACAGGAATTGTAGCAGGCATTTATCCCGCTTTTTTTCTATCGTCTTTTAATACTATAAAAGTTTTAAAGGGATCCTCATCTAAAGGTTCACAAAAAAATCTTTTGAGGAGCAGCCTCGTAGTATTCCAGTTTTTCATTTCAATCGCGTTAATTATCGCCACGATTGTTGTTTATCAGCAATTGTATTTTATGCAAAATAAAAAATTGGGCTACGATAAAGAACAGGTTTTGTTTTTACCGGATGCCAGGTTATTGGGAAAAAACCAAACAGCCTTCCGGCAGCAGTTTTCAGAAAATAAGAATGTAGTTGCCACAAGCATTTCAAGATCAGTGCCGGGGCTGCCTTTTATGGATGGAACTGAAATTTACCCAAAAAATGAAAATGGGAATGGCAAAGAAATTCATGCAAATATTTATCATGTTGATTATGATTATTTAAAGACATTGGGCATTTCTATTATCAAGGGAAGGAACTTTTCAAGAGATTTTTCCACCGATTCTTCGGCTGTAGTAATTAACCAGGCAATGGTTCGTGAATTAGGATGGAGCAATACAAACCCGATTGGCAAAACGATAGTACGTTCGGGTCAGAAACAATTTAAAGTATTAGGTGTTGTTGCTGATTTTAATTATGCATCCGCAAAACAAGAGGTGGCTCCGCTGATGATGATGTTGGGGAATAATTCTGGAGGACTGGTGATAAAAATAAATACAAGTGATGTAAAAGGTTTTCTTGCCGATTTAAAAAAACAATGGGATTCTTTCAATCCTGAAGGGCCCTTAGATTATACATTCCTTGATGACAATTTTGCAAAACTATATGCAAGTGAAATTCGAACTCAGAAAATATTTTCAGCTTTTGCTATTATTGCCATCATCATTGCAAGCCTCGGTTTGTTTGGTCTTTCAGCTTTCATAATAGAACAAAGAACTAAAGAGATAGGCATCCGAAAGGTATTGGGTGCATCTGTTGAAAATGTATTACTTCTCGTTTCAAAAGATTTTTTAATGCTTGTAGGTATCGCATTTCTTATTTCTGTTCCGGTAACATGGTGGGCCATGCACAACTGGTTGCAGGATTTTGCTTACCGGATCAATATACATTGGTGGGTTTTTGCATTAGCAGGGATCGTTGCTATTTTGATTTCAGTATTGACGATCAGTTTTCAGGCAATAAAAGCAGCAGTGGCAAATCCCATCGATTCATTAAGAATGGAATGAATAATACCTAACCCATGAATGTTACTGGTCAAATCCCGTGAACAAAGTACGTAAAATGGAATTATGATTTTTTATGGATCCAATGGATCTAGGTAATAAAATAAAAGAAAATTTTCCAATAGCATCCTGTATCAAAATGAAACACCTACTGTATCAAAACCGAACAGTTCTATTTTACTTTAAATTCTAAAATATTGAGTATCAGCAACTAAATATGTGGCTTAATTTTTTGAGCAGATACATGTAGTAAATCCCAAATTGCATTATCAATGCTAAAAAATTATATCAAAATTGCCTGGCGCAATGTGATGAAAAGTAAATTATTTTCTTTCATCAATATTTTTGGTTTGGCAGTAGGGCTTACCTGCTGTATGCTGATTACCTTATTTATTTTAAATGAAACGAGTTATGATGCTTACCAGAAAAATGCTGATACTATTTACCAGGTAGGCACCCAGTTTATCGGGCTTGGAAATTTCAGCAAACTGCCTAATACTCCAGCAGATTTGGGCGAGATGATGAAGCAAGAATTACCGGGAATAGAACAAACCACAAGGCTTGCTTCTTTATATTCAGAAGATAAGACCTTGCTTCAGTATAATGAAAACAATGGAGCCATCAAATCTTTTTATGAAACAAAAGGGTTTTTAGCAGATTCTACTTTTTTCAGGATGTTCACTTACGATTTTATTGAAGGCAACCCAGCAACTGCTTTAGATAATCCTAATACCATTGTATTGGAAGATGATATTGCAAAAAAATTGTTTGGCAATCAACCTGCATTAAATAAGGTAATTCATGTAAGCAGTAGCACCAATGGCGACCATGATTTTTTAGTGACCGGCGTTTTTAAACCCATTAATAAACCTTCGCATATTGATGGGCGGTTTTTTATGAGCATGATGGGCGGCAAAATGGCGGACCTTATAAAACAACAGACAGGAAACCTTGCAACTAACAATATGTTCTTCACTTATTTGCAATTAAAACCGGGTACCAGTGCTGAAAAACTCCAGGCAAAATTTCCTGCATTCATTGAGCAATATGCGGGTAAAGATTTAAAAGCAGTTGGTTTTTATAAAAAACAATTTTTGGTTCCACTCAAAAAAATTCATTTGGATGAAGATGTAAAAAGCAATGTAACGCCCGGCGGCAGCGTACTCTATTTATACATCCTTGCTTCCATTGCCTTATTTACCTTACTGATCGCGTGCATCAATTTTATGAACCTCGCCACAGCGCAGTCATCCAAACGTTCAGCAGAAGTAGGTATCAGAAAAGTGCTGGGCGCTGAAAAAAGATACCTGGTATTCCAGTTCCTGGGAGAATCTGTTTTAATGAGCCTCCTGGCATTGATGCTTGCTTTTGTGTTTACCAAATTGCTGTTGCCCGTTTTTAATTTCGTTGCCAATAAAAATCTTTCATTTACATTTTCAAACAATCTTTTATTGATTGCCGCATTTATTCTATTGGCAATTATTACAGGATTAATTGCCGGCAGTTACCCTGCCTTTTATTTATCATCTTTCAAGCCTGTAAAAGTTTTAAAAGGAAAGTTTTCTAACTCATTCTCTGCTGTAGCCTTACGCAAAGGTTTGGTGATCTTCCAGTTTATTATTTCTGTTGTATTAATTATTGCATCTGTTGTTATTGCCGATCAAATGAAATACCTGCGTTCTGCTAATCTCGGATTTGATCAAAATCAGCAGGTAGTAATTCCGTTGCGTAGTTCTATTGCCAAAAAAATGTATCCTTCGTTTAAAGATGAATTATTAAAACAATCCGGTATTTCAAACGTCGGTGGCTCTATGTTTTATCCCGGCATCAGCAATATATCAGACAATATTTTTTATAAAGATGGTGAAAGCATGACACAGGCAAGAGATGTAATGATGAATTACGTTGGCACCGGTTTTTTGCAAACATTAGGAATTAAACCGGTTGCAGGAAGATTATTTTCAAATGAATATTATACTGCAGATACTACAGGAACGGGTGCTATTATAATTAATCAAACAGCAGTGAAAACTTTGGGATTTGCCAATGCAGAGGAGGCTCTCAATAAAAATCTGCACAATGATTTTAATAACCAAACTTACAATTATAAGATCGTTGGTGTTGTTAAAGATTTTCATTACCAGGATCTGCATTTACCCATCGGGCCTTATGGTTTTCAGTTAAACAACCCGGCATTATTTAATTATATGATCGTGCATGTAAAGTCGGACAATATAAATGGGACTTTAAAATCTATTCAAAATACCTGGCATAGTTTAAATCCAAATGAACCTTTTGATTATAGTTTATTAGATAAAGATTTTCAAAAGAATTATGATGCAGAAAACAGGCTGGCTGCCATCGTGAGTGATTTTACCATTATCGCCATTCTTATTTCATGCCTGGGTTTATTCGGGCTGGCCACATTCAGTGCTGAGCAGCGCATCAAAGAAATTGGCGTTCGCAAAGTGCTGGGGGCAAGTGTAACCAGTATTGTGGCTTTGCTGTCAAAAGATTTTCTAAAGCTGGTAATTGTAGCAGTAATTATTGCTTCGCCGCTTGCATGGTTCGTAATGAATAAATGGCTGCAAAGCTTTGCGTACCGCACCAGCATTAGCTGGACAGTTTTTGTAATAACCACATTGGTTGCCTTATTCATTGCATTGATCACAATCAGTTTACAGGCAATAAAAGCAGCGGTGGCAAACCCGGTGGATAGTTTGAGAAGTGAATGATTAATTGAAAATTGATAATTGATAATTGAAAATTGAAAATGAAGAGCAATTAAATCATACATCATAAATTATCTTTTATGTTTAAAAATTATATCAAAACCGCCTGGCGAAATCTTTTGAGAAACAGGGTTTCGTCGTTTATTAATCTCAGTGGACTTGCCATCGGCCTGGCAACGAGCATTATGATCATGATGGTTGTAATGAATGAATTTAGTTATGATAAATTCAATACCCATCTCAGGGATACTTACCTCGTGATGAAAAACCAGCAGCATGCTGATGGTATTAGCACAGGCGATGTTACACCGGGGCCAATTGCGTCGGCATTACGAAGTGAAATGCCAGGCGTGAAGTATGCGGCGCGGATTGCCTATTTCGGCGATCAGGTTATTAGCGCAAATAATAAGGTCGTTTACCAATCGGGCGTTTATGTAGATCCGGACATTTTTAAAATAATGACTTTCCCTGCATTGTCCGGCAATCCTGCTGCTTCGTTGCAAGATCCGCATTCTGTGGTCATTACCGAAGAAACAGCCATGAAATTATTTAATGAAAAAGACCCTGTAGGAAAGACAATAACACTTAATAATAAAAACAGTTTTACGGTTACTTCAGTGATTAAAAATATTCCTTTCAACAGTTCTGTAAAATTTGGAATGGCTTTTCCATTTAGTTTTTACGAGAGTGAAAATCCGTGGCTGACCAAATGGGATGATAACCGCATTCAGACATGGGTTCAATTAAAGCCTCATGCTGAGGTTGCATCACTGAACACTCTAATGACAAAGCTGGTGCAGGCAAGGTCCAATGATTCGACTGTTTCACTGTTCGCTTACCCGTTGTCGCGGTTGAATTTATATCGCAGCTTCAGTAATGGAAAACAAAATGGTGGTAAAATTGATTTAATGATTTTGCTAATGGCACTTGGCGGATTTGTGCTTCTCATCGCTTGTATCAATTTCATGAATATTGCCACTGCACGCTCTGAACATCGTTCCCTCGAAGTGGGTGTGAGAAAGGTTTTGGGTGCATCCCGTAAGTCACTTGTTTACCAGTTTTTGCGCGAAGCTATCCTGATGGCTTTTATAGCTACGATAATCGGGCTTATTATTGCGCAATTAGTACTACCATTGCTTAATCAATATTCCGGTCAGCAAATACCATTTCATTTTTCAGATTACCGCATCTGGCTGATGCTACTTGCAACCTGTTTGATTACGGGACTTATAGCAGGCAGTTATCCTGCCCTGTTTCTTAGTCGTTTTAGAATTATAAAAGTGCTGAAAGGAATTGGCGTCAGCGCAAATAAAGGAGCAGGTTTGCGCAAGACCTTAGTAGCGATCCAGTTTGTTATTTCGATTGCGATGATTATCGGCACTATTGTTATTTACTCGCAAATAAATTATGTAAGAAACCGGCCACTTGGATATGATAAGGATAATCTTATTGACATCACTGCAACTGGCGAATTAAAGGATCATTATGATTTATTCAAAAATAAACTGTCGCAGATACAAGGAGTAATCAATGTGAGTACGGGCGATGAGAATATTGTAAACTTCGGCGGCAGTGTTAGCGGAATGGACTACCCCGGAAAAATACCCGGACGGGATATACCTGTAATAATCAGTTCTGTCGGGTACGACTGGACGAAAACTGCCGGTATTAAAGTAATCGAAGGCCGCGATTTCAATCCTGCATTTGGAACAGACACTACTGCCTGTATCATCAATAAAGCTGCGGTGCATTCGCTGGGATTAAAGGAACCTGTGTTGGGACAGCTTTTGGGTGGCAACAAGGTGATCGGTGTTTTTCAAAATTTCGTATATAACAATCCTTCAGGGATCGTTGCGCCGATGAGACTTACATTGAATACCGGCGGACTTTCACACATTTTTGTAAGAATAAAAAATGATAATGAGTGGCGAAATACTCTTGCACAAATTGAAAGCGCAGCAAAAAAGATAAACCCTGCATTTCCTTTCGATTTCACTTTTACCAAAGACGTTTTCCTGCAAAGATTTCAACAGGCCGATACTGCAGGATTTATGGCAACCGTGTTTGGATGCATGGCCATTTTTATAGCTTGCCTCGGTTTGTTCGGCCTTTCTGCGTTTGTTATTGAGCGTCGCGGAAGGGAAATGAGCATTCGGAAAGTTTTTGGTGCATCTGCGAAAGATGTCTGGTTCCATCTTTCGGGAGATTTTTTGAAACCTGTTTTTATTGCGATTCTTATTGTTATTCCCCTTTCAGTTTGGGTTGCCCATGCATCGTTATCCGGCGTGATATATCGTGTGCCATTGCAGTGGTGGATGTTTGCGTTGGCGGCACTTTTGGTTATAGCGATTGCTTTATTAACGGTAAGCGTGCAGGCAATAAAAGCGGCTGTTACGAATCCTGTAAAAAATTTGAGAACGGAATAAAAAATACATAAATAAAAAATTATGTTTAGAAATTATTTTACAACAGCATGGCGCAATATTCTCCGGAATAAAACGAACAGCATCATCAATATTGCCGGGCTCGCAATTGGTATCACCTGCGTGATCCTGATAAGCTTGTATGTACGTGATGAACTGCAATATGACAGGTGCTTCAAAAATGCCGACCGGGTTTTTCAAGTGGATATGGATGCGAAAATGGGTGGACAAAGTGGTATCCTGTCAAACACGCCGCCTGCGGTAGGGCCTGCGATGCTAAAATCATTTCCTGAGATAGAGGCTTATACCCGGTTTTATGTGATGGGAAATGAAGTGATCAGTAACGATGCCACGAGCAAAACCCAAAATCATTTTACTGAAAAAAACTTACTGGCAGTTGATTCTAATTTTTTGCAGGTATTCGATTACCCCATAAAACTGGGAGATCCTGCAACCTGCATGGACAATCCTTATTCAATTATTCTAACAGAGACAACAGCAAAAAAATATTTTGGTAATGCGAATCCGGTAGGAAAAAATTTAGTACTGGATGAATACAAACAGCCTTTTGAAGTGACCGCTGTATTAAAAAACCTTCCGTCGCAGGCGAGTATTCAATTTGATATGCTGATACCAACTTCAGCCTGCACGCCTGTCAAGCACTTTAGCTGGAGCTGGGTATGGCTCCAGATGAACACTTATGTTCTATTAAATAAAAATGTTGCAACGAACCCGGCAAGTATCAAAAGATTAGTAAGCAAATTCCCCGCAATGGTAAAGGTGCAGGCTGCAAGTGCATTTAATCGCATAGGTCAGCCTTACGACGAATTCATTAAGGCTGGTAACAGATGGGATTTCTTTTTGCAGCCATTGACTTCTGTTCATCTGCATTCTGCCAACATTAGTTCCATGTTTCTCCACACACTGAGTGATATCAAGTATGTTTATATTTTTTTGGCGATCGCTTTTTTCATTATTATACTGGCATGTGCCAACTTCATGAACCTTTCCACGGCACAGTCTGCAACCAGAGCAAAAGAGGTAGGGATTCGCAAGGTGCTTGGTTCGCAAAAAACACAATTGATCAGGCAGTTCCTTACGGAAGCTATTCTATATAGCATTATTTCAACCATTATTGCGTTGGGCCTTGTAGCATTGTTCCTGCCGGGATTCAATTCGGTTTCTGGTAAAGAACTCACTTTCGGAAGTATTTTTCATTCCGGTATCTGGCTATTTATTTTAGCCTTAACCCTGATTACTGGTTTACTCGCCGGCTCTTACCCTGCATTTTATCTTACATCTCTCAATCCTGTAGCAGTTTTAAAAGGCGGTGTCCTCAAAAAAAGTTTGTCAAACCTTGTTATACGAAACGGGCTGGTTGTATTTCAGTTTGCGGTTTCTATCGCGCTTATCATATGCACAGTTATTTTGTTTCAGCAATTACGGTTTAGCCAGACAAAAGATATGGGGCTTAAAAAAGACAATGTCATCATTATTCCCAACGGGGAAAAAATGGAACCTGCTGCTGAAGAAACGTTCAGGCAACAGTTAGCTGAAATTCCTGGTGTTTATCATGCAAGTATTTCAACGAGTGCCCCTACTTTAAAAAGTTTCGGAGATACTTACGTGCCAGAGATCGGGGGCCCTGTGGGTTCCATTGAAAAGGATATTATGCTGAATTCTTTTATGGTTGATGAAGAATTTATTCCTGCATTGAAAATCCAGGTAATAAAAGGAAGGAATTTTTCAAAGGAGTTTAATGATTCCACATCGGTTATCCTGAATGAAACAGCCGTTAAGCAAATTGGATGGAAAACCCCGTTGGGCAATCATCTGGCCTACCCAGGGAACGGTAACCAGCGCTTTACTGTAATTGGTGTGGTAAAGGATTTTGAGGTTAGCTCGGTACGCGATTCGCTCACGCCATTTGCATTGTTCGATGCTTCATCTAAAACTTACAGAATTGGTACTTCTTACATTATTGCGAGTATTGACTCAAAAAATACTAAAACTATGTTATCGAAGTTTGCCGGCAAGTGGAAAAGTTTTGCCCCTTCTGTACCATTTGAATATTCATTTCTCGACAAGAATTTTGAAGCATTATATAATGATGAACAGCGCATGGGAACGGTTTTTGGAATTTTTACATTTCTTTCGATTTTCGTAGCATCCCTGGGTTTATTCGGCTTATCAGTCTATACAGCCGAAAGACGCAAAAAAGAAATTGGCATCCGCAAAGTACTTGGAGCATCTGTACAAAGCGTCATGAACTTATTATCAAAAGATTTTTTGAAGTTGGTTGCCATTGCTGCGCTTATTGCTTTTCCTGTTGCGTGGTGGTCTATGAATAAATGGCTTGAAGGATTTGCTTACAGGATTAGTATCAGTTGGTGGGTTTTTGGATTTTCAGCAATGCTTGCTTTACTCATTTCTTTAGCAACCATAAGTTTCCAGGCAATAAAAGCAGCAATGGCAAACCCGGTGGATAGTTTGAGGAGCGAATAAACCCCTAAATCCCCTAAAGGGGACTTGTGAAGATGAAACTTTAAAATTTGTTGGTTTACTGTAAAATTAAAATCATCTATAAACGAAAATAAAATGTTTAAAAATTATCTTAAAACAGCGCTCAGAAACCTTTTAAGGCACAAGAGCAATTCGTTCATCAATATTGCTGGATTGATAGTCGGCTTCGCAGCTTTTCTTTTAATATTCGTTGTAATTCAGTATGAGCAAAGCTTCGATAATTTCCATCCGAATAAAAGCAATATTTACCGTGTGGTACGCATTGGTAAAAATGCCAATAACAAAGAATATAGAAGCGGCGTGCCCTTTCCGGTAACGCTGGGTTTGCGTACAGACTTTCCGCAGCTTACAAATGCAGCAGCCATTTCGGGAGATAATAATGTACAGGTAGATGTAGCAGACGCGGATGGTTCTGTAAAGAAAAAATTTAAAGAAACCTATGTTTTTACAGCAGAACCTCAGTTCTTTAAAATGTTTAATTTCCCTTTAGCTGCAGGCAGTATTAATTCGCTCAACGAGCCTAATACTGTTTTCCTGACAAAGGATGTTGCGATAAAATATTTTGGAAATTGGCGAAAGGCAACGAACAAAACGCTCCATATCTATGGGCAAAATATGAAAGTGGCCGGTATTCTCAAAAACCCTCCCGCTAATACTGATTTTCCATTGAGTGTAGTAGTATCTTATGCAACACTTACTCATAATTTAGACATGAATGATTGGGGAAGTATTTCGGATAATAATTATTGTTTTGTTCAGCTAAACAAAGATTATTCGCGTCAACGGTTTGATAAATTGCTGGCAGGTTTTGTTGATAAACATATAAAACCGGTGAATCCGAATTATGATCTTTCGCTTCAGCCATTAAGCGAAATACATTATGACGAACGGTATGGCAATTTTAGCGGGCGCACGTTCAGTAAGGACCTTATTCTTGCATTAAGTTTGATTGCCTTATTCTTACTGGTCATTGCCTGTGTTAACTTCATTAATCTTACTACCGCACAGGCGATTAACCGTGCCCGTGAAGTGGGTGTAAGGAAAGCGCTGGGCAGTAACCGTATGCAACTGGTATGGCAATTTTTGGGGGAAACCGGTGTTACTACTTTTATTTCATTGCTTTTTTCGCTGGCAGTTGTTTTACTCTGCATTCCTTTTATGAATAACCTGCTTGACATTCATTTGTTAACAGTTGTTTTACACAGCAGCAAATTTATTTTATTTATGCTGTCTGCTTTGGTAGTGGTTACCATCCTTTCAGGATTTTATCCGGCATTGGTATTGTCGGGATTTAAATCAGTAAATGTTTTAAAAGGTGCTTTGCCTAATCAAAATAACAAAGGGATTTCCCTTCGAAGGGGGCTTGTTATTTTACAGTTTGTAATTGCGCAGGCGCTTATTATAGGCACGCTGGTAGTGGCTTCGCAAATGAATTATTTCCGCACCGCCGACATGGGCTTTGATAAAAAAGCAGTTATTAACGCAGGCATACCTGGAGATAGCCTTAGCCGTACAAAGGCCCGGGTCCTATTCAATGAATTGAATAAAGTTCCTGGAGTTGAGGACGTAAGTTTCAGTACGTTCACACCATCGGCCGGAGGCGGTTGGTACACTGACTTAAGGCTGCCAGATAATCGTAGCAATAATCCTGACATGATTGTTAGTATGATGCCTGCAGATACAAGCTTCTTTAGTTTATACAATTTGCCACTTGTTGCAGGCCGGATCTATTACCCGTCAGATACCATGCGGGAATTTGTGGTAAATGAAATGGTAATAAAAAAATTGGGAATTCAAAATCCGGAGAATGCTATCGGCAAACTGGTGAATGTAAATGGAAAGACATGCCCAATCGTTGGTGTCGTAAAAGATTTTCATTCTAATTCCCTCAGGGACCCAATCGGTCCGATAGTAATGACAACTATTAAAAATGCATACGGGCAGGCCAATATTAAAATAAATATGAGCAAAGCAAAAACAGTTATAGCTGCACTGCGAAATATATGGGATAAAAATTACCCCGATTATGTATTTGAATATAATTTCCTGGATCAATCCATTGCCGCTTATTATAAGCAGGAGAACCAGCTTTCACAGCTCTACAAGATCTTTGCAGGCATAGCCATTTTTATATCCTGCCTTGGATTGTATGGATTGATTTCGTTTATGGGTGTTCAACGTAAAAAAGAGATCGGCATTAGAAAAGTGCTCGGTGCACCGGTTCGTGATATTATGATTATGTTGTTAAGGGAATTTACAATTCTTATATCAATTGCATTTCTTATTGCAGCACCGATAGCCTGGTATTTTATGAATGAATGGTTGCAGCAATATACGTATCGCATCACAATAGGTTTATGGTTTTTTGCAACCACCATTATAAGTTCATTAATTATCGCATGGCTGACAGTCGGATACACAGTGGTAAAAGCTGCCTTGGCAAATCCTGTGGATAGTTTAAGAACGGAATAAATCAATTTGAAAATAATAAAACACAGATAACAAATCATACAACAAAAATCAACTTTTATGTTCAAAAATTATTTCAAAACCGCATGGCGTTTTCTTTTAAAAAATAAAGGATTCAGCTTCATCAACATTATTGGTTTGTCCATTGGCACTTTGTCTTGCCTGTATATTGTATTGTATGTGAAAGACCAGTACAGTTATGATAAACAGAACAACCATGCGGATGACATCTATCGTGTCGTATCGCTTATGAGCACAAATGGCGATAAACAGAAGATGGCCACCTGTTCGCCGCCTATAGCCCCTGGTCTAAAAAACGATTTTCCCGAAGTGGAGCAATTCACCCGCATTGTGCCAACATTGGACGCCAGCAATCATCTGCTGCGTTATAAAGACAAATCTTTTTACAATGGTGACGCCTACCTGGTGGACTCAACTTTTTTTAAGGTATTTAATTTTCATTTTGATTATGGGAATGCGGCGACTGCGCTTACCGAGCCCAACTCGATTGTCCTGCTAAAACCGATCGCTGATAAATTATTCGACAAAGAAGATCCCATAGGGAAGGTAATTACCATGGAAGATGCTGATGGCAAAACCGATTTTAAAGTAATGGGGGTAATAGATGAGAGCCTTGGCAAATCGAACATTCATGCAAACATGTTCATACGCATGAATGAAAACGGCTATGGCGGCGATATTCTTAAAAATACGACATGGTCCGGGAACAATTTTACCTACTCCTTTATAAAATTAAAACCAGGCGCCAACGTAGCCGCACTTGAAAAAAAGCTACCAGCATTTTTAAATGAGCATGGTGGAGAGCAATTGAAAAACATGGGTATGGAAAAGCAATTGCACCTGCAGCCTTTAACTGCAATCCATACCAGTGCAGGATATGAGCCTGAAATGACGCCAACCGTAAGTAGTTCGTTTCTTAATATTTTAATAGAATAAATCGTTTAAGTCGTGAATGCCATGTGATAAACAGGAGCACTCTTAATCATCCTTACCACGAGGTTGTGAAATATAGTTTTATCAAATCCCCGTCTGTTAAAGCGATAAAAGAATTCATTCAGGTACGCCT
>DATKQQ010000107.1:0-7592 GCA_035532615.1 Hanamia sp.
CGTACCTGAATGAATTCTTTTATCGCTTTAACAGACGGGGATTTGATAAAACTATATTTCACAACCTCGTGGTAAGGATGATTAAGAGTGCTCCTGTTTATCACATGGCATTCACGACTTAAACGATTTATTCTATAAAATTATTTACACTGAATGAAAGATAATCATCTGAAAATTGTTACCGTAGTAGGCACCCGGCCAGAAATAATAAGGCTTTCACGCACCATGGCGCTTCTGGATCAGTATGTAAACCAGATAATAGTTCATACCGGGCAGAATTATGATTATGAATTAAATGAAGTTTTTTGGAAGGACCTCGAATTGCGCAAGCCTGATCATTTTTTAGAAATAAATACTTCTTCTTTAGGAAGCGCGGTAGGCGATATTATTAGAAAAACTGAAGAAGTACTTAAAGTTGAAAAACCTGACGCACTTCTGGTGTTGGGTGATACCAATTCATGCTTGTCGGCCTATATAGCTAAGAGAATGCATATTCCCGTATTTCACATGGAAGCCGGTAACAGGAGTTTTGATCTGAACGTTCCTGAAGAAGTGAACAGAAAGATCATTGACCATATTGCGGATTATAACCTGGTTTATACAGAACATGCCCGCAGGCATTTGATAAGTGAAGGATTACCGCATCGTCGTATTTACCTTACCGGTTCACCTATGAAAGAAGTGCTGAATTATTATCTACCTAAGATCCAAAAATCAGCAATACTCTCAAAACTTAAACTCAAAAAAGAAAAATATTTTGTTGTTTCAACGCATAGAGAAGAAAATGTAGATAACCCTGCTAACCTAAAGCAAATACTTATTGTACTGGATAAACTTGCAGAAAAATATCAATACCCAGTAATTGTGAGTACTCATCCCCGCACAAAGAAAAGACTGGAGCAATTAAAAAAAGTAAGTTCAAATAAAAAGATTCAATTTTTAAAGCCTTTTGGATTTATTGATTATATTAATCTTCAGATGAATGCCGCCTGTACGTTATCGGATAGCGGTACCATAAGTGAAGAATCATCCATTCTTGATTTTCCGGCGATTTCGTTAAGGCAATCCATGGAGCGTCCTGAAGCGCAGGATACCGGTTCTATCATACTTACAGGCTTTGATGCTGAAATAATCCTTGATTCAATCGCACTTTCCATAAATGAAAAAAAAGACAGAAAAACAAAAAGTGTTCCCGAAGATTATCAAATTGAAGATACTTCATGGAGAGTATTGAAATTAATAATGGGAAATACTAAACTGAGCAATAAATGGTGGGGAATCAACCTCTGAAAATAAAAATAATAACAGCCGAATCCTTTCCCATAGGTATGGCAGCTTCAAACAGAATTGGCACGTATGCGCAAGGGTTAAGCGAACTTGGGTTATCTTTTTATGACCCGAAGAATCATCGAATATTTTACTCTTGAAAAAAATAAAAAAATCTTTTCTGCATGTACCTATGACAGTAGAATAGGAAAGGTTTCAAAATATTGAAAAAAAGTCAGCCAACTATCCATATATTGACTATTGCGGAACATTAAACAATGACAAAGACGGTGTTGATCTATTGATAGGCGATGCACGAAGGCTAAAGAAAAATTAGGGCGGCAACCGAAATATACTCTTGCGGAAATGGTGAAAGAAATGGTAGAAAGTGACCTGGAAACTTATAAGATGATTTAGAGAAGAAGTATTTTATTTAAGAAGAATATTGTAATTAAGAAATTACATTAAATAAAAAGTACAAAAATAAATTTTGGGAATATATAATTTAAAAATGAGGGTAAAAGATCGAATTTCTGATGCTCTTACTTTTGTCAACAATAAAATAAATCAAGGACAGGAACGTAGTGTCAAGGCAAAGAAGAATATTATTGCTTCCTTCTTTTTGAGAGGTACTAGCATCGCAATTAGTATCATTCTGGTTCCAATAGCAATTAATTACGTTAACGTTTCTCAATATGGGGTATGGCTTACGGTAAGTTCAATTGTTGTTTGGTTTAGTTTCTTTGATATTGGACTCACCCAGGGATTACGTAATAAGTTTGCAGAGGCGGTAGCAAAAGGTAACGATGAGCTTGCACAAATATATATAAGTACTACTTATGCAATCCTCGGCATAATTTGTAGTTTGCTTTGGTTAATCTTTTTATTTGCAAATCAATTTCTTAACTGGGCGCATATTCTAAATATTTCAGAAAGTATGCGACCAGAGGTATCGATATTGGCCATAATTGTCTTCACCTATTTTTGCCTACAATTCGTATTAAGGATTATCACTACCATACTAACTGCTGATCAACAGCCGGCAATATCGTCATTGGTAGGTGTACTTGGACAAATCTTATCTCTAATTTTTATAGTTATCCTGGTAAAAACAACTCATGGGTCATTGATAAAACTTGGGGTTGCATTATGCTTATCGCCAGTTATCATTATGGTAGGTGCAAGCATAATTTTATTCAAAGGAGCCTATAAAAAATATCGCCCAGCTTTATCAAAAATAAAATTTTCTTATGCAAAAGGGCTTTTCAATCTTGGAGTAATTTTTTTTGTAATTCAGATCGCAGGTATCGTACAATACCAGACTGCAAATATTATAATTGCACGTAACTTTAATACTGCAGATGTTACCTCTTATAATATTGTGTATAAATATTTTAGTGTCTTGTACATGATATTTACTATTTTCCTGGGACCGTTTTGGTCTGCATCTACAGAGGCTTACCTTAAAAATGATATTCGGTGGATCAAAAAAGGAATTAAAAAATATGCTCAGTTAAATATACTTCTCATAGTAATTGGGTCCATAATGTTGATTTTTTCACAATCAATTTATAATCTCTGGCTAGGAAAAGGTAAGGTTTCTATAGGTTTTTATCTATCATTTTGGGGGTTTATATACTTTAGTATGCACATGTTTGTAGATAAATACATATCTTTTTTAAATGGGATTAATGCTCTGCGAATACAATTTATAGCATGTATCATAAGTCCATTCGTGTATGTAATTGTTGCACTTTTTTTGATCAGGCATTATCATTGGGGCACTTATTCACTCTTTATTGCCTCAATATTGTGCAATTTCAACGGGTTAATATTGGCTCCTATTCAATATTATATGATTGTATATAAAAAGAAAAAAGGAATCTGGATTAAATAATTCTATGAAAATATTATACGACCATCAAATGTTTTTAACTCAAAAGTATGGAGGCATAACAAAGTATTTTTGCGAATTAATGAAAAATTTGCCAGCAGAGCACCAATTTAGATTATCTGTTCTCATTTCAGAAAATCAGCATTTGAAAGACGAGCACTCATTTTTTAAAAAAATTCATGTACCAATTCCAAAAAATGATTTCAAAGGAAGAGGTTTTTTAAGAAGAAATCTATACAATATAAATAGACTTTATTCCAGGTATATTATTTCTTTTAATGATTATGATCTATTACATCCAACTTATTTTGATCCCTATTTTTTGAAAGGTTTAAAAAAACCATATATTGTTACCGTTCACGACCTAATTGAATTTAAATTCAAAGAACTATATAGAAAAAATTCCAGAATGTCTCAAATGAAAGAGATAATAAATAATGCAGATCGCATCATTTCAATTAGTGAAAACACTAAAAAAGATCTCATAGAAATCCTCAGTATTAGAGCAGAAAAAATAGATGTAATCTATCATGGTTTTAATAAACCTTCGTCAAAAATTGAGTCTAATCCACATGGCCGATATATACTTTTTGTCGGAAGAAGAGAGAGTTACAAAAATTTCACAGCTTTTGCAAAGGCTGTCGGCAGTTTGATGGTCAAAGACAATGACCTAAAAATGATTTGTGTAGGTGAACCTTTTAACAAAGTAGAATTAGAGAATTTGAAAAATCTGAAAATTTTAAAAAAAACAACTGCAATTGGTGTTGATGAAAATAAACTTAATTCGTTGTATTCTAATGCCCTCGTTTTTGTATATCCTTCATTATACGAAGGATTCGGAATGCCTATTTTAGAAGCCTTTGCTAATAATTGCCCTGTATGTTTAAGTAATACCAGTTCCTTTCCCGAAGTCGCAGGAGATGCAGGTGTTTATTTTAACCCAAACGATCAGGATTCAATTTCAAATGCTATCGAAAGAGTAATTTATGATTCGGATTTTACAAAAAAAATTATTGCTGCCGGAGATAATCTTCTAAATAATTTTTCATGGAAAAAATGCACGGAACAAACTCTAAACTCCTATAAAAGGGTTCTTGAATAAGATAAAATATTTATACAATATGATTTATAACACGAATTTAATCTGGAAGAGCAATTAAAATATGGTAAATCAAAATTATTTTATTGACCTACTATATATCTCGCATAAAAAATTAAAATCTATAAATATTTTTTGGTTAGGATTTTCAATCTATACATTAAGCTATATAATCAGTACAACAGGACATGTCAATTATGTTATTTGTCAGGCGATCCAATTTTTAGGATTGGTAATATTTTTATACCCATGTATTTCACTTATCAGATTTAAAATTGAAAATAAGTACTTAAATGCTATATTCTTCTTATATATTTTTTGGCAATTATCGGTTATATGCAGGGGATTCCAAGCTAACTATACTTCAGCTAAAAAGATGCTTTTTGATGCAAACGCAGGTATTTTACTTTATTTTGTACCTCTTATCGCATTGTTCCCTAAAAATCTTTACTCTTTAAAAAAAGTTATTGATGTTATATTCATCTTTGGAATTTTTTTCTTTATCTACGATATAATATTTTACAAATATTTACTAAGCCGAACCTTTGAAACTCAAAATATTATTGAAGACTTTTCTTCCCTTAGCCTACCATGTGGATTTGTATTATTGACATACATTTACTATTCCAATAGACAGAAATTATTAGCAGGAAGCGTAATGCTGCTAACACTTTTAATTTCTATTTACAAAGCCCGAAGAGGTTTGTCTGCTATCTTTTTAGGCGTTTTATTATCATCCTATTTTATATACTTATTTAATAGTAGTAGAAAAGTTTTTAATATTTATTTGTCAATATTATTGATTATTGCTGGAATATTTTATGCTAATAGCTTATACCAAATAAATAAAAATTCCCTTTTCAATTTTATTGCTCAAAGGGGTGAGACAGACACAAGAACAGGAGTAGAGATTTATTTTTATAATGATTTTAAAACTAAGGATTGGGTAATTGGAAGAGGAATTAATGGGCAATACTTTTGTCCAGGCATTGAAGAAGACCAATTAACAAATTATAGATCTTACATTGAAACTGGTTATTTAAATATAATATTAAAAGGTGGAATAATTAGTCTTGTTTTGTATCTACTGATAGCAATTCCTGCACTCATTTTAGGTTTTTTTTATTCTAAAAATATACTTTCAAAAGCCTCAGCAATATGGATTTCTATAGCAATAATCAGTCTATATCCAACCACAGTAGATAGTTTTAGTTTTCAATATTTATTGGTCTGGATTTCAATTGGAATCTGTTATTCTAGAAAATTGAGGTATCTGCCAGATGATTCAATTAAGGATTTTCTAAAAAGCCCCAATAGGTTTGTTCAGTATTAATCGTTACCTATGAAACTTGCAATTGTATCTTTCTATTTAATGGAATCAACTATACCCTTAGCAAAATACTTATCCTTATCCGGAAATCAAATTGATATATATAGTTTATTACCGTATGGCAACCAAAATACCTTTGTTTATAATTTTTTAGGAAATCCGCAGCGAAATGGTTTTGTTGATGCAATAACTGCCAGAACTGCAATAGGCGAAAACTTAAATAGCTATCTACTTGGTTTAAAGCTAAAAATTTTTATTTATCCAGATAGATGGTTTCAAAAGTTATTTTTGGAAGACTTTATCTATGCATATAAATTAGCCAAATATGTAAAGAAGGAAAAATATGATATGATTCATATTATTCACTTTTCTAAAAGATTCTGGTTATTTTTTTATCTTTTTCTTCCTAAAAAGAAAATTATTCAAACATTGCATGAAGTAACATCACACGAAGAAAAAACTTCTTTTTTAGATGCTTCAAGATTAAAATGGCTGATTAAAAATTCAACACCAATTATTTTTCATTCCAATATCTCAAAAATGAGATTCCTGGAATTCAGAAAAACTGTAACAACAAAAAAAATAATTGAAAATAACTTGACAATGATAAGGTTTGGTTTATTTGAAACATATCAATGTTTTTCAAACCAAGCTTCCAAACCCAAACCAAATGGGAGAATAAATATTCTTAATTTCGGACGGATTGTCCCTTCAAAAGGAATCCATTTTCTCATTGAAGCAGTTAAAATCTTGCAGGATAAATACCCAATCAATCTTATAATAGCTGGAAATGGAACACCCTATTTTGAATTTGATAATGTAAAAAATTATGAATTTATTAATAGATTTATATCAAATGAAGAAATTGTAAGCTTAATAGAATCGTGCGATATGGTAGTTTTGCCATATACTTCCGCATCGCAAAGTGGAGTTCCTATGACCGTTTACAATTTTAATAAGCCAATTATTGCCTCTGATATTGCAGGTTTTAAAGAAGTAATTGATAATCTTAATACTGGTATTTTGGTTGAAGATACAAATGCTCTTTCTTTAGCTTCAGCAATTGAAATTTTATTGTCAAATACAGAGTTAAGAAATAAAATGAGTAATAATATTAAAAATAAATACAGTGAAGGAGAGTTTTCATGGCCATTTATTGCAGATAAAACACTTTCTTTCTACCAAACCCACCAAGTAAATAATTAACCCAATTTCTTTTGAATTATAGTCATTTGCTTAATTACCCAAATTTAGTTGTCATTTTATACACTACCAATAAAATCAGGGGTTTCAAAATGTCAATAAATGAAACAGTCAACAGGTAAGGGCGTTTATGAAAAGGCATGAATTAAGGTTTATAAAATGTGGGCATATACCTGCAAAAGCTGATAACGACAAACAGCACCAATGGGTGGAAACCGAGTTGAAACCCGTTATAGAAGCGGCACAGAAAGGTGAAGTACATCTGTTCTTTTGCGATGCAGCGCGTTTTGTATTACAAGCATTTCTTTGTTCTATTTGGTGCGCTTTTCGTGTTTTTATTAAAGCTTCCGCAGGTAGAAATCGCATCAACCTGCCTGCCGGTAGGCAAGTGTATTAGGTGCTGTAAACGCCATTACCAAAGAAGTAATTACCATGTCCAATGCCACTTATATTACATCAACCACTCTTATTGATTTTCTAAAATTATTGAAAGAAAAATATGCTGATAAACCTATTGCAATTGTGCTTGATAATGTCCGGTATCAGCATTGCTTTTTAGTAACAACTTTTGCAAAATCATTAGGCATTCATTTGCTTTTCCTACCGCCGTATTCTCCTAATCTTAATATCATAGAACGGTTATGGAAATTTACAAAAAAAGAAATTTTATACGGGAAATACTATGAAAAACCTAAATTATTTCATCAGGCAATTCAAAATTTCTTTGACCAGATTAATCAGAAATTTAAATCAGAATTATCAACATTACTTACACTAAAATTCCAATTCTTTGATGATAA
>DATKQQ010000108.1:0-17458 GCA_035532615.1 Hanamia sp.
GCACTTACAAAGTAACTGTTGAAGGCATTGATGATAATGGCAATGTAGGAAGAGTGGTGTATAGGTATAAGGTGGAATAATTACCCAACACCCAAATCTTTTGCTATCTTAACCATGTATTCAAAGGCTGCATCATATTGATTCAAAACCTTTCCATCAAGTATAGCTTCGCGAACTGCGTTTTTTATTTCTCCTACAATTCTTGACGGAGGCAATCCAAATTCTTTCATGATTATTTCGCCGGTTATGGGCGGTTGCCAGTTTCTCAGGTGATCTGATTCCTCCACTTCCTTCAAGCGTTTTTCTACCATTTCAAAATTCGCAATAAATCTCTGAACTTTTTGTTTGTTTTTTGAAGTGATATCTGCTTTGCAGAGCGTCATTAGGCTTTCAATATCATCGCCGGCGTCAAACAATAATCTTCGTATGGCCGAGTCTGTTATATTTTCTTTGGTAAGACTGATAGGACGCAAATGCAGCTCTACCATTTTCTTTACAAATTTCATTTTTTCATGCAAGGGTAGTTTCAATTGAGCAAATATTTTAGGAACCATTCTTCCGCCCAAAACCTCGTGGCCGTGGAATGTCCAGCCGTGGCCTTGTTCAAATTTCTTGGTGGCGGGTTTCGCAATATCATGCAGAATAGCCGCCCAGCGCAGCCAAAGATCATTGGTGTTGGGAGCAATATTGTCAAGCACCTGGAGAGTATGATAAAAATTATCTTTATGTCCTTTGCCATCAATATATTCAGCACCTGCTAGCGCCACCATTTGAGGGAAAATAATTTTTAATAGTCCGGAGTTGTATAATAGTTCAAAACCAGTGGATGGTTTTTCGGTCATAACTATTTTATTGATCTCATCAATTACCCTTTCGCCACTTACAATTTTTATTCGTTCTTTATTATTTTTTATTGCCTCAAAAGTTTCCGGGGAAATAGTAAAATTTAATTGAGTGGCAAAACGAATAGCACGCATCATCCGCAGAGGATCATCAATAAAAGTTTGATCAGGTGGGAGAGGAGTTTTAATGATTTTATTTTCAATATCTGCAAGGCCATTCAACGGGTCAATCAGTTTTCCAAAATCATTTTTATTAAGACTTATTGCGAGTGTATTGATTGTAAAATCCCTGCGCATCCTGTCTTCATGAATAGTTCCCGGAAGCACATCAGGTTTGCGGCTATCACGATTATAGCTTTCTTTTCGGGAGCCTACGAATTCTATTTCGAAAGTCCCCACCTCCTCTTTGGGCAGGGAGTTGTAGGTAAGGCGTATTTTTATTTGCGCAGTACCAAAATTCCTGAAAAGATTTACTTGTGGTTTGGGAGAAAATTTACCTGCAGTTTTCTCTGCCAATTTTATTCCATCACCTTCACAAACTATATCAGCATCTTTTGTTGGGCGATTCAATATTTTATCCCTCACAAAGCCACCAATAATATAAGCAGGAGTTTCTGACTCTTCAGCCGCATTACTTATTTGTTTAAAAATAAAAAGTTCTTCATTTGTACAAATAATATCCATGCGGCAAAAGTAAACGGATAAATTGTTTCAGAGATAAATTATTGGTTGCCATTCCCAATATATGTTAGAGAGAGCCTGGAGTCCGGAATTTATAAAATTACTTTTCTCCCTTTCGATATGGTTACGGGATGATTACAAAAACTAACCGGTTGATTATTGCGTGCATACTCTAATCCTTCTTCCCACCATTGAGAAAGTAAATCAGGTTTAAAAATAAACGGATTATCAGTGAGTTGTCGTGGAGTGAAGTAAATATTAATATCTATATGGCGATTAGTTCCCAGCAATTCCCCGATAATCCTATCTTTAAGACTTATCTGGTTACTCATAAACCTGATTATTTGCAATAATAATGTGAAGGGATTGCGGGCAATAGGTTCTGTGCGATCTTCATTTTCACCTTCCAGAATAATCACATCCATTTCAGTAACGTTATTTTCTAAAGCACAATTAATGGGTATGTGATTTCCAAAACCTCCATCTGCATATTGACAACCGTCATGCTCATAAACACTCATGTATGGGACCGCATTGGCCGATGCCCATACCCAGTTACAAAAATCTTCATAGTTGCAATCGTCAGAATTAAAATATTCAACTTTCTGTTTGGTAAAATTAGAAACCGTTACAATTACCTTTTTATTCCGCTTACTTATTTCTTCAAATTCTTCTTTGCTCAAGCTGCTAAAAATTAATTTTCTAAGATTTTCACTTTCGCCGAATGTGAGGTGACCTTTTAAAATATTACGAAGTATCGTGAATTGGTTAATACTTTTAAAATAACCTCCGCCGTTTGTTTCCCTGGTGTGAAAGGGGGATACATTAAAAACATCTTCCTGTGTAGCCGAGGTATAAATTTTTTTTATTTTTTCTATATTACCAATTGCAAGGTGTGGTAACAGAAGGCTACCGGCTGAGGAGCCTACCATAAGATCATAATTTTTGTTACAATCTTTAATTAAGTATTCTGCTATGCCACCGGCAAAAGCTCCTTTACTGCCACCACCGGATATAACTAATGCTTTCATGATAATTAAATATACATTAATTCTTATAACTACAATTACTCTAAGAAAGTTTCTTTAAGGAAATGAAGTCCTCAAATCTACAGTTATCTTTTAAATAAATAAAGTTCTATAATTCCGATAATTATACGGATGGGTGGAAAAACAATAACGCAGATAAACCATAAAATTTTATTCGGCGAAAATTGAAAAGAATTAATACGGTAATGTTACTGATTCCGGCTCAATAAATTCATGTGTATAATCATTTTCCAAAAAACTTATTGGTGAATCAGGAGGAGTAATTATTTCTTTTTTGGTAAGGCCCCATGGTTCCCAATATCCCGCCAATACCTGTGCAAACATATTGTCGTCCCAATGACCAAATAAAGGCTCATCCTTTATTTCAGTCAATGGCACGGATTCAATGATTATTTTTTCTTCTGTTGGTTGAATGATGTGTTGAGCCTGTTTTTTTAAAAGATAATTGGCATACAGAAACCTGCAACAAAGTTCTTCAAACTGGATAGGGTGCAATATTTTATCTGCAATTTTACGGGTAATATCCTGTTGATTTTTGCTAATAACACCATTATCCTGCAGACAGGCTATTATACCGAAACCATTCATGCCCAAAGAAAAATTAAGATTGATAGGCTCGTCTTTATAATTAAAAGTGTCCCGGGAATATTTTAATCTTACTATGCTGATGCTCCAGGGCTTAATCTCTTTAAACTCCATTGGATACACCAATGACTGTAACATTAAATGAAATTTTCCGAATCTTTTTTTCAGGGAAGAAGACATTTTAAAGCTTTTTTCTTTTTTTTCTGACCTGCTGATTTCAAGTGTAAGATCATTATATAAGACTCCATAAACCAATTTCCCCATCCAAAGAAACAATCGCTCTTCAGGAATTTTTTTCACTTCTTCATATCCGGCATCAAACGCATTTTTAATTTCTTCATCCAAAAGATGAAAAGCATTTTTGACTTTAGAAGAACAGGGAAGTTTCAGTTCCTCGTATTGAATGCCAGTTACCTGGTCCAGCATTCTGAATCTTTTGTTTCTTAAAGAAAAACGATCCAGTATCCATCCGGGAAAAATACAAATTGGCTCTTCATCGGAAAGCAGGTCCTGGCCGGTTAAAAAGCAGGTGTGCGGACTAAAATGCAAAGTTTCGAAAGGGTTGTAAAGAGAGAATGCCATAGTGCCGCGAAATTAATATTAAATGGAATATTTCAGTTAAAAGATAAGTCAAAATTCTCCCCGGAACGCGGAGGGTATAATGGTTACTTAATTCAAAAACTTTTAATTTTGTAGAAGATTTAAAATGAACCTGATGAGCAGCACAAATGCTAAACCACAAATAGAAATTGACAAAGCAATACAAGAATTAATTCAAAATCAAACAGAACGTTGTACTATTGTGCATTGCAGGTTTTTTACTGAAGAACTATGTGGGATAAGGATATGGCCCAGTACTTTTTTGATTGAAGATAACGACCGTAAATGCAAACTCATTAAAGCGTTTAACATTTCTATTATGCCCGGCTGGACACAGCATTTTATTATAAACGAGTTTATACGTTTCACTTTGGTTTTTGAAGGATTAAGCAAACCTTGCATGTCTTTTCATTTGCAGGAAATAATTCCGGAGCAATATGCATTTCACAGTAAAGAAATCACAAGAAATAGTACTGATGTTTATTTTGAAGAAGTTTTTTGTTGAAAACTTTTTTAGTTGGAATGCCACCCGTCCATTTTGCATTATGTTTTCTTTTTCCTTTTTTTAGTTAAAAGTGAATGTTTCATACTAGTTTTTTCCATTGCCTCCTCATCGCCCATAAGCATTCCCCAAGCATTCAATGAATCCACCCTGTCGAAGATAATTTTAGTAATGGCAATAACGGGTATTGATAAGAACATTCCCGGGATGCCCCACAACTTTTCACCAATAACGACTCCGAGTATAGTGATAAACGCGTTGATCTTTACTTTAGAACCTACAATTAAAGGAAGAAGAACATTGCTGTCAATCAAATGCATTGCGGCAACAGTTATAATGATCAGTATTATTTTTGTACTTCCTGCGGCTGTGGCAAAGGTGATAATAATATTTAGCAATAGTGCCGTATAAATACCTATGTAGGGAATAATATTGAACAACCCGGTGATCAAACCCAATAGTACTGCATATTTGATTCCAAGTATCAAAAATACAACGCAACAAACTGTAGCCACAATTGCCATTTCCAAAAGTAATCCAAGAATATATTTCCTGACCATGTATTGAACCTGTTCTACAATATCCAAAACGACATGGCTGTTCTCTTCCTTGAAAGCTTTAATAATAAATGTCAACAAAAGATGGCGATAAAACAAGAGAAAAAAAGTATCAATCAAAATAAAAATAATAAACAATAACAAAGAGGATAAAGAAACCACCGTTGCGTCAATAACAGCAGTAGAATTTTTAGCAATGCTTGAAGTGGCAGAGCTTAAATAGGCCATTTGCTTTTGCAGGTCAATATGAAAATTTAAAGAAATCCATTGCTGCAGATTATGAAGAGAATCTATTAATTGCGTTTTGAATTGAGGCCAGTCCTGTGAAAGATTTGAAAGCTGAGAGCCAAGAAGAAATAATAACAAGGCAATTGTAATCAGCAATAGAAGTACTGATAATGCAGCAGCGCCTCCTCGCGGTAGCCTGAATTTCTTTTCAAAGAATTTGGATATAGGCAAGAGCAGAATAGAAAACAACAGCCCAAAAACCAATGGGCAAAGGATTTCTTTACCAATAACGGTAATATAGCCCAATGAAAGGATACCAACCAATACCAATGCCAGTTTCAAATAAAAGGGTGGAATATTTTCTTTAAAGAAATTCATGGTTATAAAATTTACGCTGAATGAATATGTAAAGGAAATGTATAATTGAACATTGAGGAAAAAAAATTAATGGAAACATTTCCTGTATGGTCAAATCAACGCAATTAATGTCTGTTGCCAGGCAGAAAGAGAAATAGTCCAATGCCATATTTTTCATTTTTTATTTTCACAGGCAACCATTTACCTTTAAACTGCATTTATATTTTTATAAACTATCATCAGCCTTTTCATACTTTATGGATATATCCCAATTGATCAAAGAAGCTAAGAAGGGAAGTGCTGCAGCTCAGAAATATCTTTTTGATTTGATGGCTTACAGATTACTGATCATCTGCCGCAGGTATGTAAAAAGTCCGCAAGATGCCGAAGAGATTATGCTGGATGGATTTTATAAGTTCTTTAAAAATTTATCTTCATTTACTTACCAGGGTGAAGCCGCATTATTTGTGTGGATGAAAAAGATAATGATCAATGAATGCCTCATGTTTTTACGAAAGAAAAATGTATTTTCTATCGTGTCTGATTCTGATGCTGAAGATATTCCCCTGGAGGAGGAAGCACTTAATAATTTGTCGGCTGCTGAAATATTTAATTTGATTATTCAATTGCCTTTTGGTTATCGAACGGTTTTTAATCTTTATGAAATAGAAGGAATGGAACATAAAGAGATTGCAGAGTTACTTAGTATTTCAGAAGGGACCTCCAAATCGCAGCTGAGCAAATCAAAAGTTTTATTACAAAAAATGTTATTAAAAAATGGAATCAAATATGTCAAACGAAAATCACAATAGTACCGAAAACTGGAGAAGCAAATTAGAGGATCTGGATTCTTTGGCTGAAGAAACCATGTTCGATAAAAATGCCTCCTGGGAAAAACTTTATGCACGCCTCGGTGGGAAAAAGCGCGCCAAAAAGGCAATCTGGTATTGGGCTGCTGCTGCTTGTATTTTATTTGCGTTGATGATCCCTGTAATTTTTAGCAGTAATAAAATTCACCGATCAGGAAAAGACGCAATAAGCCAAAGGCAGCCTGAAATAAAAGCTTTCATACGCAAAATGCCTGGCAAAAAAGATTCAATTAAAGTAGTAAACTTTGTTTTATCCGAAGAAAATACAATAACAGTTGGCTATAAATCCAACAAAACAGGGAAACGGACTATATTTCGAAAACCAGTCAATAAAATTCGTTTATATGATACCGTTAGTATGCAGAATTTGGTAGCAGGAACTGTCGATAATCCGATAAAAACTGTAGACTCCGCTGCTTATTTTGCAGCGACAATACCAGTTAAGAAAAAATTGCCGGTAGTACATATTAATGAGTTAGGCGATCCGGTTAATGTACCGGAAGAAGTAGCGCGCAATTCGGATAATCGTTCTTTTCTGTTCTTAAAATTGGCCAGCCAGGAAGTTTATAGCAATTCTTCAGCGCCGGCTACAAAAGATTTTGCCACCATAAATTTGAAAACTCCGTCAAACTAAAATACAATGAAAAAAATGATCTTTGTCTTGATGCTCTTAGCAAGCATCCCGGTAAGTCTTTGCGCGCAAACAAATAGCGAGAGTGATAAAGCATTTTCAATTCCTAAAAATATCATTATAATGCGCCGCTTTTATATTGATTTGGGTAGAGGAAATAAGTTTCGTGTGGAACTAACCGATATATCAGATCTTCAAAGGATAGCTAATATGGATTCGCTGCTCAGGGTTTTTAAAGAAGATATGGCTCCTTTAAAGGATTCATTTGCTGATCCGCTTACTTCTAAAAGGGTAGATTTTTTTACCGACGCACAGGGAAGAAAAAAAATAAGGTTTCAGCAATTTCAACCAAAAGGATCTGCGTTTGTTTTGGATAATGGTCAACTTTCTTCCTTACGAACAGAGCAGGACACTGTGAGTATTATTGGTGTTATTACCAATCCGCCCAAGCCTTTGGATAAAATCAGCCGCACTCATCTACGATATTATCATCTCACATTCTTCCTGAATAATATCGGCGAACTGGCACGGTACATGAATGGGAGTTTAAATGAAAAAATGCAAACTATTCAAAATAGTATTAAGGGGAAATGGCCGCTTATTCTTGGCTCAGGCTCACATTATCTCAAAAAAGATAAAACTATCTCTGCCGACAGGCCCTATGGTTTTACTCCAGGGGAAATGGGAGATTTTCTGGAAGGTTTGGTGACAGTGAATGTTCAGAATTATAAAAATTATTTTGTTCCCTCATTTAGTGTAGGAGTAAGGCTTACACTTGCTAACGGCGACAGAACTTATAAATGGGAGCCCGGATTATTTTGGGAACCTCATTTTATATTTGCTAAAGATGCCCAGGGAAAATTGCAAACCTACAGAAATGACTTCCTTACGCTTACTTATGGACAAGGAGGCACCACTGATTTTGATCCACGAAAAGATTTCTCATACAGTTCAGTTTTTTCTTTAGGTTACCTGATAAATAGAAATGGAGATTATTTTGAAAAAAATACATTTCGTTTCGGTGCCGGAAAATTGAAACTAAAGAAGACCAGCATTGAACCTTCCATCTATTTCAATAATTTTTTTAAAGGAGTAACACCAGGGATCAGGATAACTCAAAGTTTTTAAAGTTGAAAAAATGGAGGAGTAGTGAACAAAATGTTCGCTCAATCTTTTACTAAACTGACAGCGTCTTCAAAACAAGTTCTGGACAGCAGTATTTCACTTTTTCATTTTTCAATATTATATTAATTTTGAAATTATGAAAGAAACAAAACGCATCACCAAACTCTTTGAAGATCAATATAATGGTAATCCCTGGATTGATGTTACCATCATGGGCGCACTAAGAAACATTACTTCTGAACAGGCATCTAAAAAAATAGCTCCCGGAAGAAATTCTATCTGGCAGATAGTAAACCACATCATTAGCTGGCGCGAAAATGTTTTGCTGCGTGTACAAGGGAATATAATCACTACACCCAATAATAATTATTTTAGTGAGATAGCAGATACTTCTGAAACAGCGTGGCAGAAAGCCCTGGAACGTTTAGAAAATTCACAGCATCAATGGGTTGCTTTTCTGAAAACTTTTGATGAAACCCGATTTGAAAAGATTTATCCTAAGAATAGAATGTCATATTATGAGCACATTCATGGGATATTGCAACATGATGCATATCATCTTGGGCAAATTGTGTTGCTGTCGAAATTGATTTGAGAAAAATAAGAATCAGGATTATCTGTTTGCCTGCTGTAAATCTGCCCGATATGGGATTGGTTACTTAATAAAATATTCCAACACTCAAATCTTTTTTTTTCAAAAGGTAAATTGATTTATTTTTAAAATTATTTTATGAAAAAACTATCATGGATATTATACCATTATTATTAAAAGAGCTTGACCAGGAAGCAATAACAACCCGTAAGTTTCTCAACCTGGTACCTGCAGATAAGTTCGACTGGCAGCCACATCCCAAAAGTATGACAATGAAAAGGCTGGCAGTGCATATCGCTGATTTACCATCATGGATTGATTTTTCTATCAATACAGATGGTATCAATTTTGCTGGCGCTCCTTACAATCCTCCACCAGTAAGTAGTTCAAAAGATCTTTTGGATCATTTTGAAAAATCTTTGGCAAAAGGGAAAGCCGCTCTGGAGAATGCAAAAGAAGAGGAACTTTCCAAAAAATGGACTTTAAGTAATGGTGAAATGGTGCTGAGTGTGATGACAAAATATGAAGCCGTCCGGCATGCTTTTAGCCAAACTATTCATCATCGGGCACAATTAGGCGTATTTCTTCGTTTACTGGATATTCCTATTCCCGGAAGCTATGGTCCCAGCGCCGACGAACGAAATTTTTGAGAATAACAAATAAATATTACTGGTTAAACATCCCTGGAATTCTTTTTGTATTAAAGAATTTCATTTGAATAGTTTCTGTTTCAAAGGAATTATTTTGTATATGCCAGGTTACTGCCTAATTAATTTTTTAGGTTTTCAATTTCCTTTTTAATGATTTGTTTTTCTGATTCGGTACTGGCTAACGAGTAAGCTTTTTCAAAATTTATTATTGCTTTTTTGTCGTCTATATCTTTATACAATTCACCAAGCAAAGAAAAATAATATTGATTGTTGGCTAATTGTAGTTTTTCGGCCTCCAGGATTGCTTCTTGTTTTCCATAGGTTTTTGAAATGGCAAAAGTTCTGTTGAGCGCTGCTATAGGCGAATATTGTATTTGAAGTAAATGATTGTATAACTGCAAAATATTTCCCCATTTTTCTTTGGTATCATTTTTTATTGTATGCCAATAAGCAATACTCGCTTCCAGGTGATATTTCGAAATGGTATTTCCCTGTGATGACTGTTTCAAAAAATAAATGCCTTTGGAAATAAGTTCTTTATCCCATAATGTTTCGTCCTGGTCATTGTACAAAATAATTTCGTCGTTTTCATTTTTTCTTGTTGCGAATCGGGAAGAATGAAAACACATCAAAGCAAGGAGGGCATTCACATTTGGCTGATTGGTTGAATCGTTGTCAATGAGCAGGTAAGTTAGTCGCATCGCCTCCAGGCAAAGATCTTCGCGCAAAATGGTATTGCGGCTTTCAGAGTAATATCCTTCGTTGAAAAGTAAATATAACGTGGTAAGTACCGTTTCTAATCGGTTATTGATTTCAGTTTGGGACGGAAATTCAATTTGAACTTTATTAAGTCTTAAGGTTTCTTTGGCTCTGAAAAGCCTTTTATTGATCGTTTCTTTATTAGATAAAAAAGCGTTGGCTATTTCATCAATACCGAAACCGCAAAGAATGCGAAGCGATAATCCTATTTGTGCTTCTGCTGAAATTGAGGGATGGCATAAAGCAAATAACATTTGCAACTGGCTGTCGGTAATATTTTTTTCGGAAAGATCAATTTTGATTCTATCTATATCTGATGATTCATATTTTATTTTGGGAATAATTTTTTCAGTAAACAAATGTTTACGACTGATTTGATTTTTGGTTTTATTTTTTGCAACCGTGTAAAGCCACGCGACTGGGTTTTCGGGAATGCCATTGTAAGTCCAGGTTTCAAGCGCTGATAGAAAAGTTTCACTTGCAATGTCTTCTGCGATTCCAATATATTCGATACCAAAATATTTACAAAGAACAGCAACTAATTTACTGTATTCAGTTCTGAATAAATGTGGAATAAGTTGCTGCTCTGCCATTAGGTTTAAAACGCTTTAAGTAATCCTGAAATTTTAACTCTTATCATCCGGAGCCACAGCAGCTCTCACTTCTACACTACCTCCACCCCCTTTTACTATCGGGCATTCTTTGGCTATTTTCACCGCTTCATCAATGGATTTGGTTTTAACCACACCAAACCCATTAATGAATTCTTTTACCTCTGTGAATGGCCCATTTGTAACTACATTGCCAGGCATCACCACTTTTGCGTTCGATATGCCTAACCGCGTTCCTTTGTTTGCCATTTGGCCCTTCGCTTCAATACCGGCCATCCACGCCATCCAGCTTGTCATCATTTGCTGTATTTGCTCCTCTGATGGTTTGAAACCAGGATTCGCATTTGTTCTGAAAATTAACACAAACCCTTTCATTTTTTTAAATTTTAATAGTTACTGAATACTTTAATGAATGCCATCTCTCATGGCAATTTTTCTTACTTCCACGCTATTGCCTTCTCCCTGTAAAACAGGACTTCCTTTTGCAAATTCAACTGCTTCTTCTACGGAATCTGCTTTAACAATCATATATCCGCCAATGGTTTCTTTAATGTCGCCAAAAGGCCCGTTGGTGACAATATTTTTGGGCCATACTACTTTGGCATCCTCAAAAGGTAAACCTGTACCACTGCTGAATTTGTTTTGCGCGGCAATGCCACCAATCCAATCCATCGTTTGTTTCATCCAAATTTGCATTTGTTCTGGCGAAGCAATCTTTTTGCCATCTTCATGTCTCATGATTAATATGAATTCTTCCATTTTGTTTAGTTTTAAATTTTAAAAAATATTTTAATGATACACTAATAACAAATGAGTTTAACAAAATTGGACATCACTCACAAAAAATATTTTCTTTTCGTAAATTAATTTGATTCTTTTGGATTGAATTAAATGGGCGTATTTGATATTGGAACATTATTTCCTAATCAAATTTCGCATAATGTTGCCAATTTTATTAAAGATCATTTCTTCCTGAATATTCATGCTGACTTGAAATTTCATTGAATAAATTTTTACCAGGAAGAAATTTGAATAACATTTACGAACACCATCATTGTTTTTTTAATTACATTTATTCCCTCATTTCCCGGGTAGATTTATTATTTATCTTTTGAAAAAAACTTATGAAAAAATACATTTTCTTCCTCTTAAATATTTTGCCAATAATAGTAATTGCTCAATCACCTGGTATAAAGGCTGCAAATGCTCTTGCCCAAAGGATCGTACCTGCTTATTCCGGTAGAATCATTTTTGAAAATATGGTGGATAACGTAGATAATGATACGTATGAAATGAAATCTGAGAATGGAAAACTTATTATAAAAGGTAATAGCATTAATGCAATGACCGTAGGATTAAATAATTATCTCCGTAATTATTGCCATGCCGACGTGTCATGGTATAGAAACGAAGGAATCGTTTTACCATTATCCATGCCCGTTATACAGGGTACTGTAAGAAAAACAGCCCGTTGCAAAGAAAGATTTTTTTTGAATTATTGCACTTTCGGTTACACGCTTCCATGGTGGCATTGGAAAGACTGGCAATGGTTTATAGACTGGATGTCTCTCAATGGCATCAACATGCCCTTGGCAATTACGGGAGAAGAATCAATCTGGTATAAGGTTTGGAAAAAATTTGGCTTAACGGATGAACAGATAAGAAATTATTTTACCGGCCCTGCTTATTTACCCTGGCACCGCATGTCAAATATTGATCATTGGGATGGACCATTGCCTAAATCGTGGATAGACGATCAATTTGAATTACAGAAGAAAATTGTAAAGCGTGAAAGGGAACTTGGGATGAAACCGGTGTTACCGGCCTTTGCAGGCCATTTACCTGAGCTATTAAAAACAAAATATCCGTATGCCAAAATAACTTCATTGGGTGACTGGAGTGGTTTCAGCAGCAAGTACGACAGCTACTTTTTAGATCCCTTTGATTCTTTGTTTAAACCTATTCAGAAAGCATTTTTGGAAGAACAAACCAAAGATTTTGGCACCAATCATATTTATGGTGCAGATCCTTTCAATGAAGTAACTCCCCCAAGTTGGGATCCTTCATATCTGGCGGATGTGTCTAAAACGATTTATAACTCAATGTCTAAGTCAGACCCCAAGGCTGAATGGTTACAGATGGGATGGATATTCTATAATCAAAGAAGGAACTGGACTAATGAAAGAATCAAAGCTTACCTCAATGCAGTTCCGCCGGGTAAAATTACTATACTGGATTATTTCTGCGATAATACTGAAGTATGGAAACTCACCGATTCTTTTTTTGGCCAACCTTACATTTGGTGCTACCTGGGAAATTTTGGAGGCAATACAATGATGTCGGGAGATTTAAAAGAAGTGGAGAAAAGAATGGATAATACTTTTGTGAATGGTGGAAATAATATGAAAGGATTAGGTTCTACTCTCGAAGGTTTTGGTGTAAATCCGATTATGTATGAATTTGTATTCGATAAAGCATGGAGTAATGGTCCTGTAGATGTTTCTCATTGGGTACAAAACTGGTCAGCAAGAAGATACGGTCAAAATAATGACTCTGTTATTAAGGCCTGGGGTATTTTACTCAATACCGTTTATTCGGGCTCTGCAGGTTTGGGTCGTGCCACATTAACGAACGCCCGCCCTGCATTTACAGGACACAATACCTGGACTACCAATTCAATCATCAATTACGATAACAAAGATCTGCTGAAGGCCTGGGAATTACTAAGTGAAGTAAATGAGAAAGCACCTTCTGTTTATTATTATGATGTAGTGGATGTAGGCAGGCAGGTACTCGGTAATTATTTCTCAGTCTTGAGAGATCAGTTTACAAAGAGTTATAATGAGAAAGATTTGACCTCTTTAAAAAAGTATGGTGATGCCATGCTTTCTTTATTGGATGATATGGATAAGTTGCTTGCTACCAATCAAAATTGTTTATTAGGTGAATGGATTGATGGAGCTCGTAGCTTTGGTATTAATGAAAAAGAAAAGAATTACTATGAAGAAGATGCGCGCAAGATTATAACAGTTTGGGGTGAACCGGGACGTAACCTTACCGATTATGCAAACAGAAGCCTGGCCGGTCTTACCAAAACATACTATCGCGGAAGATGGAAAATGTTTATTGATGCGGCGGAACAATCTTTGCAAAAAAATATTCCGTTTGATAGCATTGCATTTTTAAAAAAAGTAATCAGGTTTGAAGATCATTGGACAAAAGGGCATGAAAAATATCTTTCAAAACCAGTTGGAAATTCCATGATAGTCAGTAGAATGTTGCTAAAGAAGCATGCAAAAGAAATTGAGAACGCAAAATAATTTATAAAAAATCAGGTAACAAATGAATCTGTATTCCTTTAAAAAGAGTTTATCAGGAAGTATTCCTCCTCAAAATCTATCAGTACATTTAAAAGCTTTATGGTTCGAGGGAAAAGGAGAGTGGGATAAGGCGCATCAATTGATACAGGATGTTGATGATAGCAATGCATCATGGATACACGCTTTTTTGCATCGTAAAGAAGGAGATGTCAGTAATGCAGATTACTGGTACCGCCGCGCGGAAAAAAAAAGGCCAGCGGTTTCTTTAGAAAAAGAATGGGAAGAAATCGTAACGGCAATGATATGATACTTTATTAAGTAATAATTCCCTTTCCAGGCTTTCTGTTTCCTTAATCCAATTAAGTCCTTAATTTTTTAATCTTTTTTTTAACTTAAAAAGAAAATTATGTGAATTTTTATTTATAGATCAATAATCTTATCAATAAAACTTCTATTGCTTCTTATCTTCGCACCCAATTTTTATTTTTTGCATCCTGAAAATTCAAATAAATGATCAATCGGGGGAAAAGTAATTTCTAAATATTTTAAAACAATGAAGCAACATCCCAATACGCAGGCTGTGCGTATTCAAATACCCAGAACCAATGAAATGGAACACAGTAGTCCATTATTTCTTACTTCCAGTTTCTGTTTTAATGATGCAGAAGAAATGAGGGCAACATTCGCAGGTGAGATGGATAATAATATTTATTCCCGTTTTGAGAACCCCAATACACAGGAATTTATTGATAAAATGTGCGCCCTGGAAGGTACTGAAAGTGGTTTTGCGACTGCATCAGGAATGAGTGCGATTTTCGGTTGCTTTATGACTTTTTTAAATGCGGGCGATCATTTGTTGAGTTGCAGTTCAGTATTTGGTTCAACTCATACTATTATTACAAAATATTTTAAAAGATGGAATATTAATTATTCTTATGGAGATTTAAAAGATCCGGCCTCATGGGAATCTTTGATAAAGTCCAATACCAAAATGATTTATGTAGAGACTCCTACCAATCCCGGTTTGGATATTATAGATATGGAATGGCTGGGTAAATTATCAAAAAAACATAATCTGATCCTGGTTGTTGATAATTGCTTTGCTACCCCCATTTTGCAAAGGCCGGCAGATTATGGTGCAGATTTGGTTTTACATTCAGCTACCAAATGGCTTGATGGACAGGGACGTGTGTTAGGTGGGATTGTTGTGGGAAGAAAAGATCTTATTCATGAACTTTATTTATTTTGTAGAAATACGGGTCCGGCTATCTCTCCTTTTAATGCCTGGTTGCTGAGTAAAAGCTTAGAAACATTAGATGTTCGTATTCAAAGGCATTGTGATAATGCTGAAGCTTTGGTGAAAGCACTTGATGGTCATCGAAAATTAAATAGTATCAAGTATCCTTTTCATCCTTCTCATCCCATGTATGAAGTGGCAAAAAAGCAAATGAAAAGAGGTGGAGGTCTTGTAACTTTCGACCTGAAAGGGGGGTTGGAAAGCGGTATTAAATTTTTAGATGCTTTGAAAATGCTTTCGCTTACTTCCAATCTGGGTGATACACGAAGTATTGCTTCGCATCCGGCCTCTACTACTCATGCAAAGCTTACTCCACAGGAACAATTGGAAGTTGGTATCACTCCCGGATTGATAAGAATTTCCGTTGGACTTGAGAATATTGATGATATAAAAAATGACATTTTGCAGGCATTGGAGAAAAGTTAGCTGTGATTATTGTTTTTTATCACTGAATCATTAGGCTTTTATTTCAATGTGCATATACTTTACGTTCTTTGCATTCTGTTATCTAAAAATATAGGATAGTTAGGACAATAATTATTTCATTACTATCGGCAATCATCAACATTCAAATCTCAGTCTCAAATGTCATATACCGTAGCAATTACCGGAAGGCCCAATGTAGGCAAAAGTACTTTTTTTAACAGGATGCTGGAACAACGAAAATCTATTGTGGACGATGTAAGCGGCGTTACGCGCGACAGACAATACGGTGTGGCAGATTGGAATGGAAAGAATTTTAATGTAATTGATACCGGCGGTTTTGTTGCAGATAGTAATGATATTTTTGAAAGAGAGATCCGCAAGCAGGTTTATACCGCCATTGAGGAAGCTAATGCCATTATTTTTATGGTGGATGTAACAACAGGTATTACCAATTTGGATCAGGATATGGCTGAAATGCTACGTCGATCACCCAAACCGGTTTACCTTGTGGTTAATAAAGTGGATAATCATATTCGTCAACTCGAAGCAGCCGAATTTTATAGCCTCGGTTTTGAAAAAATATTTTTCCTTTCGTCAATCAGCGGAACCGGTACCGGAGAATTGCTTGATGAAATTTGTGCTAAAATTCCTGAAGAAAAAATTGAAGAACCCGGAACGCTTCCAAAATTTGCAATCATTGGCCAACCTAACGTGGGCAAGTCTTCCCTTCTCAATGCATTGACAGGCCAGGAGCGAACTATCGTAAGTGAAATTGCCGGAACCACCAGAGACTCCGTGCATACAACTTATAATTTATTTAATAAAGAATTTATTTTAATTGATACTGCCGGTATCCGCCGAAAAAAGAAAGTGAGTGAAGATCTTGAATTCTATTCAATTATCAGAGCCATCAGCGCAGTTGACGAAGCGGATGTTTGTATTTTATTGTTGGATGCTGAAAAGGGAATAACCGCACAAGATTTGAATATTTTTTCTTTGGCAGAAAAAAAAGGAAAAGGAATAGTAGTATTAGTAAATAAATGGGACCTTATTAATAAAGAAACCAATACTGCGCGGGATTATGAAAAATTATTAAGACAAAAATTAGCACCTTTTAATGATGTGCCTATACTTTTTATTTCCGCAACACAAAAACAACGCATCTTTCAGGCTATGGAAGCAGCGCTGAAAGTGTATGAAAACCGTCAGCAAAAAATTCCAACCTCAAAGTTGAATGAAATTATGTTGAAAGCTATGGAAAATTATCACGCGCCTGTAGTGAGAGGGCATGCTGTAAAAATAAAATTTGTTACTCAATTACCAACTGTAGTTCCTTCATTTGCCTTCTTTTGTAATTTCCCCAATGATATTAAAACGCCCTATAAAAATTATCTCGAAAATCAAATGCGGAAGAACTTTCCATTATCTGGTGTACCAATCCGGATATTTTTTAGAAAGAAATAAAATGCAAAAGCTTGTCAGGATATCTGGAGTTTCCTCATAAATTAATGGTTAAATAGCAAAACACGGGCAGGGCAACGGTTTGCACAGATAAAAAAGTGCAACCTTTTTTTTTATTTCTAACATTAATCTCTATGCCAAACTGGCCGGAAAAAGCTTCCTTAAAAAAATGTGCCCATTTTCGTAAAATGCAGTTTCAACCAACATTTAAACACGATCATGGACACAAACTCTTTACCCATCAGCCGTTTCAAAGCGCAACTTAGTAAATTTTCAGGAATCATTTCAAAACCTTATTGTAAAGCTACGAAGCGGT
>DATKQQ010000109.1:0-5286 GCA_035532615.1 Hanamia sp.
GGCTTACCTCAACGAATTCTTCTATCGGTTCAACCGTAGAGGATTTGGGAAACATAGCTTTCATAAATTAATCGTAACAATGGTTCAAGCAAAACCATTATTTATAAACCAATTCACGACTTAAAAGCCTAATTCTATAAATTTAAAATCCTGATGCAACAAATCATCAAAACCAATTAAAAACAAGAAATGCAAAAATTAAGGATACATTATTTTGAACACATCTTCTTTGAAGGCCCTGGAAGTATTGAAGAATGGTGCAAGAAAAACGGTCATTCACTTTCTTCTACCAAATTTTATAAAGAATTTACTTTGCCTAATATATCAGACATTGACTGGCTTATCATTATGGGCGGTCCTATGGACGTGTATGATGAACAAAAGTTTGGCTGGCTGGCAACTGAAAAAAAATTTATAAAACAAGCTATTGTTGCCGGAAAAACGGTTATTGGTATTTGTCTCGGTGCACAAATATTAGCAGAAATATTCAGAGCAAAAGTTTATAAAAATAAATATAAAGAGATCGGCTGGTTCTCTGTAGAATGGAGTTTTGAAGCAACAAAGAGTCAATTGTTTGAAGGCATCAAAAGCCATGTAACTGTTTTCCATTGGCATGGCGACACTTTTGATCTTCCTGAAAATGCAATTCGCCTTGCAAGTTCAGAAGCGTGCAAAAATCAGGCATTTCTTTATAATAAAAAAGTATTGGGACTACAATTTCATTTAGAAACGACCGCAACCTCTTTACAGCAAATGCTTGAAAACGGAAAGTCTGAATTGATACCCGAAAAATATATACAACCGGAAGAAGAAATCAGGAACCACCAAAGATTTATTGAAAAAAATAAAGAGATTTTATTTATTCTTTTAGATAGATTGGCGGCAGAAGGGTAAACAATTTACTTTAATTATTAAAAATTATTGGAACCTTTTACTCACTACCAATTCTTTATTTCCAAAAGTATATTTATAAAATCCTTCTCCTGTTTTTATACCCAGGTTATTAGCATTCACCATATTGGTAAGAAGCGGGCAAGGGGCATATTTGGGATTACCAAAACCTTCCTCCATCACTTTCAAAATAAAATAACAAACATCAAGGCCAATAAAATCTGCTAACTGTAAAGGCCCCATTGGGTGTGACATTCCCAGTTTCATTACGGTATCTATTTCTTTCACACCGGCTACACCTTCGTACAAACTATAGATGGCTTCATTAATCATTGGCATTAAAATTCGATTGGCAATAAACCCCGGGTAATCGTTAACCTCACAGGGGATTTTTCCAATTTGCTTTGAAAGATCAAAGATCGTTTTGGTTACACTTTTTTCAGTAGAATAACCATTAATTATTTCCACGAGTTTCATTACAGGCACGGGATTCATAAAATGCATTCCAATAACTTTTTCAGGCCTTTTGGTAACTGAAGCAATTTTGGTAATAGAAATAGAGGACGTGTTACTGGCAAGAATACAATTGACAGGAGCCTCTTCATCAATCTCTTTAAAAATATTTAATTTTAAATCTTTATTTTCTGTCGCCGCTTCTATTATCAAATCACAATTTTGCACTCCATTTTTCAGCGAAATAAATGTTGAAATATTTCCAATGGTTTTATTTTTTATTTCTTCTGAAATACTTTTTTTTGCAAGTTGCCTGTCAAGATTTTTATGAATGATGCCAAGCGCCTTATCTAATTGATTTTGCGAAACGTCTATAAGGTTTACCGAAAAATTATTTTGGGCAAAAACATGTGCAATACCGTTTCCCATAGTGCCTGCGCCTATTATTGATATTTTTTTTATTGCCATGATTTTTTTAAGATGATAAATACAAATGTAAAAGAAAAATACTTTTAATAGTATTAGTCAGAATAGATTACAACCTGATTGATATCAGAGATCTTTCTTTGGAAATATAATTTCTACTGGTTTTTAAATTCTCCGGCTTTCCAGGCTTTGATAAACTCAGCCCACGCCATTGGATTAAAAATATTTTGCGGAGGCAACTGTCCGGCAGAATAATATTTCTTAGCATTTTGTTTAAAATAATAGTTGGTAGCTTCTTTTCCATCCATTGGATAAGCATTCAGCAGCGCTCGTCGATTGGCTTCAGATAAATTTTCTCTTGCAATTTCCTGTTGATCTTCCGGAACCTGATTATTGGCAAAATCCCGTTCAAATTCTTCCCGCGTTGGATATCGCTTTATAATAGTGGCAGGAAGATATACAGTATCCTGCACCATTAATTGTATCATTTGTTGTTGGTTACCTACAAGATTCCTGGGAATAGTTACTGTTTTGGGTTTATAACCTACACTGGTAAACTCCAACTGGTCGCCTTTTAAAACAACTATCGAAAAAACACCCTGATCGTTCGTTAGCGTTCCCTGGTTGCGGCCTTTAATCATAATGCTTACAGAAGGAAGTGCCTGCAGGCTATCTGCCGACATTACCACACCATATAATTGTATTACCGAATCCTGGTAGGTTTCAAATTGCGCCTTCACAGAAACCGGAACTATAAATAAAAGAAATAAGATGTATGGTATAAATTTTTTCATGTATTAAAATATAAAGTTCGGAAATTATTCTCATAAGTTCCTTTTAACGAAAACAAAGTAAAGTTATCAATGTTTAAATTTGCGGTCAATAATTCTTTTTAACAAAAAATTGAACCATGACTGAAAATGATGTAATGAAAGCCCTTAGTACAGTTGAAGAACCGGATTTTAAAAAGGATCTTGTAACTCTGAATATGGTTGAGGACATTAAAATTGAAAATAATACTCTTTCTTTTACTGTAGTACTTACCACACCTGCCTGCCCCTTAAAAGATATTATAAGAAACAGATGCTTTACCGCTATTCATTCCCTGATAAATGAAGACGTAGAAATCAAAATCAATTTCACCAGCAGAACCAGTTCTTTACGAACTGACAAGAAGGATGTGTTGAAAGACGTGAAAAATATTATTGCAGTGGTAAGTGGAAAAGGGGGCGTTGGCAAAAGCACCGTAGCGGCCAATCTCGCACTTGCTATTGCTGCCGGCGGTGCCAAGGTTGGATTGATGGATGCAGATATTTATGGACCAAGTGTGCATATAATGTTTGGCATTCGCGGAGAGCGCCCTCAGATGCGTGACGTAAATGGGAAGGGAAAGATTGTTCCTATAAACCGATATGGCATTAAAGTAATGAGTATTGGATTGTTGGTGGACGAAAGACAAGCCGTTGTGTGGCGTGGCCCGATGGTGAGCAGCGCTATCAGGCAATTTGTTTCAGATGTGGACTGGGGCGAACTGGATTATTTGGTGATTGATATGCCACCCGGAACAGGCGATATTCACCTGACTATCGTACAAACTGTACCGGTTACAGGCGCGATTGTAGTAACTACTCCTCAATTAGTAGCGCTTGCCGACGCTAAAAAAGGAATCACCATGTTTAACCAACCTGGGCTAAAAGTGCCGGTGATAGGACTTGTAGAAAATATGAGCTATTTTACACCTGCGGAATTGCCGGGTAATAAATATTATATTTTTGGCAAAGAAGGAGGGAAAAACCTCGCAAGTGAATTTGATATTCCATTTCTCGGAGAAATTCCATTAGTACAATCCATTCGAGAAGGCGGCGATATAGGTATCCCGGTTATGCTTGGTGACGATCCTGTTTCTAAAAAAGCATTTACCGAATTTGGGGATAATGCCATCAGGGCCATTTCTATGAGAAACGCACAATTGGCTGCTACAGAAGTGAGCGAGGTGCTGGAAGTGGGATAAGGATTATTGAAAAGATTTTTGAACTATGCAAACCAATATTCATAACCATACAATAGAACCCAATTATCATTCTTCAAAGAAAAATTTTGATGAGCACATTGATTATGAAAAAGGATTTAAAATTGATGATCTGTTTCCTGTTCATTCAAGTGGAATAAAAACGGATGATGATAATTTAGCTTCATTCGATAAATTTTCTCATTTCAATAATAAATACCAATACCGGGTATTTGATGATAGATTTATTAATTATGATTTAAGGAAAATAATTGCACAAAACCCTGTAATCCAAAATTTAATTCCAGGTAAGAATATTTCATTAATAACCACACGCAAGGAAAATACTTTTGATTTCCGACATATATTTTTAAGTAAATTATTAGTAGATATAAATTCTATTTCACCGCAGGAAGAAGAAATTTCTTATTGTTTTCCTCTTTACTTATATCCTGACATAAAAAATCAACTATCAATACAAAAGATTCAAATAAGAACCCCCAACCTAAACCCCGACATCGTAAATCAAATCGCATCCCAATTATCCTTAACCTTTACCAATGAAAAAGAAATTCCAACAGAAGGCGAAGTTTGTTTTATCAATAGTGTGGAAGTACGCCCGGAGTTTAGATTAACGTTTGCTCCGATAGATATCCTGGATTACATCTATGCGTTTTTACATTCGCCATCCTACAGGAAAAAATATAAAGAGTTTTTAAAAATAGATTTTTCAAGATTGCCTTATCCAAAGGATAGCACCACATTTTGGAAATTAGTAGCGCTGGGCGGAGAATTAAGACAAATACATTTATTGGAATGTACGGAAGTAGAAAGATACATTACCCAATACCAGGTTGATGGAAATAATTTGGTTGAGGAAATTAAATACGTAGATAACACAGTATTTATAAATGAAACACAGTATTTTAATCATGTGCCACAAATAGCGTGGGAGTTTTATATCGGAGGTTATCAGCCTGCGCAAAAGTGGCTAAAAGACCGGAAAGGAAGAGAACTTAATTTTGAAGATATATTACATTATCAAAAGATAATCGTGGCATTAATGGAGACGGACAGGATCATGATAGAGATTGAAAAGGTGAAAATTTAATGATACACCAAATTTTAATATTCAAATAAAGAAATAAATCTACCGGGCTCCATGGCTGATAATACTGATTTTAAAGTTATCGAAATTGCTCACTGAAGCCATGTTGGTTTTATCAATGAGTTACAACACAGTTCAACCAATACTTTTCTTTTAAACGCTTCCGCGACTTAAGCTATTAGTTCTAAAAATAAATTATCAGCAAAAAACTGTTACTTTGGGTAAGATATTTTTTCAATACTGATTAGATTAATAAATATATAGAATAAATCGTTTAAGTCGTGAATGCCATGTGATAAACAGGAGCACTCTTAATCATCCTTACCACGAGGTTGTGAAATATAGTTTTATCAAATCCCCGTCTGTTAAAGCGATAAAAGAATTCATTCAGGTACGCCTG
>DATKQQ010000110.1:0-2473 GCA_035532615.1 Hanamia sp.
TCGTAATTCATCCCGTAGAAATCCTTTCAGGCTTAAATCCTCGTCTAACGATGGCCAGTGAATGCCTGTGCCATCAGCAGTTACCTCATATTCATTCAATGCGTCTTTACTTGCTGTTTTTAAATTGGGATAGGAGGAAATTTTTTGACGTAGTATGGCAGATGTGTTTAAAATAATAAGCATCGGGTCCAATTCTTTATAGACATCAATAGCTAAAATGCGCAGCCCATCATCAAAGATGATTTTTTCTACTGCATCGTATCTGTTATTTATTGAAGTGTTCATTCCATTTAGATTTAAAAGACTGCAAATGAATATCTATTATTTCCATGCATGTAAGCTATTTCTATATTTGGTAAAAGCCAGATTTTCCCATTCGCACTTCCCTTTGTTACATGTACATGTGCCGGTTCATTATTTTCATTACTATAAAAGAAAAACCTAAGCCCGTTGATTAATAATAATGTTGGCATAATAAAGAAACAATTACTGTACTGCCTGTTTACCCGGCATACTTTTTAATTTAGCCTCCTTTGGCTTTGAAGATTTTCTTTTACTCTTTCGATATTCTTCAAGTTCCTCAGTTAATTCTTCAATCTTATTGTCTTTTTTTACAAGTTCCTCTTTAAAATATTCGATAATCTCTTTAACGGGATAAACATGATTAGTTTGTCCAGTGCCTTGCTCCAATGCTATATTGTTATTAAGAATATTCTTTTCATTAAACTTTTCAATAGCTTCAACTGTAAGTCCCAACACTTTTGCTGCTGCTTCTAATTTCTCAATTGAAATTTCTTTTTTATTTTCCATTTTTGATACATTTTGTTGTGCTATTCCTAAGCTTTTGGCAAAGGTCGTTTGTTTCATTCCTTTAAGCAATCTAATATTCCGCAAATTTCTGCCAATATGTTTAGACTCGGTTATCAAAAAATTAATTTACACAAATATAGGTAAAATCGAAGGGTAATTTACACCTTTTTTCCGAGTAATTTACACCCTCTTTTTTTGAAAAAGAGATAAGGGATGAACTACTTTGCAATCGTTAAGTGGCACTATTCTGCTACTTGAAAAAATATTTTATTTTTGTTGTTCTTCTAATGAAACAAAGAAGGACTTCACTATAAGTCTGGCAACGAAAACCACGAATTTTCCAGAGCCAAGATGGTAGTGATAGCCTGTCCAATATAAAGGGCAGGCTCCTATCAGCTTATTGGCTCAAGGCCCTCGTGGTGCCGCGTTGCGATAAGACGGAGCCTGTTCTTTATTGTTTTAATAACGACTCCTCTTATTATACCAGACTTGCTTTAAACTAAAAGCAAATGAGGGAGCCGCAATACATATTTTTTTTCAATGAGCTAAATCAATTTAGTTATTGGGTATGTAACAATCCCTATACAAAAGCGCTATCTGCAAAAATTAATTTCTTGTTTGCCTGCAAGCCCAAACAGCCTGTGTAAATTTTATGACCAACCCTGACGTGCGTCCTCATGATTCTCATGTGTTTGAGGGAGCAAACGGTGGCCTGTGTCGCCATGGCCTGGCTGCCGTTGTCGGTTTTATGTAACCAAATTCTTAATTACCATAATTATGTTTCATGAAATATATAATAGGGTTAGTGGGGATACTATTGTCTGCGCTTTCCTCAAATGCACAGGAATTATCAACGAATAAAATTATATCAGGCAAAGTAATATCCGCATCAAACAATTTACCCGTTGAAGCCGCCACGCTTATTTTATCGCAACAGGGCACTGTGGTTACTACTAATGGATCTGGTGTTTTTTCAATTCCCCTTTCCTTTTCAAATGATGTACTAACGGTAAGCCACATAGGCTTTCGTTCAAAAAAAATTTCTATCTCACAAAATACCGCTTCACCTTTTATCATTACACTGCAGGATACTTCTATAAAATTAAATGAGGTAGTGGTAAGCACAGGATACCAGAACATACCTAAAGAAAGAGCCACGGGCTCTTTTGTAACAGTAAATATGAATCAGTTTAACAATGAGGTGGCTCCCGATGTGATCAGTAAGCTCGAAGGAATCACCAGTGGGCTGGTATTTTTTAAGGGTGTTCCCAACCGCCCCAACGAAATTAATATAAGAGGCCAAAGCACCTTGTTCTCTAATACACAACCTCTGATTGTAGTGGATAATTTCCCTTACGACGGCGATATCAATACCATCAACCCTAATGATGTGGAAAGCATTACCGTACTCAAAGATGCCGCTGCGGCATCTATATGGGGTGTAAGGGCAGGCAACGGCGTAATCGTTATTACAACCAAAAAAGGCAAATTCAATAAGCCCTTGCAGGTATCATTCAACAGCAACATTACTGTTGGCGAAAAACCCGATCTGTTCTACGATTCCCGGTTTATCAATTCATCTGATTTTATAGATTTGGAAAGCTTCTTATTCAGCAAGGGATTTTATGATAATGATTTTAGTGCAGCCAGTCAGCCTCCCCTT
>DATKQQ010000111.1:0-11362 GCA_035532615.1 Hanamia sp.
CCCTTCATATCAATATCGCCTTCATATTTTTACTTCCAATAAGGAAGAATATGAGTCAGATTTTGTACCCTTCAAATCGTCACCTGCCATAGATAGCATTGGTTGGAATTTAAACGACGGAGGTGTACAGGTTTATGTAAATACTCACGATCCTAATAATTCTACAACCTACTACCGCTGGGAATATAAAGAAACATGGGAATTCCATTCACTATATTATTCTAATTACCAATATAATCCACCCGACTCTACTGTCATTCCGAGAACCGTTCAGATATACACTTGTTGGCACACAGATAGTTCTACCAGTATTTTTTTAGGTTCTTCTGCAAAGCTTTCCAGTGATGTAATCTATGAGATGCCACTTCCCTATATTCCAGATCATGATCAAAGGTTGAGTATTCTTTACAGTATTTTGGTAAAACAATATGCTTTGGATGTGAATGGATACAATTATTGGCTGGCCATGAAAAATAATACAGAAAATATAGGTTCTATCTTCGATCCGCAACCCAATGAAACTGTTGGCAATATTCATTGTGTTACCAATCCTGCTGAATTGGTAGTAGGATATATCAATGCAGGCAATACTGTTGAAAAAAGAGTATTTATAAGTAATAGTTCTTTACCTACCGACTGGAATCAGTTGCAAATTTGCTCTCCGGAAAAACTAGTTCCCAATATCAAAGACAGTTTGTATTTTTATTTTGGATTTGGGTATGTCCCGGTTGACCTAACTTCAATTCAGACTCAACTTCTTTATACGGGATATGAAAGAGAATGTGTGGACTGTACTATAAATGGAACCAATGTAAAACCTTCTTTCTGGCCATAAATAATTTATTTGATAAATCCCCCCGGGTTTTTTAACTAATTTAGTATTTACAAAAAAACTAAATCAGTTATTCATAATGAAGGAGCCAATTAATTTGTTACAAATAAAAGCGGATTTACCTTTTTGGAAAGAAGATTGGTTTCTGATTCTTATCGTTTTTTTTGTATTATATATTCTCTACCAGGTAATCAGACTGCGCGAAAAAAATATCAGGCAAAGCGAAGCTGCAAAAGTAGAAATGGAAAAATTACGTTCAGAGAATTACAAAAGCAGGCTGGAGATGGAGCAAATCAATAATTTCTTTTCTACCTCATTGTTGTTGAAGAATGATGTGGATGATATACTTTGGGATGTTACCAAAAACCTCATTGCTAAACTTGATTTTGAAGATTGCCTGATCTATATGTGGAACGAGGATAAAACAAAAGTAGTCCAGCGGGCAGGTTTTGGTTTGAAGGATACCAGGGAAATACTGGCAAAATTTCCTTACGACCTTTCTCCGGGTGAAGGCATTGTGGGTACAGCAGCGCAAACCGGAAAGTCTATTATCGTTTACGATACTACAAAAGATCCCAGGTATGTAAAAGAAGGCTTCAGTGGCCTAAGTGAAATAAGTGTTCCTATAAAATATGAAGAGGAAGTATTGGGCGTAATAGATTCTGAACATACACAATTAGGTTTTTTTAATGAAAAGCATCTCCAAACAATTACTACAATTGCAAATTTAATGGCTGCTAAAATAAAATCTATTGAGGCCGACAGGCTTTTAAGAAAACAAAAAGCAGAACTCGACAATATTTCTAAACAATTAATCGAAGTGCAGTTAGCCTCCCTGAGAAGTCAAATGAATCCGCATTTTATTTTCAATGCGCTCAATTCCATAAAGAAATTTATATTAGATAAGGATGTAGAAAACGCAGATAAATATTTGGGCAAATTCTCAAGGTTGATAAGATCTATTTTAGATAACAGCCGCTCTGGCACAATTAGTGTTCAAAAAGAAACAGAGATGCTTACACTTTATCTTGGATTGGAAAAACTTCGCTTTGGGAAAAAGTTAAATTATCATATTCACGTGGATCCTTCTTTAACGGTGGGTAATGAATTACTTCCGACCATGATAGTACAACCATTTGTAGAAAATGCCATTAAGCATGGTCTCATGCATAAAGAAACTGACGGAGAAATTTTGATTTCATTTAATGACCATGAAAAATATATTGAAATCAAAATTAAAGATGATGGTGTAGGAAGGAAAATGGCAGGAGAATTAATGGCAGTTACCAAAAAAACACATACTTCATTAGGAATCGATATAACCACCGAACGTCTTATGGCATTAAAAACGGATCCTGAAATTCCCGCTGGAATTGAGATAATTGACCTGGAAGATAGTGAAGGAAATAGTAAAGGCACTTTGGTTGAAATTTTTGTTCCAAAATAAATCAATCATGATCAAAACAATTATTATTGAGGATGAACAACAAAACCTCGAATTGCTGGAACTGATGTTGAAAAAACACAGTGATATTATTGAAATTGTTGATTCCTGCAGTACTCCTGCCAAAGGAATTGAAAGTATTCAAAAATACCGCCCCGACCTGGTATTTCTTGATATTGAAATGCCCAGGATGAACGGATTTGAAATGTTGAAAAAGCTTGAAATTATTTCTTTTGAGATCGTATTTACTACAGCTTATAATAAATATGCTATTGACGCCATTAAAATAAGTGCGCTTGATTATCTGCTAAAACCTATTGATGCTGAAGAACTGGCTATTGCCATCAATAAATGCCGGCAAAACATGTTGAACAAAAACAATAATGAAAAAATTGATGTGCTACTCAGGAATCTCAATCAGCACCACGCGCTCGAAAGAACCCTCACTTTGGCATCTGTAGATGGTATAAGATTTATAAAAATGAAAGATATTATCCGGCTCGAAGCAAGCGGAAGATATACAAAATTTCATCTTGTAAATAAAGAAGTGATATTATCCAGTCGCACTATGGGCGATTTTGAAGAAACCCTTTCATCTAATGAATTTTTCAGGATACACGAAACTCATATCATCAATCTACTCTATATTGACAGGTTTCATAAAGGGAATAACTATGTGTTACTTACTGATAAAACAGAACTTCCGCTTGCCAGGAGGCGAAAAGAAGATTTCCTGAAAATTATACCCAAAATCTAAAGTGCAATTTCCAATTAATACATACTGCAGCCCATATTTAGTGATTTTCTAACCTTTAGATAAGTTTTCATATTTCTTTATCATCAATGCGTGAATTTTACATAATCGGGATGGTCTTGTGTATATTATTAATTAGTATCCTAAATTTTCTGTATTAAAAGATCAGAATAGATAAAAGTATTTATTGGAAAATTAAGAAAACAGTTTCAAAATAGTTTTTATGGCAATAAACCCGGATAAATGCTGGTGGACAGCCCTTGATAAAAATCAGAGTCTTGATTTGGCTTTTACCCTTTCAAAAAAAGCATTGGTTTTATGGGATAATTTTAATTTCCAGGATGAAATAAAGGATAAATTAAACGCAATAAAAGCTTTACCCGGGATTGCATTGAAAGAAATTGATGATGTTATTGATAAAAGGAATGAAAGCTTTGATGAAGAACGATTAACTAATATTTTTACTTTATTTGTAACCCCCGTTTTACAAATCAGGGACGGTAATTTGAAACTTCCTTATGTAGTGAAATCAACTTTCTTGTCTGTGTTTAATATTTTAAAAGGCATACTTTCCTCAAATGATAAATCCAACGCTCTTGATTGCTTTTCTTTATCTATTTCAAGATCGCTTGATGCAATTACAATTTCTAACATTCTTACCTCTGAGGAGATTTCTAAGTTAACTCAAAAGTACTTTTTGTTAAGTGGGAAGAATGAGTAAAAGGTTCTAAATCCATCTCACTCTCCTAATAGCTACTATCGGGACTTTCTCACCATTCTCTTACAATTTCACCATTTAATATTTGCATAATAAAGAGGTGTTTATTTTCATAATAATCAGGTAGGGTACTATCCGTATCATGAAATATGGGTTGAAAATTGAAATCATGAAGAGGAGCATACAAAGTATCATTAAGATTTTGCATAAATTCTCCCGGATGTTTGATTAACACATTGGTAAAATCGTACGTGGTTTCAAATCCTTTTTCTACCATATCACTTGGACTTGCCCGGTACAATTTAAAATAAGTCGAATCGAGGTAATTGCTTAAGGCATTATTTTTTGCATCAAAATGCGGAGTAGTAAAGCAGATAGGGAAGTCAGCATAAGCGTCTTTATTATAAAAATTGTCGAATCCGTCCCAGTTGGGCATCCCGATAAAAACTACTTTATTGGTTTTTTGAATTGGATAAACGGCATCTGCCAATTTTTCTGAAAAAGTTTCATTAAGGCTGGCCCCGATAATTACCATTGGTTTGGTAGTATCTACAAGATATTTTAATCCATCTGAGGAAATAGAACTATCCAGCATAATAGTTCTGATTTTTAAAAGTGGTTTGCCATTCCTGAAATTGATATCTCTAAAATAATTGTCAATCCTGTTATCATTTTTCTTTTTTACAAGATAGATATTTTCTGTGTCATGTTTTTGTAAAATGTAGCTGAATATTCCTTCGCAATGAGCTTTCAAAGTAGAGTTTACAATAATAAGGAATGGGTTCTTCCTTAATCCGCCATCATTTGGATATGTGGCCGACACAAAAGGAATATTTTTTTGCTGCGCGAATTGGGCGAGCAAACTGTATTCAGGCTCTTTAACAGAACCTATTATAAGATCAAGATTATCTAATTTTCCATTTCTGACAAGCCATAAAACCGGTTGGTTAACGGATTTAGAATCATAAATATATGCCTCTACATGCTTTCCGTTAAGTGTAAGAGTATCCAAAGCAAGTTGCGCCCCTTGCACAAAATCAAGCCCGGCCATAGCAAATCCGGGTATAGATGTCTGGGATCTCAGGATGCTTCCCATAAATAATGAATCCAGGTATAATGGAGCAAAAATGGCAACCCGATAGGTTTTCTCTATAGTGGTGTCCTGATAAGATTTATCTATTGTAGTATTATTTACCTGGGCATGCAAGTTTTGAACGCCTGAAAAAACAAAAAGGATAATGAATGATAAAATATATTTTTTCATAATTCTTAATTCCTGATCTTCTTTATTCCCACTCAATAGTAGCCGGAGGCTTACTACTTATATCATACACAACGCGATTAATCCCTTTTATATTATTAATGATTTCGTTTGAAACATGCGCCAGAAAATCATAAGGAAGATGAGCCCAGTCAGCCGTCATTCCATCCACAGAAGTTACGGCTCGTAATGCAACTGTAAATTCATAAGTTCTTTCGTCTCCCATAACGCCAACGCTTTTTACAGGCAACAAGATCGCGCCTGCCTGCCATATAGTTGCATATAAATCAAATTTTTTCAAAGAATTAATATAAACCGCATCTGCTTTCTGCAATAATTGTACCCTTTCTTCAGTAACTTCTCCTAAAATCCGGATCGCCAATCCAGGACCCGGAAAAGGATGGCGGTTCAGAAGATCAGAAGGTAATCCAAGTTCTGCGCCTACTTTTCTTACTTCATCTTTAAATAAAGAACGAAGAGGTTCTATTAACTTAAGTTTCATTCGTTCAGGAAGTCCTCCCACATTGTGGTGCGACTTAATAGTAGCTGATGGTCCATGCACAGAAAGTGATTCTATCACATCGGGATAAATAGTACCTTGTCCCAAAAATTCAATTCCTTCTAATTGATGCGCTTCCCGGTCAAAAATTTCTATAAAACTTTTCCCGATGGCTTTTCTTTTTTCTTCCGGATCAGATTTCCCCGCGAGCGCTTTATAAAAATAATCTTTCGCATCTACTCCTTTTATATTCAATCCAATACTTTTACATGAATCTATAACCTGTTCAAATTCATCTTTGCGAAGCACTCCGTTATCAACAAAGATTCCAAAAAGATTTTTGCCGATGGCCCGATGAATTAAAGTGGCAGCGACAGTAGAATCCACTCCTCCGCTCAATGCCATAATCACTTTTTTATCCCCTATTGTTTTTTTGATAGAAGCCACCGTATCGTTGATAAAATGCACTGGAGTCCAGTCCTGGCTACATTTGCAGATGTTTACTAAAAAGTTTTTTATGATTTTTTTGCCTTCGGCAGAATGATACACTTCCGGATGGAACTGTAAACCAAAAATTGGGTTATTTTCCTGTTTACTGTTAAAAGCTGCAACCGGAATGTTATGAGTACAGGCAGTAATTGAAAAATTTTCCGGAAGTTTTTTGATCGTATCGCTGTGGCTCATCCACACATCTGAATCATTCTTCACATCTTTCAATAAGTTATCAGTAATTTTTATTTGCAATTTGGATCTTCCATATTCGCGCTTATCACTTTTCTCTACCATACCTCCGTAAAGTTTTACGATTAATTGAGCACCATAGCATATTCCTAAAACAGGAACTTTTTCATTTATTTCTTTTATATTTAATAATAAAGCATTTTCGTCATTCACTGAAAAAGGCGAGCCGGAGAGGATAACGCCTTTGAGGCTGGCGGAAAATTCAATTTCCTTGTTGTAAGGAATAATTTCGCAATATACATTGGCTTCTCTTACTGTTCGGGCAATCAATTGAGTGTATTGAGCACCGAAATCAAGAATCAGTATTTTTTCATTCATTTGCTGCGAAGGTAAATCGTTTAATGATTTTGTAAATTGCATTTCTTTTTATATAAAAACAAATAGATATGAGAAATTTAATGATTCTTCTGTTTGCCTCAATAAGTTTTATCTCATGCGAATCTATTTCGGGAAATGGAAATGTGCGTGAGGAAGAAAGGCCACTTTCTAATATCAGGGGAATAAGAACTTCCGGTTCTATTGATTTGGTGATTGATAGTGGTGACTCTTATTCACTTTCAGTACAAGACGACGAAAACCTTCTTCCTTACTTAGTTACAGAAGTTAATGGTGACGAACTAAGTATTCACTATAAAAATGGATATTATATAATGAACGATCATGCAAAAGTAACGGTAACGGTTCCCACACTCGACAGGATCGCAACTTCCGGCTCAGGAGATGTTTCTACCAATGGCGTAATTCAAAGTAACAATGAAATTGATATAATAAAATCTGGCCCCGGAGACATAAAAGCTAATTTAAATGCACCTTTCATAAAAGTAACCGGTTCAGGATCAGGCGATATTGAATTATCCGGAATGACAAAAAATTTTGATTGTAAAATAAGTGGAAGTGGTGATATAAAGTGTAGCAATCTCAAATCTGAAAATGCAGTAATTCATGTTGCAGGAAGTTCAAATGTTCATGTTTTTGCAAGTGTAAGTTTAAAAGTAAATGTAGCAGGCAGTGGCGACGTATTTTATTCAGGAAATCCGGCAACTCCTGAAATTCATATTGCGGGAAGCGGAACCGTACAAGCGGAAAAATAATTGTCAATTGACATTGACAATGTTTGAAACTACGAACTATGAACTAAAAACTATGAACTAAGAAAAACTAATCCATTATCTTCGCAGCCCAAAAATAGTTCTTAAATAATGCTCAGCAGAAGAAATATCCGCGTGAAGGTGATGCAAACGCTTTACAGTATTGAATCTATGAATAAGGAAACCAGACCTGGCGAACCATTACAGGTTCTGAAAAGGAGCCTTGAAAATTCACAACAGTTATTTGCTTATCTCGTTTATTACATGCTTGAAGTGGCGCGCTATTCAGAAAAAGATGCATTGAAAAAATCGCAAAAATATTTGCCTACAGAGAGCGACTTGAAAGTAAATACTAAAATCGCTGAAAATGAACTAATCCGGGCAATTAATGAAAATGTATCGTATCAAAATTCAGTAGAAAGATTTAAAATAAGATATCTGATTAATGAGGAACTTATAAAGAAATGCTATACTGGATTGATTCATTCTTCAGAATATAAAGAATATATTTCTTCGCCGGTCCGCGATAAAAAGTTAGAAAAAAAAATAATGGAATTTATTTTTTCTGATTTGATGTTTCCTGATGAATATTTTCTTAGCGACGTGGAAGAAAAGTTTATTCATTGGGATGATGATGCAGAGGTAATGATTATTCTAATGGCCAATTTTTTACAAAAACCTTCCAGATTTAATTTTGAAGAAATGATAGGAGAGGAGAAGATGAAATTTGGCGTTGATCTGCTTCAAACGGTAATTGATAAGGATGAACTTTGCCTGGATATGATAAAGCCCAAATTAAAAAACTGGGATTCCGAGAGAATTGCTTTGCTTGATATGATATTGCTTAAAATGGGATTGTGCGAATTTCTGTATTTTGAAACCATTCCACCGAAAGTTACTATCAATGAATATATAGACCTGGCAAAAGAATACAGTACAGAACAAAGCGGTCATTTTGTAAATGGCATAATGGATAATATTCACAAAGAATTGCTGTCACAAAATAAAATCCATAAGACCAATTATAAAAACAGCTCTTTATAATACATTTGCAAAAAAATGGAGATGAAAAAAATAATACTTGTTCTCTGTGTTTTTGGTACTCTGTTCTCCTGCAATATCAGGAATTCAAAATATCATCCCGGATTGCAGGCTTATGGACCTCATTTTACGGATTCAACATCAGTTGTCATTCTGGATTCAACTTATGATTTTGGGAAAGTAACTGACGGGGAAAAGGTGGTTTATAATTATCGGTTTAGAAACTCCGGCAATAAGCCTTTGGTGATAGCTTCGGCAGTGGCAAGTTGTGGTTGTACCGTGCCTGAAAAACCGGAAGAACCTATTAAACCCGGAGAAATAGGGATTTTAAAAGTAGTTTTCAATAGTGAAGGAAGAGTAGGACCGGCGCATAAAGAGATTAGGGTAGAGTCTAATGCATATCCTCCTTTTCCTACTCTGGTGTTAACGGGTATGGTAGAAAGTAAAAAATAATTTCAATAAACAATAATTTTCTAAATCGCTGCAGAGACAGCAAACAAAACAAACAATATGAATTTAGCAACGGTATTTTTAATGTTGGGACAAGGCCAGGGTGGCGGAGGATTTCAATTTGTATTTTTAGGATTAATGATCCTGGTCTTCTGGATGTTTATGATAAGACCACAGGCAAAAAAGGCAAAACAACAAAAGTCATTTATGGCCAATTTGCAAAAAGGCGACAAAGTAGTTACTATAGCCGGAATACATGGTACCATCAACAGAATGAATGATGACGGCACTTTTCTGCTTGAGATAAATCCAGGCTCTTATATTAAAATGGAAAAAAGCGCGGTAAGTATGGAAATGACTACCAATCTTAATAAAGTACAAACGGCGGCGCCTATCAAATGATTGATAAGTACGTAGTTTGTTCCAGGTATATATTCCGGGATGGTGCAATTTCTGCAGATACCATAAACATGTAAAGGCGGATGAAAAATATGACTAAACTATTTTACCCCATAGTTTTATTATTTCTGTTTATCACATTCCGGGTATCTGCTCAAAGTACAAATTCATTACGTGAAAAAATTCTGCAACTCGTTTCAACAAGAAACGCTGTTGTTGGTGTTTCAATTAGTGGGAATAACGGGAAAGATACACTTTCCATTAACGGCGAAGAACATTTTCCCTTGCAAAGTGTATTTAAATTTCCTATTGCATTAACCGTGCTTCACGAAGTGGACAAAGGCCGCTTATCTTTAAACCAAAAAATACTGTTAAACCAAAGCGATTTATTGCCAAACACATGGAGTCCTCTCCGGGGAAAATACCCTAATGGAAATGTCAAAATTTCTTTGGCTGAAATTCTGAAATATACTGTTTCCGAAAGTGATAACAATGGATGTGATATTCTTTTAAGGCTTATTGGCGGTGCCATGAAAGTAAATGATTACATTCATAAAATTGGTATTAAAGATGTATCCATAGTGGCCAATGAAGAAGAAATGCATAAAGCATGGGATGTTCAATTTTTGAATTGGATTACACCCAAAGCCTCAACATCTTTATTGAAATTATTTTATGAAAGACGAATCCTGTCTAAAAAAAGTTATGAATACCTGTGGAAGATAATGTCTGAAACATCAATAGGAAAAGATAGAATAAAAGGGCAACTGCCAAAAGGAACCATTGTAGCCCATAAAACAGGTACTTCTGATACAAATGAACAAGGAGTAACTGCCTCAATTAATGATATAGGAATTGTAATATTACCCAACGGAAAATATTTTGCCATAAGTGTTTTCGTTTCAAACTCAAAAGAAAATAACGAAACAAATGAGAAAATGATCTCTGACATTTCAAAATTAGCCTGGGACTATTTTTTGCTTAAGACAAAATAAAACTATCTTCAAAATGTTAATTTTTTTCAGGGTAGCTACTGTTGTTAATTTCAACATAGTTTGATAGTTTGAACCCTCCCTAAAGTCGTTATCTTCGATTTTAAAATATTATGAGAAAGGATGCTTAAAGTAGGAATTACCGGAGGAATTGGCAGTGGCAAGAGCACTGTAGCACGCATATTTAATGCGCTGGGCATTCCGGTTTATAGTTCCGATGATGCTGCCAAAAGACTGATGGCTGAAAACGAGGAATTGAAAAATAATATCATCAGATCGTTTGGAGATGAATCTTATGTGAACGGCGAACTTAACCGTAAATACTTATCTGTACTGGTTTTCAATGATAGTAAAAAAATAGAATTATTGAATTCTTTGGTTCATCCGGCAACCCTAAAAGATGCAGGTCAATGGATGAAGAAACAAAATTCTCCTTACGTTATAAAAGAAGCCGCACTTATTTTTGAAAGTGGATCCAATAAATTTCTGGATTATGTGATTGGTGTGCAATCACCCTCAGCACTACGAATAAAGCGCGCAATGGAAAGGAATCATATTTCCCGTGAACAGGTAGAAGCAAGAATGAAATTGCAAATGGACGAAGAAGAAAAGATAAAAAAGTGCGATTTTATTATCGTTAATGATGAGCAACAGATGTTGATTCCGCAGGTGCTTTCATTGCATAAAAGCTTTTTGAAAGAAAGTACTTTATAACTTTTAATAAATAAAAGGGATAAGCATTTTAGAAAAAAACATCATATACCCAATCCTTAGAAAGGATTACAATATTAAAAGTAAAAATGAGTATCTTTCTTGAAATATCTTCTTTGGCATTATGAATATTCAAATGCTTTCCACACCATTCACCCACGTGTTGAAATAATATCCAATAAGACAGCCATAACAATAAAAATCTCGATTAAATGAAGGATGTTTTTTGTGGAATGCTCTTACTTTCTTTTCCGTATAAATCCATTTTTAAATCTTTTGATTTAAAAGATATTTAAAACGGATTTTCCTTTTTAAACTTCTTTCACTTTCCTCTGTAAGCCCTTGTAGATGGCATTTATGATTAATTCTGCTATATTGAAAAAATATCTACAACATCGTTGGTAGTTTTATTTTTAGCTTATTAATTATTTT
>DATKQQ010000112.1:0-6970 GCA_035532615.1 Hanamia sp.
CTGGAGTTATGAAGGTGCCCAAAACATGCTCAATCTCAGAGTAATAAGGATGAATGGGCAATGGGGAAAAATAATAAAGATGGTTAAAACTAATTTTAAACGCACCGCTTAAACCGCGACATTTTGAAATGCACCCCTGAATGTGGAAATCGCTTCAAAGAAATTACTTTTGATTATGAATAGCGTGGGGATATATATTGATAATATGGAAGGAATAACTTTTGAACCCAAATTTTAATGGAAAAAGAAACCTGATTTTTGCTGCAGATAATAATTTTAATCCTTTAGAAAAAACTCAGTTTCTTTTGTTTGAAATTGGATAAAATTTAATGGATAAAGAAAGTTCAAAACTTAGTCACATTAAGAACAAGTTGTTTGTTTTAAATTAATTTTGAATAAAGGATTATAATAAAAATGATAAAAAGAGAAAAGAAAAGCGATAAATTTTTATTTACTGTTATTGGTTTAATTCTACTTTTTTGTTTTCATATCTCTAATGCTCAGAATTCATTAAAAGCCTCTTTTGTAAATCGCCCGGCTACCACTTCTATAAATTCATATTACGTCAGCAATAAAAAACCATTGGAACCTTTGGTATTTATAAAGCTTCCGGTAGGCACTATTAAACCTGGAGGATGGATATTGAAATACCTGGAACTGCAAAGAGATGGATTAACCGGAAAACTAGGTGAGATAAGCGCTTGGCTTGTTAAAAAAAATAATGCATGGTTTAGCGGCACCGGTAAAGGAGATCACGGTTGGGAAGAAGTTCCTTACTGGCTAAAGGGATATGGAGATATGGGGTATATTTTAAATGACAAATCAATAATTAATGAAACACGGTCATGGCTCGAAAAAGTTTTTGAAAGCCAACGTCCTGATGGATTTTTTGGCCCGGGCGAAGTTGTTAGAAACAAAGAAAATAAAATCATAAAGGTTCCCGATCTCTGGCCCAATATGATTATGCTGTGGTGCCTGCAATCTTATTATGAATACAGTAATGATGCCCGTGTAATTTCGCTTATGACAAATTATTTTAAATGGCAATCTACTGTTCCGGATAGTATTCTTTTAAAAACTTATTGGGAAAACAGTCGTGGTGGTGATAATTTGTATAGTATCTATTGGTTGTATGATCACACAGGCGAAAAATGGTTACTAGATCTGGGCACTAAAATCTTCAGAAATACAGCTAACTGGGATCAAAGAAATAATTTACCCAATTGGCACAATGTAAATATTGCACAAAGTTTCAGGGAACCTGCAACCTATTACATGCAAACAAAAGATAGCACCCTTTTGAATGCAACTTATAACGATTTTCATCTCGTAAGAAATATTTATGGACAAGTACCAGGAGGCATGTTTGGAGCAGATGAAGATGCCAGAAAAGGTTATACGGATCCAAGGCAGGCAGTAGAAACCTGTGGAATGGTAGAGCAAATGTCAAGCGATGAAATATTATCCGGCATCACAGGAGATCCAATGTGGGCAGATAATTGCGAGGATGTTGCATTCAATACTTATCCCGCCGCTGTAATGGCCAACTTCAGAGGCCTTCGTTATCTCACAGCACCCAATATGGTGGTAAGCGATAATAAAAATCATTCTCCCGGAATTGAAAATGCAGGCCCTTTTTTAACGATGAATCCTTTCAGCAGCCGCTGTTGCCAACATAACCATTCCCAGGGATGGCCTTACTATGAAGAACATTTGTGGATGGCTACTCCTGATAATGGAATAGCTGCGATGATGTACAATAGTAGCGAAGTGAATGTGAAAGTTGGAAATCGTTCAGGCCATACCGTTACATTAAAGCAAACCACTCACTACCCGTTTGATGAAAATATTAAGATAGAAGTTAATACTTCTTCACCGGTAAGTTTTCCATTGTATCTCCGTATTCCCCGCTGGTGCAATGATGCTAAAGTGATGATGAATGGAAATGTTGTAAATGTAAATGCTACGCCAGGCTCTTACATTCGTCTTGAAAATAAATGGAAGCAGGGAGATGTGATTGAACTCACATTGCCGATGCATTTAACTTTGCGATTATGGACAGAAAATAAAAACAGTGTAAGTTTAAACTACGGTCCTCTTACGTTTTCTTTAAAGATTAAAGAATATTATAAAAAAATAAATAGCGAAGAATCTGCAATAAGCGATTCTAAATGGCAGCCGGATGTTGATGAAGCCAAATGGCCTGCCTATAATATTTATCCGGCAAGTATGTGGAATTACGGATTGGAATTAAACAGTAAATCACTTTCCGAACAATTTGAAATTATAAAAAAGACGTGGCCTGGGAGTAATTTTCCTTTTGACCAAAAAGATGTGCCAATAATGATAAAAGCAAAAGGGAAATTGATTCCGGAATGGACACTGGATAAATATGGACTTTGTGGATTGTTGCCGCAAAGCCCGGTAGATGTTCATACGAACGAAGAAACAATAGAATTAATACCAATGGGAGCGGCCAGATTAAGAATCTCCGCTTTTCCAGTGGTGAAATAATATTTCCTGAGCTTGTCGAAGGATGTCTGAGCCTGAAGGTTGTCGAAGGAACTAAACCAATATTCAAAAGATGAGGAAACTATTTTTTTTATTTTTTAGTGCGTTACTATTAAGTATCGGCCATGTGTATGCGCAAAACGAAAGGACCGTTTGGAGTAAGACAAAAGCGAATGAATGGTATGGAAAAAAAGGATGGCTGCGGGGAAGTAACTTTATTCCCAGTACCGCCGTCAACCAGTTAGAAATGTGGCAGGCTGCTACTTTTGATCCCAAAACAATAGATCGCGAATTAGGTTACGCGCAATCAATAGGTTTTAATGCGATGCGTGTATTTCTACATCATGTAGCCTGGCAGGAAGACCCGGAAGGATTTAAGAACAGGATGAAGGAATATCTTTCCATTGCTAACAAACATCACATTGGAACCATCTTTGTAATATTTGATGATTGTTGGAACGATCATTATCATGCAGGACCACAACCTGCACCAAAAATTGGAATTCATAATTCCCGCTGGTTAAGAGATCCCGGCACTTTATACCATACAGAACCATTGCTGAGAGATACTTTGGAGAGATATGTAAAAGATATAATGGCAACCTTTAAACATGATAAAAGGATTTTGTTATGGGATCTTTATAATGAGCCTGGTAATTCAAATTATGGTGATCAGAGTATGGATCTTCTAAAAAAAGTATTTACATGGGCCACGGAAGTAAATCCTGGCCAGCCTTTATCTGCGGGTGTATGGAATAATAAACTAACAGACTTAAATAAGTACCAGTTAGCAAATTCAGATGTGATAACTTACCATAATTATGACAAAGAGCCTGAACACGCTAAAGTGATTGATTCTTTAAAAACTTACGGCCGGCCATTAATATGCACAGAATATATGGCAAGAACGAGGGGAAGCCTGTTTTCGACTATCATGCCTTTGCTCAAAAAAAATGATGTTGGCGCCATTAATTGGGGATTGGTATCCGGTAAAACAAATACGATATATGCGTGGGATACTCCGATGCCAAATGGTGGGGAACCTAAAGTTTGGTTTCATGATATATTCCGGAAAGACGGAACTCCTTTTTGTAAAGATGAGATTAAATTAATAAAATCATTGACAGGTGCGAAATGAGTCTTGTCGCCAAATAGTCAACCCAAAATAAGTCACTTTTAATTTTTGAGCAATAAGCTGGGATAGCATCAGTCTTATTGATGCAATTCATTTTTTTAATGTAATTCTTCTTAATAGGGTTATCAAAAAATGGCTAATCTATTTTATTGCTAATTGATCCATCGGATGTTTCTGATCAGGAACACCTGCAAGACTGAAAAATATTTTTGTGTAAAAATCTTACATAAATTGGCAGCCTTTTGGCAATTTTAAAAATAACTTGCAAATCTTATCACGCAATTCTTTATTATAAACCTATATTGGTATGGATTATCTCAGTTTTTAAGGGGAACTATTCAATTGCACGTCTTATTTTTATTAATTTAGCGAGAAGTTCTTCTAATAAATCAAGTCTCAGCATGTTGGCACCGTCACTTTTTGCCTTGGCTGGGTTAGGATGTGTTTCAATGAACAAACCGTCTGCTCCCACAGCAATTGCGGCTTTGGCAATAGTTTCAATCATTTTTGGATTGCCGCCTGTAATTCCACTGCTTTGATTGGGTTGTTGCAGACTATGCGTACAATCCATTATTACAGGTACCTGGTGGGTTTTCATAATTGAAATATTCCTAAAGTCAACAATCAAGTCATTGTAACCATAAGTATTCCCTCTATCGGTAAGTATTACCTTACAATTGCCTGCTTTTTGAATTTTTTCTACTGCAAATTTCATGGAATCCCCATTTACAAATTGACCTTTTTTTACATTTACAATTTTCCCGGTTTGAGCCGCTGCGATTAAGAGATCTGTTTGTCTGCAAAGAAATGCCGGGATTTGAAGTATATCAACATATTTAGCAGCTATTGCTGCCTCTTCATGCGCATGTATATCTGTAATTGTTGGCAAGGATAATTGATTTGCTAATTTTTTAATCATCTGCAATGCATTTTCATCGCCAAGTCCTGTAAATGAAGAAGCACTTGTACGATTGGCCTTGCGGTAAGAAGATTTAAAAATGTAAGGAATCTTTAATTTTTTACAAATACCCGAAACTTTTTCGGCTACTTCAAAAATTAATTCTTCACTTTCTACCACACAAGGCCCTGCAATCAGAAAAAAATTATTTTCATCATAATGCTGTTTGCTAAATAAATCACTCAAGTATTTTTCCATGAAGCAAATATAGCCACCTTTAATTATTTGGGCGGTATTGAAGAATTTGATTAAAAATAGGCGCCCGAAGGACGGTTATTTTTTAGGATACATGATTAATAAGGATTGTTATTTTACTTGATTACATTTACTTTTTCTCCATTTTCATTTTTTGGAAAAATAGCATAAAATATTTTATTTTTTCCTCATATTTCCAATTTGAATTTTGTATTATACTACTTTTAAAGCTGAATCAGATTAATAATAAGAAAAGCATTAGATGAAGTATTACTTTTGTAGCTATTCCCGTTTTAGCTATATTGTCTTTAAGAATAATATCTTTTTGATTTGGCAAATAAAGTGCAGCTTGTAAACGTTAACATAAAGAAATTGAGATTGTTTTCTGGAGAGAAGGATTCAAAATATTTAGGTTTAAAGGAACTTAAATGTTAAATATAATCAAAACTCAATTTTTTATTAAACCTTATTCACATTTTAAAATCTATCTATTGTAAAAAATTTAAGTGGAATTATTTAACAATATAAATTGAACTGCTAAATAGCAAATAATTAAATTTGGTAAATGTTTCCAAAAATAAAAAAAACTTTTATGAAAAAGATAATTAAAATATTCATTCTAACTTCCTTATCTGTTGGTTTACTCAACAGTGTGGAGGCCCAAAGAGGTAGAGATTCCAGGGGGGGTGGTGGAGGAAACGAAGGTAGACCTTCGCGAAGTTTTTCCCGTAGTTCTGCACCCGTTAGAAATATGACTTACAGGCAATCTGCACCTCAGAGGTCTTTTAATAGCAATAGAAGCACAATTGTTAGAAATAACTCAATGCGCAATAGTTACCGTGGAAATGTAGTGGCGAGATCACCACAAAGAAATACAAACGTTTATAACACACGTACAACAGTTCTTTCACGCAATAATTACGCTATGCAAAGAGGGTCTTATAGGGGCGGTTATTCCAATAGATATGTTTATCATAATTATTATGGTAATGTTTATGGACATAGAACATCCTTTATGTATGGTACACGATACAGATTTATACCACGTTCTTTTATTTCAATAAGGTTTGGCGGTTATCCATATTACTATCACAGTGGATTTTATTATGGTTATTATGATGGATTTTACCAACCAGTTTTTCCACCCTTTGGTCTTCGCATAGGCATACTTCCTTTTGGATATTCAAGCTTTTATTGGGGAGGTTATCCTTATTATTATTATAATGGAATTTATTATCAGAACTATGGCAATGATGGTTATCAGGTAGTTGATGCTCCTATGGGTGCTACGGTTTCATCTTTACCTGGGGGTGCTACATCTGTTGTCGTAAATGGTGAAACATTGTACGAACTCAATGGTACCTATTATAAAGCGGGGCAAGACGCAAATGGCAATACAATATTTACAGTTGTAGGTAAAAACGGAGTCATCAATAATACTCCTGATTATCAAAATAATAATGGTACAACTGATAATGGTGCATCGCAATTTCAGGGAGATGATTCTCAGCAACAATATCCTGCTACAAATGCTGCACCTTCGAATGTTGCTCCTTCAAACGTTCCTCCTTCAAATGTAGCACCTCCAAATACTTCTACATTGCAAATAGGAGATACTATGGCGCAATTACCAAATGGTTCAAAACTGGTAGATATTAATGGTGAACAACTATATCAAACTCCTGATAATGTCTATTTGAAAGGAGAACTAAACAATGGTGTAGTTCAGTTCAAAGTAGTTGGGAAATAGGTCATAAAAAATTTAAAAAATAGAACCGGCTTCGTGCCGGTTTTTTTTATGCACATGAATCAATAAAATATTTTTATAAAATACTTTCAGTTTGAATAATATTTTTCAATTTCCAACATTTTGTGGGGAATTTATACCGCAAAAATTTCTGCGTGAATCTTACATAAGATGGGGTTTAAGAAGTTTTCGCTTTACATTAAACTGTAACTTTTTTCTTACGGAATAGTAATTCCAATACTTTCTACTAATTTCTTCTGTTTATCAATCATAGGTTCAAGCAGCCACTGATTGTTTACCCTAACTTTTCGGATGTCGGAAAGGAAGTTAATAAAATCCCGAATAGAATATTTTGATAATAACCCCCTCTCCTTCAGTAGTGCATATATTTTATGATGAACCTGCAAAGCTAGATGGTTTATAA
>DATKQQ010000113.1:0-5050 GCA_035532615.1 Hanamia sp.
CTTTGAAAAATATTCTTGGAGTTCCTTTACTGTTTTGATATCTTTGGACTGCAGCATAATTGGGCGTTTTGTTTGTCAACACTAAGTTACTGATTATCAGTGACTTATACAAACAATTATGCTGCTTTTTTTATTTAGTTATCCACATTTTGGTTCTTTTTTTTATGTGCGAAACTTGAGAAATTAACTGCATTTCATTTCTTTTTCATACATCAATCTTCTACTTTCCAATAACCGCCCTTTGCAGATCCCACACGGGTGAGCTTTTTGGCCTCAACTAATTTTCTTATATTTCTTGCTATATTTGTTGGTGCTATACCTATAAGCCTTGATAAGGCTGCATAAGTTATCTTTTCATTCACCTTTATAGCATTAATAATTTTTTGTTGGTTTGGAGAAAGATTATCACTCACGTTATCACTCACGTTATCACTCACGTTATCACTCACGTTATCACTCACGTTATTGACATGCGTCCCTGTCTTTTGAAGTGTATAGGATAAAGATACATTTAGACCATTAGGAATTTCCTCTATGTCCAGTTTCATAGTTGGATAACTATATATCTCTTTTCGTATCCGTAAAAAACCACTGCCATATTTTTCAATATCTCCGGTAAGATAGAATGCTTCTGCTATAAGCTTGTTTCTCGCGTAAGCACGATAGTTATCATGTTTTAAGTCTTCCAATGTTAGGTCGCCCAATAGTTTTCCAGGGTTGAAGAATGAGACATGATTATCAAATAACTTTATCTGCACATCTATCGGACTACGATAATCTCTATGAATAAGACAGTTAAGAGCTATCTCACGTAGAGCCGGTAAAGGATATTCAAAAATTTCAATCCTTTGTGTAGGCATTCCTTTAATTTCAAATGCAACCTTTATGTGGGCAATCAGGTATTGCATAATTTCTTCTACCGTTTCATACAATGCACCATTTAGCATTTTATCATCAATGATATGAGTAGGCGTTTTGAATCTGCCCAAGTGTACATTATAACCAATATTTCGTTTACCAAAAAGTAGCCACGCGGCATTGGTAATTTGATTGCCATTAACCAGTTTAAGCTTTCCCAGACTGGTTTTTATATTAGTGTGCAATTGAAACCGGCCAGTTGTATTAACCTTAGTGATAAATTTTTCAATCAACGACGCATCAAGATCTTTAAACGTTTTCCCGAGGGCCGGATACGAATCCCATGAAAGCTGAAGGGATTGCTGGCTTAAATCAGAAATTTCAACAACTGACAATTGATGGTTGGAATTGCCAACCCTTTTATAATATCTTCCTTTAAAGGAAACCGGCTTTACGGGAAATTCTTTGATTGACAGAACGCCAACCTTTACACCATCAACCATTACAATTTCAGCATCCGGGATAATGCTGGGTTGTGTTTTTAATTTAACTTCATTGATCCATTTTTGAAATGTTTCTACCCCAATAGTGAAGCCTTTTACGGGCTTTCCTTTATCATCAACTCCTATGTAAATGCTGCCGCCTTTTGTATTTGCAAATGCTGAAAGTGTCTCAATAACCGCATCTCCAAAGCTGCTTTTTAGTTCGGAGTGTACATTTTCTTTCAATATTGGCACATGAGAATCAGCTTTCCGCATTGTTCAGCCTCTTAATTATTTTTCGCTTTTATATTCTTCATCATTTCCTAATTCCTCGTTTTTTTATCAGAAGTTGCTTTTTCAAACTTTCCCTTATCCATTTTAATTAATTCTTCAAAAACTTTAGCCAATTTTTCAACTTGTGTTTGGTGAAAATTTTCAATGTTGGCGATTACATTCTCTGTTTTAACTCCACAATTCTCATAAAAATTTATAGTATTATAAATAACACTTTCATCCTTAAACTTCTTTAAGCCTTCTTCGGTCACTCCTAACGCACCAGCAACCTCTTTGATCCTTTTATCATCTATTTTCTCCGATTGTTCTAATTTGGAAACTGCTTGCTTTGTTATTCCAAGCTTTTCTCCCAACGCTGACTGAGATAGTCCTACTAAACGTCTTATACCACTAATTTTACGTCCTAGATGCTTTGAATATTCTAGCGTTTCGTTGTCCTGCATTTCTCAAAATTTAAAATTTAAATTAATTATTTCGTAAAGATATTTCTAACTTTTCTCTTTCGCTTTTAAGAAGCCTTTCATATAACTCTACAATTTTATCTAATGGATTGAGTTGTTGTGCAATTGCAAAAGTATTTGCTCCTTCATTAATTGTAGCATCTTTATAATTATTACTGCAAATGTTATAGATAGCCTTCTCAATATTAAATTTCCTAATTACATCTACACTAACTCCAAGTACCCCTGATATTTTTGTTAGGGTCGGGTCGTCAATTTCTTTTTGTTGTTCAATTAGAGAAATTTGAGGTTGCGAAAGTCCCAATTCTTTTGCTAAAACATCTTGTTTTATTCCTAAGTAAACTCTGATCCTTTGGACGTTATGACCAACATGATTTTCTTCTTCAAGGATATTTAAATTATCTCCGTTTTGCATCTTATGTTTTTTTAATTATAAAGGTCAACCAAAAATAGATAAAAATCAAACCAAAAGTCAACAAAATATTAAATTTTTGTTTTTACTTAGCCCAAAGAATTACTTGCAAAGCTTCATTAAAATAGGATTAATTATTAATAGTGTTGCACTAGATAAAATTATTTTTTCTAATTCAAAGATTACATTTTTAAAAAAGTTGCATGTCAATTTAGTAGAATTTATTGAAGGTCAGCTTAATTTTCTTTTTGCATGTAAGCCTAAACAGCCCGTGTAATGTATAGCCGGTAGCTGCAACTTATCTTTCGCATACATTACCATTACCTATGATTTTGTTGCAGCAAAAACTGCCTTGGCCTGCTGTCCATGGCTATGCATTAAAACTTAAAAATTAAAAACCTTTGCAAATTAAATCTACCCACGAGAGTGAATTTGCTCTTGCATTTCAACAAGGGGAAGAGAAAGGTTTTGACTTTTTTTTTCGGGATTTATTCCCTGCACTTTGTTTTTTTGCAAATCATATTTTGGATAACAGATGCGAAGCAGAAGACATTGCTTCGTCTGCATTTATTAAAATCTGGAAGAAACATCAGCAATTTGATAATGCAAAAAATATTCGTTCCTACCTTTACCAAATTGTACGAAATGATTGTTTAAAATTCCATCAGCAACAGAAAAGATCAGCAATAATTACAAAAGAAATAAGATACCTTTCAATCGGAGATTTAGAAAATAATTATGAAGCAGATATTATAAGGGCGGAGTTTTTAAGCGAAATCTATAAATTCATAAATACTTTACCAACCGGATGTAGAAAGATTTTTAAAATGCTATACATCCATGGTAAATCAGTAAAGGAGATTTCAAACGAATTGGGAATAACTGCCAGTACCATTAGGACTCAAAAAGCAAAAGGGCTTGCAGTCCTTAAGAAAAAAGTAAAAATTATTTCCATTTTTATTTTTTAATCTTGCTCTTGTAATATCAACTATTCCAATTCACGTCTTTAAAATCCTATTCTTATAAAATTCGGGTATATCAGTAATTAGGCTATTTAATTTCAGCAGATTAAATTTATTTTTTTATTTAACATGGACATTTTATTCAAAAAAGGATTTACAATATAAGGCTTACTGATTGAAATTAATAAAGCAAGAAAGTTTTACCTTAATACTATGAAAGAAGAGTCATTAAAAAATATGGATGAAGGAGCATACCGAATTGCTTATTTAATTGCAGGATATATTCGTGGAACACTTACTGAATTAGAACATGACGAACTCGATAAATGGGTGGAGGCGAGTGATGATAATATGATTTTGTTTGAAGAACTGACTGATGAAAGAAACATAGAAGCAAACCTGGCATGGATGGATAAAGTAAGTACTGAAAAATCATTAAAGTCTATAAAGAAAAAAATTGAAATTACCTCGGAGCACAAAAATTTAAAAACAAATAAATGGTTTTATAGTATTGCTGCATCAGTAATTTTATTAATTGCAGCTTTTGGAATTTATAAAGTAATAAATCATAAACAAAGTAAACAGGCATTAATTGCAAAAATTGATCAAACTGAAATTCAGCCAGGCGGTAACAAAGCCACTCTGACATTGAGCAATGGAAGTGTTATTGATTTGGTTAGCGCACCTAACGGATTAATAAAAGGTGACAATGGAACGATCATTAATAAATCTAAGGACGGAGAAATTCTTTATAATGATAGTAGCAGTAGTAATAGTGAAGCCAACTACAATACTCTTACCACTCCTAAGGGGGGACAATATAAAGTACAATTACCTGATGGAAGCCTTGTATGGTTAAATGCTGCATCGTCGCTTAAATATCCAACTGCATTTGCAACCTCCGAAAGAATTGTTGAGCTAAAAGGCGAGGGCTATTTTGAAATAACAAAAGATAAAACCAAACCGTTTAAAGTAAAACTTGCTGATGGCAGTGAAGTAAAAGTTTTAGGAACCCATTTTAATATTATGGCTTACGAAAATGAAAAGTCTAAAGACGTTACATTATTGGAAGGAAGTGTAGAAATTACAAAAGGCACTGATGAACAAAACCTGACACCCGGCCAGCAAGGCAGAATAATTTCATCAAAAATTATTTTAGTTAATTCTGTAGATACAGACCAGGTGACTGCATGGAAAAATGGCCAATTCATTTTTCACGATGCGGATATTCAATCCATAATGAGGCAAGTAGCAAGATGGTACGATGTAGATATAAAATACGAGACTACAAATACCCAACATTTCAACGCGACAATTTCCCGAAAAGAACCCGTTTTAAGATTACTGCATATCCTTGAAGAAACAGGTCAAATTCATTTTAAAACCGAAAACAAAACTATTTATGTATTACCCTGATGGTTAGACGCAGATAAGTTAACCCAACAAAAACCGGATTCTGTTAGAGCAGAACCCGGGGAATGTCCGGGTTAACCCTAAAAATACAATCGGCAAAGACTGCTTTATTAATTAACCCAAACTTCACAAAGCTATGGAATTTAAAGTTTTTTATTCGTCTATTCG
>DATKQQ010000114.1:0-2432 GCA_035532615.1 Hanamia sp.
CTTTGAAAAATATTCTTGGAGTTCCTTTACTGTTTTGATATCTTTGGACTGCAGCATAATTGGGCGTTTTGTTTGTCAACACTAAGTTACTGATTATCAGTGACTTATACAAACAATTATGCTGCTTTTTTTATTTAGTTACCCACATTTTGGTTCTTTTTTTTATGTGCGAAACTTGAGTAAGGTAAATAAACTACTGCTGATAGAAATTGCAGAATTAAGCCAGGAAAAAGTAGATGATAAATATTTATCAGCCATTCGCTTTGAATGCTTACTGCAACGCTTTCTTAAAAATGTTATATCATGCATGCTTCTCAGCCCACTGTTGCAACATCACGATGGCTTTGGCAAGTGTTCCTGCAGAACCTTTAAAATTCGCGGAACCTTCCGGCTTTCCATCCACGCCATACCATTCGTAAAATCCTTTGTTTTTTATTACCCTGTCGATCATGGGGCGTATTTCTGCATAAGCTTCCTTCACAAAACCATTGGCAACCAGTTGCTGGATCATACGTGCGCCAAACCAGGTCCAGTCTCCGCCGTTTTGATAGATATAAGGTTTCGCCATTCCTCCATGAAAAAAGCTATCAGGATAAACCGGGTATATGGTGAGACCTATGGAAGGGGCGCCCGACAAACGGACATCTTCAAGCATGTGTTTATTGGAAGCCTCAATTTCAGCCTTACTCAGCAGGCCCGCTTCTATGGCCACTGCTGTGCTCCCATGATAAAATACTTTTGACTCATCAAAGTCTGCCGGTATGGGAGACTTATCGAGATAAATATGTGGAATAAATTTTTGGTTCTTTGCATCCCATAAATATTTGCGTGCATTTTTAGCAATACTAATGCTAAGGTTTTTCCATCGCTGTTGCTGAGAAGGATCTTTGGTCATCCCCGCAAGGTCATTGAGTGCGATTATAAACATGGCATTATCATAAATATCTATAGCGGGTGTAGTGGTGGAATCAATATCTACCACGTCGTCGGTATGCGGTTGCACATCTCCCCAGTCCGCAGTCATAGCTCCCCAAAGCAATCCGTATTTTTCACTATAACGTTCTTTCATTAAATAATCCACCGCCAAGCCCATGCGCTCCAGCACGGTTTTTCCTGCTATGTTTTCGGAAAGAATGGACGTATCTCCAGTGACCTTCACGTATTTTGCTACTGTTTGTATCAGCGAAGTTTCCTGGTCGGTTTCTACTGTATTTTTAAACCCGACATGAGCAGTATCTGCTTTGGAACGGTATTGATTCGGATCGTTCCAGTTAAAATCTTTGTTCAGCACATATCCATCAACGATTTCGTTGTCGGGTTGCTGCAGCGCAAAAAATACCAAAATGGCTCCTCTTATCTCTTTGGGATCCACTACCTGCAGCGCCGTTTCCACGAATGTATTCATATCGCGCACCCACACCTGCGAATAGCCACTCCCGGCATTGAAACCTTTTTGCAGCAGGGCGTGCGCCATGCTATCCACCTTCGTAAGAGATGAATCGCTGAGAATTGTTTGTGCCAATACCTTGTCGGGATTGCGATGTGTGGAACAGCCTGCCAGTAAACAAAGTGTGGCAATCAACAGAATTTTTTGCTTCATTGGTGAATAGTTTGGTGATGCTGCCGGTGAGGTGGCAAATCATGTTGCAAATATAAATTATCCGGCCACTGTTGGCGTCACGCCAACAAGTCTTTTCGGAAACAAGAATAAATACTATACCGCTATTTAAAATAATTTTATCAAATGAAAGGTGAGGGATAAAAAGAAAATCTTTAAAAAATTTCTTTACTGTAGGACTTTATATCTTATTGCTGTTGGCGGGACGCCAATAGCAGCCGTAGGTGTTGACTAAACCTAAAAATAAAATCCCTAAGAAAGTGAAACAATGAGTCTTCAAATCCAATCCTTTTTTTACTCTATTAATTTTCATAGCTATCATTTTATTCTTATTTGAAATGATAAATTTAGAACGTTTTTTTTGTAAGCTGATCAGGTTCTTCTAAATACCAGGTAATTAGTGATTATCTATATAGGCCCTCACCTTGCGAGGTTGTGATCATTGGGTTAGCGCAATCCTCCTGTGTTATTGTTTATCTGCATAAGAATCCCGAAAGAGCAAGATTTGTAAAACACTCTTTCGATTGGAAGCATATTAGTTCGGTTAATTATTATTCTGAAAAAACGAAAGATTTATTGAAATACGTAAGATTAGATTGAAAATTATCGTATGTTATTGTACATTATGTTTTTATCAAATGAAGGCTAAGTAACGCTCATGCACAGGTCAAAGAGGTCGGATAGGCAAGGGCATTTCAGCCCAAGCCCTCCACAAAACCGTGCTTGAGATTCTCACCTCACACGGCTTTTCTCATTCAGCATAAGAAGATTCTTACACATAATTGAACTAAACTTGATCATCCACGGATTACTC
>DATKQQ010000115.1:0-2173 GCA_035532615.1 Hanamia sp.
AATGCTCTTAAAGCTAAGGCAAAAGCCGAAGAAGAAAGGAGAAAAAAACAAAGGCTGAAAACAGCAGCCTAAGTAAAAAAGAGAGTTATATCAGGATATAATAGGGATGCGTATGCGAAGTATGAAAGAAAACCCTTATCAGATATATCTATTTGTAATATGATGGTAATATTTTTCTGCATGTTTCTTCAAGGATAATAAAATCCGGAAACTGGCTCTGAGAAATCACCAGACAAAAGAAAAAATGGGCAGTTTTCTTGCAGACACTAATTATTTCATCTTATATCACTGAAGTAATAGGCATCCATGCATTATTTGGCGCCTTTATGGCCGGCGTTATAATGCCCGCAAATGTAAAGTTTAGAAATATATTTATTGAAAAAGTAGAAGATGTTGCTCTGGTGCTTTTGCTGCCCTTATTCTTTGTATTTACAGGTTTAAGAACGCAAATAGGTTTGTTGAATGAGGTCTATTTATGGAAAATAACCGGCCTCATCATTATTGTTGCAGTTGCAGGTAAATTTATAGGCAGTGCTTTAGCAGCCAAATTCGTAGGCCAGAATTGGAAAGACAGTTTAACTATTGGCGCTTTAATGAATACAAGGGGCCTGATGGAATTAATTGTATTGAATATTGCTTATGACCTGGGCATTTTAACGCCTCAAATATTTACTATGATGGTAATAATGGCACTAGTTACAACTTTCATGACCGGGCCTGCATTGGATTTTATCAATATTGGGCATTCAAATCGAAATCTGAAGAAGTTCCGGAAGAAATCAGCCAAATCAGTAAATACAAAATATTAGTTTCATTTGGTAACCCTGAACGTGGAAAATCGCTTCTAAGGCTTGCGAACGGCCTGACAAAGAATATGAATGGAAACGTATCGGTTACGGTAATGCACCTTACACCAACTAATGAATTGAACTACTACAACGCTGAACAATATGAAACAGAGAGTTTTTCCCCAATAATAGAAGAGTCTGAAAGTTTAAACCAAAAAATAACCACCCTTTTTAAGGCGTCAAATGATATAGATACTGATATTACTGAAGTAGCTAATAAAGGCTACTATGATTTACTTTTAGTGGGCGTTGGCCAATCAATTTTTGAAGGTAGCCTGTTGGGAAAAATATTAGGTTTTACGACAAAACTTATTAATCCGGAAAAACTCATTAACCGGGTGACCGGAAGAGAAAACTTATTTGAACATTCTCCTTTTGATGAAAGAACACAGTTAATCTTAGATAAAAGTAAAATATCCGTAGGTGTTTTGCTTGATAAAGGGTTTGGCAAGTGCGACCGGATTTTTATTCCCGTTTTCAGTGAAGGGGAGATTTATCTAATCAAATTTGCTCAGAAGCTTATTAAAAATTCTAATGCACAAATTACTGTTTTAGATGCAGCAGGCAGGATAAAAAATAATTCAGCATTAAAAGAATTAATTCGCGCCATAGAACAATCAGCACCTAACCATATCAATCTTATCAATGAAAGGATAATTGAAAAAGAATTTTTGCGACAGAATGATTTAATGCTTATTAGCCTGACGAGCTGGAAAAAACTTGTTGATTCCAAAAGTCTTTGGCTTTCAGATATCCCATCTTCATTAATTCTATTGGAAAAGCCATAATCGATATATGTAAGAGATTCATATATTACCAGCACTGCATACGGTAAATAATTATTGTCATTGTCATAATAACCTGTTTAATTGACAGCCATGCAAATTAAAACATTTATAGCGGGTTAGCTTATTAAGAAGGACAGCTTACTGGCTAATTCCAAAGTATGGATTTGGAAGTTTAACCTGGCTGTTGTAAATAAATTCTTATTTTAGTCCAATAATTATTCTCTTTAAAGCGTAAATTTACGGGTATGTTCAGGCTTGCTAACATTCTGCTCATTTTAATACTCACCTTGTGTAACAACTACGTTTATGCGAGGAGGAAACCTGAAGATTAATTTTAAGATAAGTAAAGCGATTTTAAACATACGGAACTAATAAGGCTTCCGCTCAATTAAAATTAAATTATAGAATAAATCGTTTAAGTCGTGAATGCCATGTGATAAACAGGAGCACTCTTAATCATCCTTACCACGAGGTTGTGAAATATAGTTTTATCAAATCCCCGTCTGTTAAAGCGATAAAAGAATTCATTCAGGTACG
>DATKQQ010000116.1:0-2262 GCA_035532615.1 Hanamia sp.
TTTTTAAGATATTCTCTCTTACCGCCTGAACTCTTTTCCCAAATTCAATCATATCCAACATATCAACAGTTTTAATTTATTTGATTGTAATAAGTTTTTGATATTATAGATTTTCCACTCAAAACACTATAGAATCCATCATTCTTTCTTTTTGATTTATCCGATGGCTTAACGGTGCTTTGCAAGTAAAAAAGTCTGGCATTTATATCTTTCACCTTTTGCAGGATTAAAATATTATGCATCCAGGGAACTTCTGAAACAAGCTGTTTCAGATTTAAGTTATTATTATTTTTCCTTTCTGAACCAAGTTGGTTCAGATTTGAATATTCAGTTAACAGCTGCCTCATAAACCAAAGGTTTCGCGGACTCCAACTAACGCCTTCACCAATTTGATGTTGCAAATCATTGCTTAACTTTTCAACTATGGATTTTCCCCAACCATGTTCCCGTTGCATTTTTAAAATTAATTCACCAATATTCCAGTAAAGTTGGTTATTAATAGATTGCACACTCTGCACAGCTACTGCACGGTGATTCTGAACCATTGTAACAACATCGTTCAAAAACCGTTGGTAAACATCCTTAGAAACATTTTTGTCGTCTTTCATAATAACATTATCATTCACACTCTATTTAGTAGATGTATAGTAATTGATTATATAATCTTAATTTTCTCAATGGTACAAATATAATTATTAAAAGCTCCCGAAATAAAAGGTTAGGTCTTTTTAGATATAGATTTCACTCGATCCCAGCTCTTCATCTATCCTTCCTTAAATTCTTTTCTTTGGATTTTATTTGCACGATATAAAGTAACATTTTCATTGTTTTTAAAATCAAAATAATTGAAACAGTGGAGATAATTACGATTTCAAAATACTGTAACATAATTGATAAATTTTAAAATGATCTTCGTGTACCGCTTGCCATTTCAGGTTCAGGATTTACACTTTGCAGTCCAATTTTTTCCCCTTTATTTTCATCCACTTCTTTTGCTTTTGCGATGATGATACTATCAATTTCCACTAATCTGCTTTTCTTAGTTGTAAGTTCTTCTTTGTACGGAAATTGCGCCTCCAGTTGGCTTGTGTACTCAACGATATTTTGTTTTTCTTTTTCGATGTTACTGGAGAATCTTGCCATATCTTTTGGCATATCAAGAATTGCCTGCTTTATTTGTAACCCTGCTGCAATCTCTCCGGTTGGTAATTGCTTTGTTTCTCCGATTTTATCATTAGATGGAGAAATCAAATCCCTTATAACCTGATTTTTATTTTCTAAAAAGTTGTGCTCCACTTTACCTAAAACTTTGAAATTCCAAAGCTCTCCTAATACAAAAACGTGTCCTGCAGGTTTATACTTTTTAGCATGCTCCGCCTCTGAAATCATTGCGGTTCCGAACTCTCCAACTTTGTTATAAATTTGCCCTGCAACTTTTGCAGAAAAACTAAATTCTCCTTTTTCATCTTTTGGGATTTGCTCCAGTAATGGAATAGCTTTTTTTAGAATTTCAACTTGCCCTTCAAACGCTTTTATCCTTAACCCTGAGTGTCTGATGTTGCTTTCGAAGTCAAACTTTTTTGATTTAAAAGATTTTTCCAGTTGCGTTAACTCGGTTACCCTCTTTTGCAGATTTGCTTTTTCTTTGAATACAGGATCTCCCGATAATTCAGCAGCCATACTACCCATATCAACATCTTCCTCAATATCTTTGATTATTCTAACATCAGCGTTGGCCGTAGTTTTTAATTGAGCAATGAATTTCGCTTTTTGTGAAACCGTGTTGTACATGCTTGCATCGAGTGTTCGCTCTGTAGCATAATAGAACGCATCTACTTTATTATCGCAGTAAATTTTTGCCACTTCATTTCCCTGCCTTTCAAACCTGCCATTTCTTTGTTCAATATCTGAGGGCCTCCATGAAATGTCCAGGTGATGGCCTGCTACTGCTCTATTCTGAACATTTACTCCTGTTCCAAGTTTCTTTGTTGAACCTAAGACAATTCTTATTTCACCTTTATTGACAGCTTCAAACAGATCTTCTTTTTGTTTGCGGGTGTTGTAGTCGTGAATAAAAACGACTTCTTTCTCGGGAATACCTTTCTCCACTAATAACCTTCTTATTTCAGAATAGACATTAAAATTTTCTGCTGTGTTGGCTTCTTCAGCAAGATTATCAACTTCGCTATCAGTAAGTTTTAAAACCTGGCCAACCTTAATTTTAATATCTTCCAGCTTTGGTTTAGATTTCTTTTCATAATA
>DATKQQ010000117.1:0-11820 GCA_035532615.1 Hanamia sp.
CTTCCGAAATCATTCAATATTTTTACATTACCATTATTATCTACAGAATATACAATTCCATCGTAAAATGTTCTTAATACTCCCAGGCTTGCCAGCCATTCAAAGTAATAAGGCTTCTCTTTATGATACCGCTTACCTATTGATTGAAAAAAATAGATTCCACTGTTGTTAAAAGGGTACCTGTAAAATCCAATATCACTCGCAATAATTAAATTCCTGTATTTTACTTTTTCTTTTCTGGCTTTATTTTTAGTAAATATTACTTTACTCCTTAACGGAAAATCAACTCCTGCAGCAGCACCAAAACTCTGGGGAAAATCATAAAAAAATGAACCGTTAAGATATATGGGCATAATAACCTTCTTCAGGCTATCCTGAGCTTTACCATCGACTCTGAACAGCCACATTAATATGAATAAACATAAGAATATTTTTGAACAGAGGGTTTTCAAGCTTTTTTTTTGAATAACAAATGTAACATAACATAATACAGAATAGTCACAGTATTTACCTCTTTATGAACTTGTTAATTATTTATTTCCTGTGTGTGCTGTGATCTTTATTTTTTGAGAAAATATTATAGGAACCATTTTAAAGGATAGATAAAGATGCTTGCTTCACTGTATTGATGGCAACATTTTTGCAGCAACTTAAATACTAATACCCCAAAAAATGGCAGAGCAATCCAATTTTAAATTAGCGGGCAGCTATCGTTCCTTTCCGCTGGCAACAACTGATAAAGTAAGTGAACCTGAAAGAAGTGAAATCATGGAGGTAACTGTAATGCTTAGACGGAAGAAGAAATTACCTCCCCGGGTTTTTAAAGGAAACATATTGTCAAGGAAAAATTATGAAAATACTTATGCTTCTGCGAGAGAAGATGCCAACAAAGTAGAAGCTTTTGCGCACACGCATGGGCTTTCTACTGTTGAGGTAAACCTGGCAAGAAGAAGTATTATTTTGAGAGGAACACTTAGCGATTTTGAAACAGCATTCAATACGCATTTGCAATCTGTCAATAATTTTAGGGCACTTACCAGCGAAGTACAAATACCTGAAAGCCTTTCCAACATTATTACAGGGGTATTCGGATTAGACAGCCGGCCAGTAGCGAAACCAAGATTCCAGGTGGCTAAGAAAGAAGGCAAAATTATCTCCCATGCCCAATCACCTCACTCATTTACTCCTGATCAGTTAGCTAAAATTTATGGTTTTCCTATTGGCTTTACCGGCAAAGGCCAATGTATTGGGATCATTGAATTGGGTGGTGGTTTTCGTTCAGAAGATATTTCCAATTATTTTAAAAGCTTGAGTTTGGAGGTTCCAACGGTAAAGGCAATTTCGGTTGATGGAGGAAAAAACAGCCCTTCCACCGCAGATAGCGCTGATGGCGAAGTGATGCTGGATATAGAAGTGGCGGGGACTGTGGCCAATGGTGCTACCATCGCTGTTTATTTTACCCCCAATACAGACCAGGGTTTTTTGGATGCTATTACCACTACCATTCATGATACCAACAATCAACCCTCGGTAATATCCATTAGTTGGGGTGCCGCAGAAGTAAACTGGACTACGCAGGCGCTGGATAATTTTAATGAAGCTTTTAAAACTGCAGCAGCATTGGGTGTGAGCATTTGTGTGGCTTCAGGGGATAGTGGATCAAGGGACGGAGAAACAGATGGTAAAGTACATGTTGATTTTCCATCATCGAGTCCTTATGCGCTGGCTTGTGGTGGAACGCATTTAGAAGTAAGTAATAATAAAATTTCTTCCGAAACGGTTTGGAACGATTCTGATGATTCTGCATCTGGTGGAGGAGTGAGTACGTATTTTCCATTGGCAGATTACCAGGTCAATGCGAATGTACCACCTGAAATTGATACAAAATTCAAAGGACGTGGATCACCTGATGTTGCTGCCAACGCAGATCCCGATACCGGCTACAACGTTTTGGTTGACGGGCAACAATTGGTGATCGGAGGCACCAGCGCTGTTGCTCCTTTAATGGCCGCCTTGATAGCCTTGTTCAATGAACAATATAAAAAACCATCCGGATTTATTCACCCTCAATTATACGCTGATCCCGGGTTGTGCAGGGATATTACCGAGGGGAATAATAAAACCACTTCTGCAGATACAGGTTACACTGCCGGGCCGGGATGGGATGCTTGTTCGGGGTGGGGGGTGTTGTTTAAAAAGGAATGAAGAAATCGCTTTACAAAAAAACCTGCATTCATATGCAGGCTTTTAAAGTCTAAAATTTTTGAGCTTCGGGTTTTACCGGTTTTAAATCTGATATTGAATAAATGTTCATTGGTCTTTTAAAGGATATCTTAATTATTTACTGGTATTGGTGTCGATTCCTTCCTAAAGGATATCGAAAAAAAGAGTTCAAAGATATCAGACTTATCGATCTTTTATTGGATAGTTGGATTCTGGGCTCTTTCAGGGGATATTGAATTGGATATTTTTTGACGATTGTTATTTTAATTAATCAATCATCTGGTACAAAGATATATCTCATTAAATCTTTCACAAGGGCAGCATTACTTAATTATTTTGTTTCTGAAATTACTGATAAGGTAGTAGATATACGATTCAATACTCGTAAGATGGGTTGTGTACAAAAAAGTTTGAATAGAGTTTTTATTATTTTTTTATTTATATCCTTCACACATATTCTTTTATTAATAGAGTAAAAATATTTAACAGTTGTTGAATTTATTATACAAATATGAAGATTAAAATTCCACAAATTCATGATTTTGCTTTAAATAAACAACCGAAATGATTGTGCAACAATCCAGTATAACAAAGGGGTTATATAAAGATATTCTGGCATGATATTCCATTTCAAAAAAGAGGATTTTAGAGGATATTAAGTTTATAATTATTAAAAATTAAAAAAAGGAGGTTTATTATGAAACATACACAAAGATGGCAAGATTGGATAGTTATGATTATTGGGATATGGGTATTCGTAACTCCATGGATATTAGGTTTCAGTAACATGGATTTTGCCTGGGATCCGTTTGTAACGGGAGCACTATTAGCTATTTTTTCAATTTGGGAATTATCTAATAAAAGAATATGGGAAGAATGGATCAATTTAATAATTGCTGCATGGATGTTTATTTCTCCCTGGGTATTAGGCTTCTCACGTACAGCTAACCCGGCATTTGTTATGTTTTTATTTGGTTCAATAACATTTGCTATAACACTTTGGAGCATTGTAAATGATAGAGTTTTTATTCAACCATCACTTACACACACTACACAATCTCAAAAAAATAGAGTGTTTTAGTTAATTCTATTTTCTTAAGTGAATAACATATTTCAGCCAGGTGTGTTAAGCAGACCCGGTTCAAGAAATAGAATATCCAGGATTTGAATTTATTAATGATAAGTTACCTATACAAATAAACAGTTCTTCCGAAAGCTCCGCCTGGAGTGAGAAAGTATCCTGAAGTAATAATCAGAGAATGAGTTGAAAGAAAGGGAATCAGGCCTTTCCCTACTCCACCTACATACCCAAAATCCGGAATCATAATCGAATCTGAACTTATAGTATAATTTAAAGTATCCAAGATTGAATTCTCACTGGTATATAAATGCCCATCCGTACTGAAATTGAAATAATCGCCAGATTTTCCATTATAGATCACCAGATGGTTGCCTGAGCCGACTCCTGTAGATGTAGAATCTTTTTGAATATTCCATTTCCCAATAATTGATTCAGGTGTGTTTGTAGCGTTTTTTTTACAAGAGGGAACAAATATTAAAAGTACCGCAATTACAATAAATGAATTTAATAACGATTTCATAATGAGTTTTTCATTTGACAAATAAAATACATGAAATGTTGCATTGATCAGGTAAAATAATTGTAATAATTATGGATGGGCTCATTTCAATCTAACTAAACAAAAATTCTACATCATCTTTAGTCAGTTTTTTAATGAATCCTTTCTCTTCGCTTATCAATTCTTTGGAGAGTGATTTCTTCTTTTGTTGTAGCTGAAGAATTTTTTCTTCCACTGTATCCTTGCAGATCATTTTGTATGCAAATACTTTTTGAGTTTGCCCTATGCGGTGAGTGCGGTCTATCGCCTGATCTTCCACTGCGGGGTTCCACCAGGGATCTATGAGATATACATAATCAGCCGCGGTTAAATTCAAACCCACACCTCCGGCTTTTAATGAAATAAGAAATGCTTTGATGTTTGAATCAGTTTGAAATTGATCTACTAACTCTTTACGTTTTGCAGATGGCGTTTTTCCATCGAGATAAAGATGAGTTATACCTTCTTTTGTAAAGGTTTCTTTTACTAATGAAAGCATTTCGGTAAACTGGCTAAAAATAAGCAGTTTGTGTGTGCCCGTATTTTCAGAAACTTCGCGCAGTAATTCATGTAGTTTTATGCTGGCAGTGGTAGTTACTTCCGGATCTCTTACCAGTACCGGGCTATCACATATTTGCCTCAGGCGCATCATTCCTTCTAAAATGTAAATAGCTGCATTCTTCATTCCTGATTCTTCAATTTTATTTATTAACTGATGCCGGTAATAATTTTTGTATTCATCATACACATCACGTTGTTCCTTTTTCATTTCGCACCAAAGAATCGTTTCTGTTTTATCCGGCAAATCGGTGGCTACTTTTTCTTTGGTGCGTCTTAGGATAAATGGATAAATCATTTTTCGCAATTGTTCGGCTACTTCGCTATTGCTGTTTTTATCAATTGGGATGGCAAATTCTGTTTTGAAAAATTCTTTATTTCCCAGGAAACCCGGATTTAAAAAATTCATTTGTGCGTATAGATCGAAAGTGTTGTTTTGAACAGGGGTACCACTTAAGATAAGCCTGTTTTTTGCTTTTAATAATCCAACGGCTTTGGTCACCAGAGCTTCCGGATTTTTGATACTTTGACTTTCGTCCAGGATTACATAATGAAAGGGATGATGTTGTAAATCTTCAATATCATTGCGCATCGTACCATAACTGGTAATGATAATGTCATGATTTTCTAAATGTTCTTCAGAAAACTCACGATTCATTCCATAATAAATATGGTATTTTAATGAAGGTGCAAACTTTTGTAATTCACTTTCCCAATTGTAAATAAGTGAAGTAGGGCATACCACCAGGCTTGTTGATTTCTTGTATTTTTCTTTTATGAATTGTAAAAAGCTTATTGCCTGCAATGTTTTTCCGAGTCCCATATCATCAGCCAGGCATCCTCCCCATCCCAGTTCATCGAGTGCTTGCATCCAATGAAATCCCCCTTTCTGATAAGGGCGCAGCACCGCTTTTATTTTTTTGCTTATGGGCTTTACTTCCAAACTACCTATGTTTTGCAATCGCTGTTTCTTATCTTCCAGTTCTTTTAATATTTCTTCTTCATCTATCAAAGAGTGCAGTTCATTAATAATAGAAAAGTGCATTTTATTTACGCGAAGGGTACCATCCTTTTCATCTCCCATTTTCATGATCATCCTGTATTGTTTCAACCATTCTTCCGGCAATACCCCAAAAGTGCCATCACCCAGCACTACAATTTTTTGTGCCGTGTTGATCGCTTTTTGTATATCGCGCAATGGTACCTGTTGGTTTCCAAATTTCACTTCAATTTTTAAATCAAACCAATCAGTACCGCTGCCTGTCTTCATTTCAAATGTAGGATGCGCAGTATTGTATTTAAATTTCTTTAAATCCTGCATCCCTTTTACAGTAATGTTCTCCGCCTGCAACTTTCTGATGGTTTTCAAAAACCAATTGCCTTTCATTACATCTTTAAAAGGGAGATAGTAAAAAGGATTTTGAAGTTGTTTTACAAAAACAGGATTCAGTGAACGGAGTTTTTCATAGAATTCTTTTTCTGCAACTTTATCTCTTTCTATAAGATAAAAGCTATCGTCCTGTTGGACACCTATATCCGTTTGTTCATCGTAATCAACCATCTTATCTTCATATACAAATTGTGGAATAAGCATCAGGTACTGATTAAGATATTCAGCCACCATTACCTGCGCAACAGGTTCCACTTTCCGGCTTTCAAATTGTAAAGAAGGATCCACTTCAACATTATATTTTTCTTTTAATGGAGCAATAATTTCACGTAACACATTAAACTTGTGCACAACAGGAAATTTCAAAAACCCTGCGCTAAATTCCTTCAGCAATTGCACATGTACATATTCTTCCATAAGGTGATATACATCCTGATCTATGATAAAGAAACGGCTTATCCAATCAGGGATCTCTATTTGTAATAGCTTGTCTTTGATTCTTAATTTTAAATGAATGGTTATAAATTTTTCATCAAGAGTTACTTTAAATTCAGGTATTGGATGAATAGCGCTTATTTGTAGTGCTTCAATATTAGCGGCGTTAAATTTTTTCCCTGTTTGCAGTTTGTAAATATGCTCCTGCTCCAGAAAAAAGGGCCATAGTTTTTTGAATTTGTTATAATAATATTCACGATAATCCTCTACACCTTTATCATTTAATTGATTTTGCCAATCTTTGTTATAATAGATCAGATTAGAATGTCCTTTTGAGATTAGATGTTGCCTTATCCGGTCATCAGCTAAATCATCAAAGACCGAATGTTGATCATCAGGCAATTGTTTCAGATAAGCAAGATTTTCCTTGTTTGACAGATTTATTTTTTCAAAGTAAGGTTTACCGTTTTTTTCAGAAATGGCTATGGGCTGCAATGAAAAACAAAAAGGTTTTGTGTTGAAATTGAATAAAAAACCCAATTCAGAATCAATAAATTTTCCGGGAAGTAAAGAATGTCCCGGCATTTCGATCCTGGTTTTAGATACATTCAAATTAAGTGCTTTTGCTGTTAGCTGATTTATGCTATTGATGAGCCAGGATGGTGTTTTCGTTAGAACAAGATCCCCACTGGCATTGAATCCGAATTGAAAATCTTTGGCTTCTTCATCTTCAAGAGTAAGATGGTAGGGTTGCAACAATGCGTTTTTATCGTTGGTATAATCTACAAATTGGTTAAAATAATTGTCTCCATACCTTATTCGTAAATTACTCAACGCTGTAATCAGGTGAATACAAAAATCATTTTTTTTCGCATTTCCGCATGTACATTCCACTTTCAGATGATTAGGTGGCAAAAAAGTAATTATCTGATCAGATTCTTTTTTAGACGACTCTTTAAAATGAAACCATAAAGTGGCGCCTTCCGTTTTTATTAATTGGCTTCTGTAATCGTCTGAGTAATTATTAAGCCGGTAATACTTTCTTGAGAGCATAGAAATTTCACGGTAAGAAATATTCCTGAATGGAATAATTATTTCACCGGGCGATGAAGGATTTGCTTCATCTTCGGTTATTTTATTTATACTGATAACGGGTGCCACGTTGGTTTCTTTTAAAAGAAATAACGCAGCAGCTACGCAATGTTTACAATCCTCATAATGATCAAATGCAGGACAATCGCAATCGTAACTAAAATAATCATCCTCAAAATGAAAATCAACGTTATAGTAAGTGCGGTTATTTTTTTCACTGGGAATGTCAAGTGAAATATAGTCGCTTGTTTTTTTTAAAATTTTAAAACCAGATTTTTTAGTGTCAAATAGTTTATGTCCTTTTTCTTCATCTCTGGAAGTAACATTTTCAAGATATCCCTTGAGCAATTCAAATAGTTCCATGGTGCAAAGAAATAAAATTTTTAAGTACCAGTGATAATATTAGGATACATTTAAATCCGATGGGTCCATGAATTGAAATATAACTCAGTGTTTTTCTTTGATTTCCCTATTTTCAATTATCTTATATTTGTGCTTAAATGGAATCATTAGAAATACATAAAACCTATAGCGTTCCTGAATATTTTTCCTTGGAAGAATCAGGAGACGTACGTCATGAATTTATTAACGGAAATTTAATTGAAATGTCAGGAGCATCAAGAGAACATCATAAAATTTGTAAAAATCTTTTAAGGATTTTAGAAGACTTATTGATAGATAAAGGGTATGAAGTCTATATTGAAAACATGAAGATAAAAATCCCGAACGAAAATCAATATTTTTATCCTGATATTTTTATTACAAAAGAAAAGCAAACAGATGAAAATAAATATGTACAGTTTGAACCGGAATTAATTGTGGAAGTTTTAAGTGAAACCACGCGGGTAAGAGATATGACTGACAAATTTATTCAATATCGTAAAATAGAAACTCTGAATTATTATCTTCTTGTTGAACCTGAAAAATTTTTGGTATTATTGAATTTCAAAAGTGAGAAAGGAGAATGGGAGATGGTTTCCTTTACCCAAAAAGATGAAATTATTTCTCTGCCAAACTTGAACATTTCATTGAAGATGGCTGATATTTATAAAAAATAATTTTTTTATTATTTGTCAGGAAATTGCACTATCAATTCTGCTGGATAAGATTGTTCCCTTTTACCATTCAGATTCTTTATTCACTCCTCAAACTCTCCACAGGATTAGCCATCGCCGCTTTGATCGCCTGGAAACTGATGGTTGCCATTGCAATAATGATCACGGATATTCCTGCCAGCGCAAATATCCACCAACCAATATGGATTCTGTACGCGAATTCCTGCAACCATTTATTCATACAAAACCATGCAATGGGAACCCCAATTAAAAAAGCAATTCCAATAAGTATTATAAAATCTTTGGTTAATAAATTGACAATTGAATATACTGAAGAACCAAGGACTTTGCGTATCTCGATCTCTTTGGTGCGTTGTACGGTACTGAATGCGGATAATCCCAATAGTCCGAGACATGATAAGAGAATCGCGACAATTGAAAAGCAGATAAAGAGTTTGCCGAATTGGGCTTCACTTTTATATTGCGCATTGTATGCGTCATCTGCAAAGAAATAAATCATTGGCATCCCCGGAACTATTTCTTTCCATTTATTTTCCAGGCTTTTTATGGTTCCCTGCAAGTTTTGTGAAGAAATATTCAGGGTTAAGAAAGTAAAGAAACCGGGTGAAACCATTAAAACAAGCGGTTGTACTTCTTCTGTGAAAGAATGAAAATGGAAATCTTTTATTACACCGATGATGGTGCCTGAATTTCCGCGTTGTGTGAAACGCTTGCCAATAACTGCGTTTGGATCATTGTAGCCCAGGCTCCTTAAAGCAGCCTCGTTAATGATCATTGCGTTTCGTAAATCCGAAGTAATATCTTTTGAAAATTGCCTTCCTGCGATTAGCTTGATTTGATATTGATTTAAGAAATCATAATCAACAAAGTAGGAATTAGATAATAATTCGTGCATGTCTCCTCCCGGGTCTTCTATTTCAGTGGGGAAATTATGATTATATCTTCCCGGTATTGCTGAAGACATGCTTACCATGCTAATCCCAGGCAAACTCATCAATTGTTGTTTAACTGCTTCATCATGATCTCTAATTCGATTGTCGAAATGAAAATCAATAACGAAATGATGATCTTTTTTAAAACCCAATTCATGGTTCTGCATAAAATGAAGCTGTGTATAAACGACAATAGTTGCTATTATTAAAATAATGGAAATTGAAAACTGCGCAACGACTAATACTTTTCGCAATACTTTCCCCCGGGTGCCGGAAATAGATTTTCCTTTTAAACTACTTATGGGCTTAAGGCCTGAAAGAAAAAATGCCGGGTAAATACCTGAAAGCAATCCGACTGAAATGGCAATTAGTAATAGCAATCCTACATAATTGAGGTTATCGGTAAGAGCAGTAGTGATCATCTTCCCGGAAAGCTCATTAAATATGGGTAATAATAAAAAGCAGAGGAATATTGCAATGGCAAAGGCAACCAGGCAAAGTAACACATCATCAGTTAAAAACTGGAAAACCAATTGTTTTTTAGAAGCCCCTAATACTTTTCGTACACTTATTTCTTTTGCCCTGTATAATGAAAAAGCAGTAGTAAGATTGATAAAATTAAAACAGGCAATAAATAAAACAAAAAGTGCGATCAATGAAAAAATATATACATTATTGATATTGCCGCTTACAGAAGTTCCTGTTCTGCTTCCTCTTGGTTTCTCTTTTAGATAAACATCTTTAAGCGGCTCAAGGGCGAGTGAATATTTTACCTGGCTTTCATCCATATTCTTTTTGATGAAAGCAGGAAATTTTGCTGCTAACTGATTTGGATTGTATTTTTTGGTCAATAGAAGATAGGTGTAAAATCCAAATTTGTCCCATTTGGTATTCATATAAGGAGCATAATCTTTTAGCAAAGTGGACATAGATAGAAATATATCAACTCTGAAATGTGAGTTGTAAGGCATGTCTTTCATTTCGCCGGTAACCGTAGCAGAATGCTTTCCATCAATGATTAATGTTTTGCCAATAGGGTCATCTTTCCCGAAGTATTTTTTAGCAGCAGTTTCAGATAAAACAACATTGAATGGTGTATTAAATACAGTGGAAGCATTTCCTCTTATCAAGGGCAAAGTAAATACAGAAAATAAAGAGGAATCAGCGTATGCAACGGGTTCTTCACCAAAATTGTCCTGATCTTTTTGCACAATCAGGTAATCCAGGAAGACACGCGTAGCAGTCTGCACTTCGGGGAAAGCTGCCTGTAAGGCCGGTGCCACAGGTGCAGATGTACTTTCATAATTTGTTCCTGAGGAAGTTTTTACGTCAGTGACCAAACGATAAATTCTATCTTCATTTTTATTATAATTATCATAACTCAATTCAAAATGGACATACAATAAAGCGAAAAAACAAACACATAAACCGGTTGCTAATCCGATTAAATTAATGCCGGAGAAAATCTTGTGATTCCACAAATACCTGAACGCAGTCTTAAAGTTATTTTTGAGCATTGTTGAACTTAGGTTTATTGATTAGTTATGTCGGTGTGTTTGTTGATGGAAACATTTTTGAACGTCTTTTTCATAATTACGAATAAACCTTTTACATTTATAAGATTCTTATCGTTTTTAAATTCCGTTTCGACAATGTCTTCAATAATAAAATTTTGTTCAAATATATCTTTAATAATTTTTTCTGAAATCGGATGAGGGAACACCCTATTATCAGGCATTTTATCGCTAAAACATTTTAGAAACAATAATCCGGGATCATTGAGCAAATTGAAAACATTTTTGCAATAAATTTTTCTTTTATCAGCATCTATTACATGAAAGCAACCTCTGTCAAAAATGAAATCAAATTGTTTAGATAAGTTTGTTTGAAGAATATCATCACGGGTGAATTCAATACCAGGATACGTTTGCTTTGCTAATGAGATGGCTTCTTCGGAAACATCAACTCCGGTAACCTCGAATCCTTTGTCTTTTAGTTGTTTTGCCTGGGTTGCCGGCCCGGTGCCCAAATCGAGGAAAGTTCCCGATTTGATATTTAATTTATCCAGGACAGACTCTATATAATTATCCAGTTTAGGATTATACCAGGGCATTTGGGTAACCTAGTATTTTGGTACATACTTTCCCAATCGAATTTTTTTTCTGTGCTCATATTTATAGGTTTTTATAATTATTGAAACAGGGATTTTTCCTGCTCATTTTTACTCTGTTCGTAACGATTCCACAGGATTTGCAGTGGCTGCTTTATACGTTCTTAAAAGCAAAATAATCAATGCTGGCAATAGCATTACTAATCCTCCAATTATAAATAGCCATACACTCAGATTAATTTTAAACGGATTTTCCTTTTTAAAATATAGTTAAAATCGGCTGTAATACATTACTGTATTGAGTATTAGGGCGTTTTTGGCATTAAATTTGTGTGTGCGACTTTATTAAAAATAAATTTGTATATTATAATTAATGCAGTATTTT
>DATKQQ010000118.1:0-4496 GCA_035532615.1 Hanamia sp.
GGCTGAAATTATCCGGTCAAAGATGGACAGAACAAGGCGCACAGAATCTTGCCTGCCTAAGAGCCTTTACAAAAGCCATGAGGACAAGTGAAATCCGGGAATTGATAAAAGCTGCTTAAATTGGATATTTGTCTTACACCCCTAAGATGGGAGTACCACCAAATTAAAATACTTTTGGTAGCTTTACTATCGAAAGCATTTTTTTATTATTCTTTTCAAAGTGAAATTTATGAAGACAGCATTGTTTGCAACACTTTTTATAGGTGCTTTATCTTCATGTAAGATGATCACCGGAAATGGTAATGTGCAAAAAGAAACACGTAATCCCGGCATTTTTACCAAAGTGCATTCCTCTGGTTCCGCAGACGTTGAAATAACTCCCGGAAGCAATTGCACTGTAACCGTGGAAGACGATCAAAACTTATTACCCTACCTGGAAACAGATGTTGAAAATGGAACTTTAAATATTCATTACCGCAATGGAGTTTCTGTATCCGATGACCACGCAAAAATTTACGTTACGGCTCCAACATTGAAGTATAAAGCCTGAAAATTGAATGACTGGTATCTCATTGGCTCATAGCGAAGTCTGAGAGTCCGCGGCCCAATAGAGTCTTTCTTCCAAAAGTAAAATAAATCATTCCCTTTCAGCATATTTTGAAGATAATGGCTTAGTCTTTCTATGTTTTTAACGAAACCTCTCCACACGATGATAACAGTAAACAAAGGCCGCCTGACTGCTCCTTTCGGGCAGGAAATAAATTGTTTTTCTTTTTTTATTTTTGTGTAACTGGGAACGATAAACGAAATAGTATTTGATTGAAGCACAAGCATGGTTACCTCACCCAATCCTTGCTACAAAGGTTGCGCCAGGATGGGGAAATTTTTATCCTTTTTAGAGTTTACTGAATTATTTTATCATGCCTGTCCAACTCTTTATTGCCTTAATGGGAACAACTAAAGTTGCAGAACTTTCAATGAAAGAAAGTATAGCAGTCCTTGGTCCGGTTTTCCATTCGTTGCTGTCGTAAAAGGCATCTTCTGAAGTTTGTCTGTCTTCTAAGCTTTTAAAAGAACGAATAACAAAATAGGTATTCTCGTCGTGAGTCGAAGGGCCATGCGCAATAACATTTATTTCCCATTTTCTTAAAAGGGGTAATGACTGAGCCACATAGACTTGATGAAATTTGTCTCTTATCCCAGGTTTTAAATTTAAAATTAAAATTTCAATTGTTGCGTCCATATTAATATGTTCTGATTAGTCGAAAATTGCGGTTTCAAAGCTGACCGTTGTCATACCGAATGGTTTGAGAAAAAAAAGTTAGTGTCAAAATTATTAATGAATATTTCATTTTGCATTTTGTTAGAAAAGATTCACTTTATTATTTTTAATTTCCTTCAATTTGCTATGATGTCGTAAACTTATAGCCGCTAACCTCCGTTCATCTATGAACTTATTTTCCTCTTCAAATATAATTCAATTAGAGGCGATTTTAACTTTTGGGTAAAATATTTTGAGAATGCGTTGTATAAAAATAATCCGGTGCATTTATCATTTTACCATCCTTGTGATTGATTCATGCGCTCCGCAATGGCTTGTACGATGGCACCAGTAAGCAAATAAATAAATCGTTTTTCTATTTTTTATTGTTGTGTAACTATGAATGATAAACGAAAATATAATTGGATTGAAGCACAAGCATGGCTACCTTACAGAATCTTAGCTACAAAGCTTGCGCTAAGATGGGGAATAATAAAATGAACTTTTTAACAGTATCCAATAAAAGTTATCGGCTCCTGCATTTCTCCCCAAAAAAAAGAGGCCGAATCAAATTTTTAGTTTTGAGACAGCCTCTTTAAAATATTCTAAATATATATTTATACTAATTTACACTACTATCAGGACAAGTATAAGATAGAAAACTACGAAAAGCCCAAATCCTATCCAAGCCCATTTAACTCTATTTTTCTTAACGTCTTCATCGCCACCAATTACGTAAGCAAGTAAAACACCTAGAAGCCCAAGAAGGAATCCGAGCGCGAATCCTCCTAAATGAAAACCAACCGAATGGTCACCATCTGACATTGCTTTCAACAACTTTTTATTAGTAATTGTACCATCTGCTGCAAAACTATTTCTCAACTTTTTTTGCCCGGCTTTAAAAGTAAATCTCTGAAAGAAATTCAAATGTTTTCCACTTAGCTTTTCATAATCTTTTACGCTGATTAATGAAAGTTCTTTCAATGAAATTTGCACATTTTTGGCTATCGGTAAATACACTTGGGTAGCTTTATGAAATGGTGAAATAACGGAGGCTGCAAAGGAGGTAGTAATAATTGCAAATGCTGCAAGCAGAATGAAGATTTTTTTACATAATAAATTAATTTTGATTTGATTATAATTGTAAATTTATTAATAAAATCAATATTAACAAATTATTATAACAAATTTTAAAAATTTATTTTTCAGTACAAAACAAAACTGAAGTTGAAGATAACAACTAAAAGCTAAATTATTAACGTCAAGCTGGAACTAAAGCCGATAGCGGACTACAGAAGAAGATTACAACTGTCAGCCCTGCTATTACCAATGTTAGCGGCAGTGCTAGTCATTCGTGTTGTCATTTTTTTAAGGACTTTGCTTTGCCGTTAAAGTCCAAACACAAATGTAACCAATATTCAAAATTCTTTTTTGATTTATAACCTTCTTCACTAACATAGCAATATCCTTTATACTCTCTTCCTTTCATAATCATAGTTTGAAAACCTTTTCTTTTTTCAACTTCGTTTTGTAAACTTGGGTCAAAGCGACACATTAAATTGTCGTTGCTAACAATTACGCACATTTTGCCATTAACCATAAAAGTTAGTCCACGGAACATTTTCTTTTCTTCAATTTTCAAGTGTGTTTGTGTTGCAAGAAAATCTCTGATTCTGTCAGCAAGTCCAATATTGTATGCCATCGATAAATTATGGTTTTAAGTTTGTCATAAAAGTCAAAGTGTCAAAGTAAAGAGTAAGTGATTGAAGTTTACCATTTTTTACTGTCCAATTTTCAGAAACATTGCCATTAATTTTAAATCCGTTCGGGAATTGAAAGTCATAATTGCCAATGACACTTGCTTTGTCGCCTTCGATTATCATTTGCTTCACGCTCATTGCTTCAAATCGTTGTGAAAATCGCTTAATGATTTCAATGTAGGCTTGTTTGCCAACAACACGTTTAGTGTTGTTCATATCACCGCCAACATATTCAAAGTCATCAGCAATTACACTTTCCCAATTAGCTTTTTCTGCAAAGCCTTTATAATAAGTTTCAAGAAGTTGTCTTGTTGTTACTTGATTATCCATTTTATTAAATTTTTGTATTTAAATTTGTTGTTGCAACTTGCAAGAGCAAATATAAAAAGATATTGCAAAACGCAACAACTTTATTTATGGATAAAAAAAGGTCTGATTGCCCAATAAGTTGTTCCCTTGATGTATTCGGGGACAAATGGTCGCTTTTAATAATTCGGGATATAATGTTGAGAGGCAAAGTGTCGTACAGTGAGTTTTTAACTTCCGAAGAAAAGATTGCATCAAATATTCTTGTCAATAGATTAGGCGTCCTTGAAGCTGAAAATATTGTAGTCAAAGAAGTGTCTCCTGCAAACAAGTCAAAGTTTGTTTATAGCCTTACACAAAAAGGTGTTGATTTATTACCCATTGTCATTGAAATAATGGATTGGGGTGCGAAGTATAATGCAAACTGTCCACGCAAAGAACTTGGCAAAAAAATCAAAAAAGATAAAGCCGCTGTGATAAAAGATTTAAGTGAGTCGCTAAAGGCAAAAGTCAAATAGTTTTGTCCACTTATATTTTGTAGGGTGTCACCATAGCATTCTGACTAACGTCAAATTCCGGTATTGTAAATCACGTTGATACGAAGCCGTTCAGCCCGCCTATTGCTAATACGATGTTCAAGCAACACCTACGGTGAGGGCCCCACAAATTAATCATTGCCATCTTCGCCCTTCATTAAAAATATAAATAAAATGAAAGGTGGCAATGAATTTTCAGTAAAAGAACTCAGGCCGGATGCGGTTGAGTGGCTGTTTAAACTTCAATCAAACGATGATAATAAAAGAGTATGGCAAAGGCAGTGTACGTAATTACTGCCGGGAGATGAAACTGCTCTTTAAATACTTCAATCACAAAGCAGTGACAGACATCCGGCAGGCAGATATTGAGCAATACCTGCAGTACATAAAAGAGGTACACAAAGTAGGGCGGGCCAAGTGTCGTAGTGTGGCACAGTCATGCAGCTTTTTCTTTAAACGCATATTGCCTGTAGCCTATATTGTACCCTCTAACCTGTATCCAAAGAAGCAATTTATTTTGCCCAACATTATGTCGGAAGAGGAAGTGTGCCAGCTTTTTGCCGCACCACTTACCCTGAAGGAATATTGTGTCATTGGGTTGCTTTATGGAGGTGGACTTCGGATCAGCGAAGC
>DATKQQ010000119.1:0-2720 GCA_035532615.1 Hanamia sp.
TTTTAAACATTTTATTTATATTTTGGTTTGAAACGTAACCGGTATTAAATCGACAAATATTAAAGATTCCTATTCAGAGCCACAACTGACCATTCATAATTCACTTATTCACTTCTCAAACTATCCACAGGATTAGCCACCACCGCTTTTATAGCCTGGAAACTTACTGTTATCAAAGCGATTAAAATAACAATAACTCCGGAAACTAAAAATATCCACCAGTCTATATTTATTCTATAGGCAAAATTTTGCAACCATTTATTCATTGCCCACCAGGCAACCGGAAATGCAATGAGTGATGCTATTAAAACTAATTTTAAAAATTCTTTTGAAAGCATTTGTGTTACCTGTGCTACACTTGCACCCAATACTTTTCTTATACCTATTTCTTTTGTCTTTACCTGTGCCGTGTAAGTTGCCAAGCCGAATAATCCAAGGCAGGAAATGAAAATGGCTATAGCTGCAAATGTTGTAAATAATGAACCAGTACGTTGTTGTGCCAAATAATGTGATTCAAAACTTTTATCTAAGAAGTCATAAGAGAAAGGCGTTTTATCGGCATACTTTTTATATTCCTTTTCTACTGCGGCAATTGCCTGTTGTGCTTGTGCGCCGGTAGTTCGTACATATAAAATATTTTTAAATCCATTTGATGTTATTACCAAAGGCGCAATAGGGTCTTTCAGCGATTTAAAATTAAAATCTTTTATTACACCTGCGATTTCTCCATCGGATTTTTCATAACCGATTTTTGTACCAACATAAGGAGGTTTTAACCCCATGGCTTTTACGGCAGTTTCATTCAAAATATATTTATAATCGTCGGAAGGCATTCCGTTAAAATTTCCACCTTCAATAAAGTGAAGTTTCATTGTCGGTATAAAATTTTTATCAGCACAAATTCGCCAGGCCATCAGTACCGTTTTATCGGGCTTGCGTTGCCATGTGATGTCTCCATTGACTTTAGTGATATCTGCTATGTCTTTTGAATCGCTGAATGCAACATTTGATACGTATTGTTGGTTTAATAATTCTGTCTCAATTGCATCCGAATATTTTACTGCATCTTCGGGAAATGAAACTGTAAATACATAGCTTTTATCGTAGCCTAAATCCTTGTTTCTTATATATGCCATCTGTTTTGCCATTACAATTGTACCTACTAATAAAATAAATGAAACGGTAAATTGCAGTACGACTAATGTTTTTCTAAATGAGGATGTTTTAATTCCCAGAAAACTTTTGTCACGAATTACTCCCAAAGGTTTAAAAGACGACAGTAACAATGCGGGATAAACACTTGAAATAAGTAAGGTTCCAAAAAGTGCAGTAAGTAATATTTTTAAAGAAGAAAAATCGAAGAAAGAAAAAGATAATTGTTCCCCTGTAATTTTATCATATACAGGCTTCAGTAAAATGATTAATGCTGTAGCAATGGCAAATGCGAGCACAAACGTCAACAATGTTTCACTTACGAATTGTAGAAACAATTGTCCTCTTTTTGCGCCGATAATTTTTTTAATGCTTACTTCTTTTATTCGAATTATAGAACGTGCAGTAGAAAGGTTTACATAATTAATGCTTGCAATAATCAATATTAATATGGCAACAAGAGCCATTATTTTTACCATTTGCAAAGCAGAATTATCGCCGTCAATTCCTATAAGATGAAGGTCTTCTAAATTCTGTAATCGAAAAGATGTTGGAGTTTGACCATTTCTTGTTTCATTAAATAAATAGGTAAGTTTTGTTTCGATATTTGAAGTGTTGGCATTTGAATTTATCAGAAGAAAAGTTCTAAAACTATAATCGTTCACATCTTCATCGATTGTCTTCCAACCATGATTGCCACCATTAGCCGTGAATTGTTGGGCATAATAATCTATCGGAAAGATAGCATCGTAATGTAAGGAAGAATTATTGGGAAAGTCTTGCAATACTGCGGTTACCGTAAAATTATTTTTATCAAACCGGACAACTTTGCCAATGGCATCATCTGTATCAAATAATTTTTTGGCTGTTGATTGTGTAATTGCGACGGAGTTCGCATTCGGCAAAAAAGCATTACGCATACCATGCAACAATTTGTAGTCGAAGAAGTTTAGAAAATTGCTGTCTGCATAAATAATATTGTTGTTGTCAAATATTTTTGTCAGAGTAATATTGGACAACACTTTATCAGACAACGATGGGTTTTCATTATCACTTACCATTCTCAGAACAGAAATTACATCCGGAATATTTTTTGCCATCGTAGATAATGGTGCGGGTGCTCCTCGCCAAGACAACGATTTGCCATTTAAAGTAATGTGTGAGTTTACCTGATAGATATTCTTATACTGTTTATTAAACTTATCATAACTAAATTCATTCTGCACCCAAAGCAATAGCATAATTCCCGTTGCCAAGCCCACAGCCAAGCCGCTTATATTAAGAATACTATAGAATTTATTGGCTTTTAAATTTCGCCACGCGGGTTTGAAATAATTTATAAACACGATATCTTTTTTTGAATTATTAAATTGATTACAGTAAACAAACAAATATCTCAGATTCCTATTCACTTCTCAAACTCTCCGCAGGGTTAGCCACCGCCGCTTTTATCGCCTGGAAACTGATGGTAACAAATGCAATAATTACTGCCGCAATACCTGCAAACACAAACATCCACCAACTCAGCGCGGTGCGATATGCGAAGTCAGTCAGCCATTTATTCATAA
>DATKQQ010000120.1:0-5018 GCA_035532615.1 Hanamia sp.
AAATTATAATATATATACGTACTTCAAAAGTAACTTCTAAAACTAAAAAAGCCGGATAACCAATAGCTATCCGGCTTTCAAGGCATTGCCTGTCAAAAAAATTATATCAATTACGTATCTTTATTCCCGTGAATATCTGTGATAAAAATGTGTCTTTAATACCTCGGGAAACACATTGGCCAAATAACCAAGTCTTCTATATTTTCAATTCCGGGATCATACAAAAACTATTCTGAAAGCAGCAATAATATCACAACTGCATTCATCCCCCATAATTATAAGAAACAGCAAAATCATAAGTATCGCAAACCGTTATTACAATAGCCAAACAAGGCCAATGACTCATCAGAAGAAGAATCTTTTTTAAAACGTTCAAATGAATTGGAAGTATTTAATTTTTAATCTCCTTAAATGCATTATATACTACTTTGCATTTTTTAGAACACCCATTTTTAGGTAAAACGTTAAACCGGCTATAAAAAACAAGAATGTTTTGCTTTATAAACGGGGTTACATTTTTAAACTTATCGTCTTTAAGTTTCAGAAGCCATACATCATAAGTTTCATCTGCGATACTATATTCACAGGGTTCAGTAGGTCTGCCGGTATCAAAATCTTTATCTTTTAAAGTGAAGCTTCGATTAATTCTTTTTAATTGGTCAGTATAATGTTCCATGATTGAATCCATGCCCGCATCAAAATATTTTTCGGCCTGTGGCGTTGGTATTTTAAATCTTAAAGCTCTTGTAGGTCCCACTTTTGGTAAAACAGTAATAACAAAAGAAAGTACAGAAGGAAAAAAACCAGGATGTTTATAACCTTTCCCAAACTCTTTATTATACTCCCTGATATGCATTTTGTACCTGAATTCTTTTGCGGTTATCGTCTTATCTTTTTTCAAAATATCTGAACGATAATGAGCCCATGCCGACTTTGTTATTAGAGGAAATATACTTGCTACTACATAGCGGAAAACTTCAACAGACCAGGCCAAATGGTTATTAAAAACTTCATCAATATCAAGTCCGTAAGTTTCAAGAAAAGCTCTCGCCAATACAGTAGTATCTACTTTAAAGCCAATAAAATCGTGGTATGACTTAGAGGCAAAATTACCTTTTTCAGTTTCCAATACATCAAAACCAAATTCCATTCTTATGTGCCCAATTTCATTTTGCGCATACGTAATTACGTTTCCATATTTTTTTCTGAGTTTAGAATAAACAAGTGTAACGCTCCGGTTAGTAGCCAACGGATGACCATAATTATCAGCAGTATAATGAGATAAAAATCCAAGAGCAAACGCAAACGCATTTAAATTATCAGCGTCTTTGAATAATGCCATCACCATGTCTCCACTTCGTACATAATGTACAAGGTTTGTAAACAGTTTGCTGCCCCATGGATAATATCCCATATCAGGAGCAACTGCGCCGCCATAAGCATAAGAATGTGCAATATTTATTTCGTCCGCCGTTGCATCCGGATATCGGGTTTTTAGTATTGGCACAATTGATTTATCCCACATAGCATCGATAACCGCTTCATGAGAAAGCACTCCTAAACTATGACCGGGAACGGAGAAAAAGAAAATAAAAAGAATAATAAAATAATATAGTAATAAGCCGTTTTCAATTTTTTTTAATGATGACATTATTTATTCATTTTCTCCATTGTTCATTTGTAAAAGAAAAATCATCTGGCATCTAAAGGAATTATTTAAACAATAAAAGAAAATTAAAAATAAAGGAAATTGTTGAAGCCCTTATCCAAACTCTTTTTCTAAAAGATATATTAATTTGCTCTTTTCTATTTTCTAATATCCGCATAAAATGAATTTTTTAAAAAAGAGAACGGATTTCATTATTAGATTTCATAACACAAAAGGCATGCCTTAAACAAGGTTTAAAATAAGTATGCTATTAATAAGTCCTTCATTTAGCTAAATTTTCTGGCAAGGTAATAAAAAGAAAAAAATCATTTTTTTTAATAAATAATTACCATTATTGCCGATAATATTTTTTTCAGTTTTTGAACAAATCCAAGAGGCTATTTTGAGGAAGTTTGAAGTAAAATTAAAATAAGATTACCAGGAATATATTTACTTAAAATGAACCACCAGGCCTGGTTCCCAATGTCCATACGAATAATTCAAATTAAAAGAAAAAGTTTCTTTCTTTTTATCATTTTTTTTGATTTTTGCATAACGGTGATAATTATCTACTACCTCTTTTCCTGCTAAAAATCCAACTGCAGCGCCTACCAAAACATCCGTACTCCAATGTTTATTCTCTGTAATCCTGCTTACACCAATAAGTGTAGCAACACTATAGGCAAATATGGGAATAAGGGGTTTATCTCTATATTCGGAAGCAAAAACTGTTGCAGCCGCAAAGGCAACAGTGGTATGGCCGCTGGGGAAAGAATTACTTCCATTTGTTTCAAAGACTGTTTTTGAAAAAGGCCCTAAGAATTTTGGCTTTGCTTCAACTCCTGGGGCCTAAAAAGATGGCCTCGTTCTTCCGGATAGATATTTTAAAACGCTTTCCAAAGCGGCACCCGTTATGTATGCCTGAGTGGCGAGAAGTGTAGTAGTTTTAATTTTTGGGTCTTTAAAAATTAATCCGTAGGCACCCAAACCAACAAGGGTGTATGCCTCATACGTCCCACCAAAATTGGTTACATATTTACTCACATTATTTATTCCAGTATTGCGGTTACGAAGTTTAAGCGCGGCTTTTTGTATGGGCTTATCAGCAAAACTAAGTGCTACCGTAATTACTGCAAATTCCCCAAAATTTCGCCAATCTTTTTTGGCCATATGAAAAGGCTTCGTAAATTCCTGTTTTAAATCGCTACCTAATAATATAAAATAAGTTTTTAAATTTAATTCGGCGGCTCCTTTATAGGCATTGGGATTAATATTATTGGTTTGACCAATAGCTGCCTTCTTCACAGCAAGGCTGTCTAATTTTTTTATCAATGTATCTTTTTGTGCAAAACCTGAAATAGGTAACAATAATAATATCATCATCAACCCTCTTTTTACCAAACATTTCATTAGCTAGTTTGTTCATTTTCAAAGAACCATATCAAAAAACATTCCAAATAAAATTTTATTAAGTAAAAATTATCTTCATTATATCCATTCCATTTTCGAATGGATATATAACCGGAAATCCATAAGTATGCCATAGAGCATTTCTCTGAAAAACCGCTTCGTAGCTTTACAATAAGGTTTTGAAATGATTCCTAAAAAATTACTAAGTTGCGCTTTGAAACGGCTGATGGGTAAAGAGTTTGTGTCCATGATCGTGTTTAAATGTTGGTTGCAACTGCATTTTACGAAAATGGGCACATTTTTTTAAGGAAACTTTTTCCGGCCAGTTTGGCATAGAGATTAATGTTAGAAATAAAAAAAAGGTTGCACTTTTTTATCTGTGCAAACCGTTGCCCTGCCTGTGTTTTGCTATTTAGCCATTAATTTATGAGGAAACTCCAGATTAATAAGACCTTATGAAAAAATTCAAAATTCTTTTTTATTTAATGTTACTCATTTGCTTATCTTGTAAATCTCAAAATACTGGAAACCAAAAGAGTAAGGATAGTTCCGAGGCGAATTTATTAAACGCTGAGGCAATGAAAACTTTTGAGCTTACTTGTAACAAAGATTCGATTGAAAAATCAATAAAATTATTAGAGCGGGCTATAAAATTAGATAGCACAGACCCTTTTCTTTATGGTAATGAAGCAGTGATGTTGTGCAGTTTAAAAAAATACCAAGACGCAATAAAAGTATTAAACCGGTATCTTTATAGCTTTCCTATAAATCTATCTATGGAAACGTTTAAAGGTTTTATATTTGAATACACAGACAATATCGATTCTGCCATGGCATTGTATTCTAATGCAATCAGCCATTATGATGTAAAAATTGAAAGCGATTCTAATAATCTTCCTGTGCTATTAGATCGAGCTTTATTATTATTGTTTAGTAAAAGTAAAAGCGAAGGAAAAATGGAATATGATAGAATCGTTAATAAGTTTCCAAATGATGAATCAGTAAAATTTCTGAAAGATGACTTCTATTCTTTTGATAGGAAAACTTATCTAAGACAGATATTTTCTAAATGCAATTGAGGCATTCGTTGGGTTGTCCCTTATCCAACACAGATTCATTATACAATAAATATTCTTCATTAAATTTAGAATAATGAAATTTTATTATAGCATTATTTATTTTCTATTTTTAGCTTCTGCATCATGTAAGAGCCAGCATCTTAGTTCTAAGGTAGTCGACAAAGATAGGTCTGTCAATTAGTAAAACGTATTGCCGAACAAAATAATCTTAATGCGAGGACGCTTGGTGAAAAAATTAATAAAACGAAACAAGGAACTGCAAGCATTTTCAAAAGAGATGTGATAGATTCAGATTTACTATTAATCTTATCAAACGTTTTAGATTATGATTTTGTCGCTCATTTATATAAGAGACAACCATTAAGAAAATTTAAACAAAAGGAGAATGCCGAATGGCAAACAAAAATTGACACGGCAAATGAACAAGTAAAGCAGATGAAAGAAGATGTACATTCAAAAGATCAGACTATTAAAAGATGCGAGAAAACAATAAAAAATCAAGAAGAAATAATAAAACTTCTTAAAGAAAAAGAAGAATTTTTATCAGCAAAAAAAAGTAAATAATAAAATTGAATTAAAGGCAGATTACACTTAGGCATGGATGTTATACTTTTTCAGCCCCGCAATAAGCAGACAAGTAATGAAGATTTCTATTTCCAATAAAAATTGTTTGAGATAGATATAATTTCGTTTACACATTACTATTATACAGTTTTACTTTTTCAGCAGATGGATAAATAATTAGTACCTTAAAATTTAAATTGTTGCATTTCCTGTCAAAATAGATTATGCAGCACTTGATAATTGAGGTATCATAACCATATTGATTACTTTTTGTGAGCAGGCAATAATTTCTTTTCCAAGTTTGGTTAAATAATACT
>DATKQQ010000121.1:0-5503 GCA_035532615.1 Hanamia sp.
CCACCATGCTCTTGAAAATGGTTACAGGGCTTATTTTAGAACCATGGAGCAAATCATGGTCACTTTAAAAACCAAAGACATCTCCAGATCAGCCCTTGCAGATTACAAAAAACTTTTTAAAGCGCACCTGATAGTTATTGACGATATCATGATGATTGCTATTGAACGCCAGGAGGCCAATGCTTTTTTTCATTTTATCAACGCACTTCATGAACGAGCTTCCTTTATCATTACCACCAATAAGTCACCTAAAGAATGGGCTGAAACCATCGGCGATGAAGTCATCACTACGGCATTATTGGATCGTCTTTTATACCGTTGTGAAATCATTAAATTAAGTGGTTATGACTACTATATGATTATGTAAAGTCCTTGATGACCTATTATTAGAAATCTATAGTTACCAGCTACTTACTAAAAGACTATACATAACTACTCTCCATAACTTTATTGTGGCATTTTATAATATCACACTAAAAAAACAGTTATGGGATCATCGCGACCTTATTAAAAGTATTGACGTATTAATCAATGTATTGCAGAATAACAGTATTGGTGGAAGATTGCACTGCAAAGTACAATAACCGTTAAGGGTGAAGTTAGGGTAGAAGCTAATCAATATTTTGACACATTGAAAGATCGGCGCCTAAATAACAGGGTAAGATTATGCAAAGCCCAAATGGAAAGTCGAAGCCTAAATTGTTATAAAGCAAGATCCTTTTCACTGGACTTTACATAATCATATAGTAGTCATAACCACTTTTATGGAAAGCTTTCCATAAAAGTGGAGAAAGTTACCGTATGAAACATCGAAAAACAATTTTTGAAAAAACAAAATAATTTTCTTTATTTTTAACTCAGATCATGCATCCAATGACCCAAATTGCTGTACATCCTTATTTACCGAAAACTGTACATTGCTACTTACCGACTACATCTCTCTATCTTTCGATGGCTTTATATTTTTTTGACAGGAAAATTAATCAAGACTATTTAATGGAAAGGTTCTACATGAACAAAAACGTTTGTTACTCTTAAACTACTTTCAAGAAGTGTATCTTTTACCAGGTGAGCAATACGATGTCCCTCTGTAACGCTTAACTTTCCATCAACCTCGATATGAATATCCACATAATAGTCAAACCCCATCTTTCTTACATAACATTTCTCTACACCTTTTACTTCCGGCACTGAAGCTGATAATTCTTTTATCTTCCCAACAATTTGATTAGACGGAGCGGCATCCATAATTTCTGATAAGGCCGGCCTTAATACAACGATAGCATTATAAAAGATGAGCACAGAAGCGACCAGGGCTGCCCAATCATCGGCGCTTTCGTAACCTTTGCCGCCGATTAAGGCAATAGAGATACCGATGAATGCCGCTACGGATGTAATGGCATCACTTCGGTGATGATGCGCGTCTGCTTTTACTGCTTCACTGTTTATTTTTTTACCAATGTTCATCACATAGCGAAACATCGTTTCTTTAATAGCAATTACAATCAATAGAACCCATAAAGTAAAACTTTTCGGTAAAGTATGAGGTGTGTTAATGAACATGATAGCATGATAGGCTATCCAAATAGCTGCTGCCATTAAAAAAAGAGAAACGCCTACTGCCGCTAAAGGTTCTGCTTTCCCATGCCCGTAAGGATGCTCTTTATCGGGCTTTTTCATGGCGATACGTAATCCGAGCCATAATAAACCAGAGCTTAAAATATCGGCACCCGATTCGGTAGCATCAGCAATTAATGCATAGGAATGGCCCAGGTAACCGGAAATTCCTTTTATAAGCATCAACACAACACTTAGTGCAATTCCATATAAAGTTGTTCTTATGGCAATAGAATAAGGATGAATGTCAATATGATTCATGCAATTTCTTTATGCTATTTTATTGGTTAAGATATTTGTTCAGAAGAAAGCAAAAGTAAATTATATTAATAGAGAATCTGAAATGAGAGCAAATTCATATTTTGAGTGCTGTAATTTAATAATGTATTCAATTCAATTCAATTATAAATTTTTTCTTCTCTGATTTCTCAGAAATATAGCTTTCTTTTCTATCGGAACATTTCAATAAGTAGAAAAGCTCGTTTCTATTTTCTGTTCCGTAGGAACATTTCGTGGGTAGAAAATAGTTTGCAAGATAGAAGCTCGTTCCGTAGGATCGTTTTTTGGAATTCCGGAAACATTTTTAAATGAATACAGAAAGATGTTATAACTATTCAAGGTAGAATATGAGGAGCAATATATTTTTAAGGAGCTCATTTAGCACAAGACGTTCCTACGGAACGAACTTCCAAAATTTATTATCCATTCCTACCTACAAAATGTTCCTTGGAACATCGGAATGATTTTCATGGTACATCAAAATATTAATTAACTGAAATGAGAGCAAAGATCTGCTAATGTAGAGTTTTATAGATTAGCAATATGAATCAAAGTTTTTCAATTGAAGGTTTTCGGATTTTTACAAAAACTATTTACCGGGAATGCGAAACATGATTCCGGAAATTGAGTTTTGAAATGCCTTTGGTTGAGATTAGAACGCGCGGCAAATTGAGATAACCGGATTTATAGCGAAAGCTTATTGTAAAATCTGGGCTAAGAAACCATCAGTTCGATGAATTTTGGAATCAATCCATCATTAGATTTCTTTAAGGATATTCAATAAATGGCTCTTCAAATAGATTGATACGAGCAGCACACTACCAGGTTCCTTTGTGCTCCGGTATGCGGGAAACCAATGGAAGACAGAGAATAAACAGCAAAGCCATAAACATATAAATATGAGCCTGGATATTGTCCGGATGGTTACCTGCAATAACTGCAGTAGCGATAGCAATCATAAAGATTTGCCCAAGCTGCATACACAGTGTACGCAAGGCCGCGATGGTTGCAGAATTTTCCGGATCCAGTTGAAGCCCCGCGTTACGTGCAGGCGGACTATTAAGCCCAATCCCTATTCCAATAAGAAAGCAGGAACCGGCCAGCCATATATAGGGCGTAATACCGGCTATCGGATTTAGGGATAATAAAGCAACTCCCACTACGATAATGGAACAACCGACATTTAACGGTAAACGGTAGCCTGTTCGCCTCAGGAACATGGTAATGGTAGCTGACAAGCTGATAGAAGCAATACCTTCAGCAACAAGCAACGTACCGGAATCAAGGGCACTCATGCCATAATGATTAATTGCATATAAAGGGACAAGAGAAATTACACCGAGAGTGATACCTCCATAGATTGCATTGAGGAGATTAACTGACCCAAATCCTTTTCCATAGATAAAACGGGGAGCAATAAATGGCTGCGTTACCCAGCTGATATGGCGAAAGAATGCTGTAATAGTAATGACAGCAACGATCAATAATCCGATGAAGGTAAATGACCAAACTTTTGTTTGCGCTTCTCCCAGGTAACTGGCTGCAAGCATAGATGCGAGAAGGCCGATAGCCAGCCATGTTATTCCTGCAATATCCATCTTGTAGTGAGCCTTTTGTTCTCCTGGTTTGTCAACAGGAATGAAACGAAAGGATAATAAGATAACGGCAACTCCTATGGGTGCATTGATAAAAAAAATTCCTCTCCATGTCCAATAAGTTACGAAAAGTCCTCCGAAAATGGGGCCAATCATGGCTCCGACAGGAAAGATGCTGCCGAAAAAACTGACTGCCCGGTCACGCGAACTACCAAAATGATCCACAATGATACCCGTAACCGAAGGAGTAATTCCCGCTCCTCCAATCGCCTGTATAATGCGCAATATGATGATGACTAAAATATTACTTGATACGCCGCAAGCCACAGAGGCAACGGTAAAAACAGCAACAGAAAGAAGAAAGACCCTGCGATGCCCAAAACGTATGCTCAGTTTGGCACTGATTGGGAGCATTAGTACCAGGCCAAAAGAGTATCCTGTCAAAATCCAACCCACCCAATTGACAGTAGTGTGTAGATCATGTTGCAAGGTATCAAGTGCGGTAGCTACAATGGTAGAATCTACGGTTGTCATTAGCAGGGCTAAAGCTACGATGGTAAACACTATGCCTTTACGAATAGGTGGGTTCACGTCTTTGGCTTCCCGATTTTCTTCAGAGGTAGAATTGAGAGGCGACTCCATCATGACACTTTCGGGGTTTAATTTTTTCTCCGGTGCAAAATTAAGACAATACTGTCCTATATATGGATTTATCAATAACTCAAGTGGGTATTTTTGGACGTGTGCGTGAATGACCAAACTGTAAACATAATGATCAAAAGGCAAAAAGGCAGCACAGGTCGCGACATGTCCGTACGAGATTATTTTTGGGTCAGCAACGCAATAGCGCTACCGGGATCTTCTACATCAATAATCAGTTTTGTATAATGCTCATGTTGAAGTTCTATGACGATATTTTTTGAATCATTAGTAATATCACAAAAAATAATTCCATTCCTTCCTATAAAGGAGCCTGCTTCTATCAATCCCGGAATGCTGGTACCAGGCAGTCTAAATCCTAATTTTACATGAAGATTCTCTGCATTTGGATAAGCAGTAATAATATGTTCAGCAGGAATAGTGAGTTCGCTTTTCAGCGCCCAAAGCTTATGTATTCCTTGTATCGTGAAAATAAAATTATCATTTGTTCTTTTAATAGTTACCATATCATTAAGTTTAATTTCGGCAAAATTGAATTCAAATCAAAACAATGCCTGAGGCTCATCTTTGCAATAGTAAGAAACATTAAAAAACTCTCGCCTAATAATTAGATTCAGTCACTTTTTCTTTTTCTTGTTTTCTGAAAATAAAAAGAGGCTGACTACTTTTGAGACAGCCTCTTTTGAAATAAATTGTGGGCGACGTGTGTAGCCTTTTATTGATGTATTACATTCCTACAAAGAACGCAAGAATAGCCATAAATCCGAAAAAAGCTAAAATGATCCCGATAGCCACCATTGTGTCACGCATTTCGATTGAGGTAATCTTTTTCATAAACCAAATTTTTTAAAATTAAAAAAATAGAGATAGGCTTCGAAAGGAAGATCGGACAAAGTCAGACTATAGACGAGTTTATCGGGAGAAGGATTGGCACGAATTTAAAAAAATAAATTAAAATATACAAGTATTTTACAAAATAATTATATTTTTAACTACATCGTGAATAGATATTATAGGATTTATTATAAAATGGACTGCAATTTTTTAATATCCCTGAAATAAATTTTTCATATGAACATAGTAAAAATCTAAAGTTAGAGCGGTCTATGTAGTGTCTGCAAGAAAACTGCCTGTTTTTTCTTTTGCCTGATGATTTCTCAAAGCCATCTGTGGGATTTCTTTATCCTATGATCAACTTGTAGAAAAATATTGCCTTTATATTATAAAAATGGATGATTTAATTTAGGTTTTCTTTTAAACTTCGCATATATATCCCTGTTATATCTTTCTATAACTCTTTTGTTTACTTTAGGCTGCCAGCTTCAGCCTGCGTTTCTGTTTTCTTTTTTCTT
>DATKQQ010000122.1:0-3783 GCA_035532615.1 Hanamia sp.
ATACTTTTGCAAAGAGATTTTCAGCTTTCAAATAAAGGTAAATAAAATTGAAAAGGATCCATTTTTACTAAAATTGGAAATTCTGGTAATCAAAATGTAGTGCCCATTTATGTAAGAGACAACAACAATAATAATTTATCAAAATCAGCACTCATGGTTTTTTGTAATTCCTTTACCAATTCTTCTATCTGTGTATTGGCTGTGTTTGGGTTGTTGGATTTTTGAGTAACCAAATCAATTGAAAATCGTTTACTAAAAATTTCTTTAGCAGCAATATTTTTTGAGTTCAGGTAATTTACTAAATCAAATACGACATTAATACTCCCGCCAATTCCATTCTCAATGCGGGACAACAACACTTGAGAAGTATTTATTTTTTCTGCCAGTTCCGACTGATTCATTTTCAATACTTGCTCTCTGATCTCCTGTACTCTCTTCCCAAATTCAACCATGTTCAACATATAAATGATTTTATTTTTTTCAATTCTTTAAAATTTCGAATTTTTATTCAAATCACCGCATTGTGCCTCCACGCCACTTCTGAAATAAGCCCTTCAAATTTATTATTTTTCAAATCTGAAGCATACTAATTCAGATTTGAATATTCACCAACAATTATTTTCGAATGAATACTAATTGATTTCATACCATTTATTTTCACGGAGACAAATATAATTATAATAGATTTACGAATAAATGCCGAAAATTGAGAGAAAGATTGCAATGCGCAAGTTGCTCATAATTCTTTTGGAATTCTATTCAGGATTTCTTTTTTGATGATCCGGATTACATTTTCACAATCTTTGACTGTAATCTTTTTGTTTTAGACATTTTTCAATTTACTATTCAAAGCTTGTTCAGGGGTTTTATTATTCGGAAACATTCTCGGGGCTAATTCTGCCCCGCTAATTAAAGGATGGTTGATGAGTTCAATTATTTTTCCCGTCTTCAAAAGATTATTTTTCAATTGCAACTTACTTAAAAATTCTCCTGATTTTCCTGAAAATCTCAAAACAAATCATAATCAAAAAAATTATCTTTATTCCGGGATGACGGTAAGCAACGTCACTTACGAAGCCGGGCATTATATAAATCACAAGGTAAATTAAAATCAGTTTCCCTAAAAGATTGCCTCCTTTACTATCTTTATCATTATCTACCTCGCCAAGATAAGAACCGGTACCGCGGTCATAACAATGGCCTAAACAATCTTTAGGGTTTAAATTCCTATAATAACCTGTATTAAATAGTCCCATAATTGACAAACATTACTCAATAAACAATTTCTGTTGCTAAAGTGATACTGTTTCAAATTTAAGATTTTCGGGCGATACCTGCTTTCCAAATCCTGCCACTAAATATTTATTCAAGTCAGTATGAAAGAAATGATTTGAGTTTTTTTACCCTGATAAATAACTTCGTCGCCAATATTAAATATTTTAGAAAATGAAGGGAAAGAATAATATCCATAGATACATTTGCCGGAACAATCCCAAGTATCGTTTATTACTCCTTCTATAACTGTGGTCAAATGCCTCGCACATTGCACAATCAATTTTCCCGAAGGCAATTCATTCTCTGTTAAGTGAACTTTACAACCCTTCTTCCGCTGTTCTCTTTTTTAATCATTTTTTCATTTCTGACTTCCGTACTAAGAAAACTTACATCCCCATCTAATGCTAAAATGTGTAATTCAACTTTAAATTCGGCTGCTTTTATCGCAGCCATTGTATCATTTATTCCTGCCACATTCTGTAGAGTTGAATTTCTGCATAATATTGCGGGTATTTCTTTCGATAGTCTTTGGCCAATGGATGGTAATCTCTAAAATTATCGGCATTACATATAGTAAAGGAGGATGTGGTTGGAGACGATAGTATAGATATCAAGCACTCCATAACCTTAAAAGAGGATAAAAATGAGCAAAAGAAGAAAAAATTACCAATTCTGTATGAGGAGTAATTAGTCCGCTGTTAGCAAACCTTTATTTATCATAAATTAAATTTTTTAAAATTTGGATTGTATTAATCTATCCGTTATGTTTGCATACGAAAAAATAGTAAACATTTTTCCCATCCAACCTTAAAAAAGCTACCCCTAGAAGAATTAATACTTTAATTCCAATCCTAAAAGAATTTCCGGCATCAACTTAATTTGTACTGCGCTGCAGCCTTTATGTTTTAAAAAACATGAACTTACTTTTTACTCTGCCAGAAAAGCCAGCACTATTTTAAGCATTTGTATTAACTCCGTAAGGAGGAAAGTAAATATTTGTTTAAATAAATGCAGACAAAGAAAAATACAAAAGAGGAAGATGAGGAGAGTTTACTACAACAACTTGCTTCAAAATACATTCCATACTGGCCGTGGTTTTTGCTGGCATTCATTGTAGCGATCGCCGGAGCATATACTTATATGAAGTTTGCCACGCCCTTGTATGAAGCCAAAGCTGCTATCCTCATCAAAGATGAAACAAAGGGTAATGAAGAGTCTAAAATGGCCGCTTCTCTCAACTTGATCTCTTCCAACGTGATTGTAGAAAATGAAGTGGAAGTGCTGCAATCTTATTCTTTGATGAAAAGAGTTGTAAACACGCTTAATTTATATGCCCCGGTATTTAAAGAAGGAAAGCTTCATCCTGTTTCAGCCTACGGCAACTCACCATTAATTATAGAAGCTCCAACACCGGATTCTATCAGGCAATTCAGCAATCGTGATTCCATAAAGAAATACAATAAGATCTATTTTTCTTACGATGAAAATACCCGGTCTGTGGCCGTGGGGAAAAACAAATTCCCCGTTGGCCAGTTTGTCAATACACCTTATGGCACTTTAAAATTTGTTCCAAATACCAGTTATAAGAAAGAGGATGAACCGGAATCATTTTATTTTTCTTTAATGAACCCGGCTTCTGTGGTACCAGGCCTTTTGGGAAGTTTGAAAGTAGAATCGGCAGGCAAGTTATCCTCTATTATCAATCTCAGTTATCGTGATGCGGTACCGGAAAGGGCAGAAGACGTTTTAGGCCAACTCATCACTACTTATCGTCAATCTGAAATTAACGAAAAAGATACCCTGGCTAAAAACACTTTGGTATTTGTTGAAAGCAGGTTGAGGCTTGCTTCTAATGATCTTGATTCTATTGAAAAGAAAATCGAGGAATATAAATCGGGAAAGGGAGCAGTTGATATCAGTACCCAGGGGCAATTGTATTTACAAAACGTCAGCGCCAACGACCAGAAGTTAGGTGATGTAAATACTCAGCTTTCTGTTTTAGACCAGGTAGAAAAATTTGTAAAAAACAAAGAAAATAGCGGCGGCATTGTTCCTTCTACGCTGGGCATCAGTGATCCGGTACTTTCCCAGCTTATTGATAAACTATACACCTCTCAACTGGAGTATGAAAAATTAAAGGAAACGGTTGGTGAAAATAATCCCAGTCTTGTTGCGATCCGGGATCAGATCAATAAAATAAAATCGAATATTCTTCAAAATATTCAAAGCCAGCAACAGAGCCTGAATGCTACAAAACAAAATATTTTTGTCACCAATGGAAATTACAATTCCCTGCTGGAGGCCGTGCCCCAGAAAGAACGTGGGCTGCTTGACATCAGCCGCGAACAACAAATAAAAAGTAACTTATATGGCTTTTTACTGCAAAAAAGAGAAGAAAGCGCCCTCGCTTATGCCTCTACCGTTTCCAGTAGCCGGGTAGTGGATGAGGCACACACCCTACCCGCCCCGGTAAGCCCTAAAAGAATGGTCGTGTATTTAATAGCCATT
>DATKQQ010000123.1:0-2676 GCA_035532615.1 Hanamia sp.
TATCAGTAAAATTCAAAAGGCTTTCAAACAAATTTATCCTGATGCAGATTTCAGCTATCAATTCGTTGATGAAAAAATTGCTAATCTCTATAAAAGTGAACAAAGAACTGAGAGTCTTTTAAAATGGTCAACAGGGCTTGCGATTCTTATAAGTTGTTTGGGCTTATTGGGATTGGTAATTTTTACCACCAATAGTCGCACAAAAGAAATTGGAGTAAGAAAAGTGTTAGGCGCATCTGTAATCCAGATTACCTCTTCTTTATCAACAGATTTCATGAGGTTAGTGCTTCTCGCTTTTATTATTGCGGCGCCAATTGCCTGGTGGGCTACTTATAAATGGTTGCAGAATTATACATTCAGAACTGGTATAAGTTGGTGGGTTTTTGTATTAAGTGGGCTTTCCATGTTATTGATAGCCCTTATAACATTAAGTATACAAACAATAAAAGCAGCAAGAGCAAACCCTGCGGAGAGTCTGAGAAATGAGTAGAATTAATTAGCTAATGTGATAATGAAGAAAACAGGAATTGTGAATATTTGTGGGTTTACTAAAAAAATAACAGTTACCATTAAACGCAAAAAGTATGATAAAAAATTATTTCAAAACCGCTTTTCGAAATTTTCAGAGAAATAAAATTTTCTCCGTCATTAATGTTTTTGGCCTATCCATCGGCATCAGCGCCGCATTGGTCATATTTTTAATTGTCCATTACGAATTCAGTTTTGATAAGTTTGAAAAAAATAAGGATAGGATTTACCGTGTGGTAATTGATGCAAAATTTAACGGGTCCGAAGGTCATAGCGCAGCCGTTCAGGCGCCCTTGAGTAATGCAGTTCAAAATGAAGTTACCGGCATAGAACTTACCGTTCCTATTATGCAATTCCAGGGAGATGCTACTGCAAGAGTGAGCATCGCAAAGAAAAGTGAAACCGCCCTATTAATATTTAAAAAACAAAACAACATTATTTTTACCAACCCTCAATATTTTCAACTGCTGAATTATAAATGGCTTGCCGGCTCACAAAAGTTTGCATTGAATGATCCATTTTCTGTAGTGCTTACCGAAAGCCGCGCACAGCAATACTTTCCCAATATTTCACCACAAAACATAATTGGCAGGCAAATTAATTATAATGATAATCTTACCGCAACTGTCTCAGGAGTGGTAAAAGATCTGGACGAACAAACTGATTTCAACGCCGCCGAATTTATTTCTTATGCCACCATTTCAAAAACGAGCCTTCAAAAAGATTTTATGATGAATGTGTGGAACGACTGGATGGCCTATTCCCAGTTGTATATCAAACTCTCAAAAAACACTTCATCCGAAAGAGCAGAAGCGCAATTAAAAAATCTTTTGAATAAATATGATAAAGATGCCAACAAAGATGCGGCTAATTCAATGGCGTTTCATTTGCAGCCTTTGAATGATATTCATTTTGATAGCAAGTATGCTTCCATTGGAGGAAGGATCGCCGATAAGTCAACGCTATATGGACTTCTGTCCATCGCGGCATTTTTACTGTTGTTAGGCTGCATCAATTTTATTAACCTCACTACAGCGCAGGCATCCCAACGCGCAAAGGAAATTGGTATTAGAAAAACAATGGGAAGTTCCAGGAAAAGTCTTGTATTTCAATTTTTAACTGAAACACTTTTTATCACTTTTATTGCCACGATCCTGTCTATTTTAATAGCGCCTGTTTTACTAAAAATGTTTGCCAATTTTATTCCTGAGGGATTGCATTTCGACTTAATCCATCAACCTTCGATGATCATCTTTTTGATATTGCTCACCGTAAGTATTAGTTTTCTCTCAGGTTTGTATCCCGCATTGATCCTTTCCGGATTCAGGCCTGTATTGGTCTTAAAAAATCAGTCGCTTTCAAATACTTCACAGACGCGTCATGCATGGGTACGAAAAACACTTACAGTTTCCCAGTTTGTGATCGCTCAATTTTTTGTGATCGCTACCTTAATGGTAAGTAAACAAATTAATTATTCCATCAATTCAAATTTAGGTTTTACTACAGATGGCATCATCACTTTTGATACACCGCGTGATACCATCGCAGCACACAATCAACAATTGCTTAATGACATTAATGCCATACCGGAAGTTCAAATAGCAAGTACAGGTTTCTTTTCTCCGGCAGATGAAGGTGTTGCCTACACAAATGTTTCCTATGCAGAAAAAAAAGATTTAAAAGCCAATATACAGATCCGTTGGGGCGATCCTAATTACCTGAAAGTTTACCAGATAAAATTACTGACAGGCAGAGATGTGGAACCAAGCGACACTATGAAAGAATTTATCATCAATAATACTTACGCAAAACTTTTAGGATTCCAAAAACCGGAAGACGCGCTCGGAAAAGAATTAAATTTCAATGGGAAAAATATGCCGATAGTTGGGGTGATGCAAGACTTTCATGAAACCTCCACCCGTGGCCAGATAGATCCTTTAGTGTTTGCAGGAAGCAGTGGTTCTACCTTTCATATTCGCCTGAAACCAAATACAGCAGGAGGTTTTCAATGGAAGAACGGTATCAGTAAAATTCAAAAGGCTTTCAAACAAATTTATCCTGATGCAGATTTCAGCTATCAATTCGTTGATGAAAAAATTGCTAATCTCTATAAAAGTGAACAAAGAACTGAGAGTCTTTTAAAATGGT
>DATKQQ010000124.1:0-5526 GCA_035532615.1 Hanamia sp.
ATTGATGTTTTTAGATACCAATAATGAGCAAAAATTGTGCTGAAATGCAGTAGAATCAACACTTACGCACATGTGTTCATAACTAATTTTATGATACAACCACTGCCAGCATTGAGTTAGAGAGTTTTCTTGCAGATACTATGTAAATATTCACGATCTCTTTACCGATAAGCAGGGAAGACTTAATGCAAAATATACTTTTGAAGGTTTGCATCTTACTCCAAATGGAGGAGGTTATCAGAAATGGGTAGCTTATTTGAAGAGGCTCGGTTATTTATAATCTCTTTTTAAATTTTATTATACACAATAAAAAGTATCACTAATCTGAGCATTTGAACTTAACTTCCACATCTATTTTTCCGCCCAATAATCCACGACAGAAACATCATCAGCAATGAGAAGTGAGATTTTAAAAAGTGAAGAATATTCAGGAATCTTTTGATAACTCTTCATGTTTTCTCTGGAAGTAAATGTGGTAATATACACGTGCTTTATTTCGCTGGTATCCCTGGATGAAATATTTACTCCCATTTCAAAGTCTTTGACAAAAGGACTTTTTGATAAATCTTTATACACATCGTCTAATTCTTTGATACTGTCAGCAGCGGTGCCCTGTTTAAAAGTGATAATAACAATATGTCTTAAAAGATTTTCAGGATTCAGTTTCGTTTGTGCATAAGTGTGATTTTCAAATAAGAGTAACGCAGTTATGAGCATGTAAAGAGTCATTAATATTTTTTTCATATTGGAAAATTTTGAATGAGTAAGCTACTAATATTTGATGAATTGAAAAGGTCGGGCAAAAAAGATCAAACTATCACAGCCAAAAATCAATCGTAAAAGATTAGATTCCCTACCTTCAATAATCAGAATATAAATTTTACAAATTTCGAAAAGCAAAAAGATATGAAAATCTTTCAAAAGACTATTCTTCTTTATTCAGCAATAATGTTTTTGGGTACAAATGCATTAACTGCACAAAAATGTTCCATAGTACCGGTAACAAAAAATGCTTCCCCGGAAGCGAAAGCCTTATTAAAATTTTTCTATAGTATTTCCGGGGAATACCTTTTAACCGGACAACACAATTTTCCTGATTTTCAGGGGAAAAATACAGAATTTGCTTCAAAATATATCGGTGGAACGCCAGTGGTTTATAGTACTGATTTTGGTTTCGCAAAGGCCGGCGATAAAGATTCCTACCTGGCACGACAAAAAATGGTGGATGAAGTAATCCGTCAAAACAAATTGGGTTTCATTATTACACTTTGCTGGCATGCAGTGCCGCCAACGGCCGATGAACCTGTCACCTTTCAGCCAGTACCCGGCGCAGGTTCTACAAAATTACACAGCGTTCAGGGGAGGTTGACGGAGCAACAGTACCAAGATGTACTAACTCCCGGAACTGCGTTATATAGAAATTGGTGCAGGCAGGTGGATACAATCGCAGTATATCTTAAAAAATTGCAGGATGCACATGTTCCAATTATATGGCGGCCCTACCATGAAATGAATGGCGATTGGTTTTGGTGGGGTGGAAGAGTAATCCAGGATAAATACAGCACAGTCCGGCTTTACCGCCAGATGTTTGACCGGCTGGTAAATTATCATAAACTGAATAATCTTATATGGCTTTGGAATGTTGACAGACCGAGTACACCTGCAAGAAAGTTTTCTAATTTTTATGTTGGAAAAAAATATTTTGATATTGCTTCTCTTGATGTTTACGGAAGTGATTTTAAGCAAAGTTATTATGACAGTCTCTTGGTACTGGCCGATGGCAAGCCAATTGTTTTAGGTGAAGTAGGAAATCCACCCACACCGGATATTATTAAACTTCAGCCAAAGTGGAGCTATTATGTTACCTGGGCGGGAATGGTTCGCAACACTACACAAAAACAATATCAAAAGCTTATTAACGATTCTCATGTATTGACGCTGGAAGACGAGGCGTATCGCATTGCCATAGCGCCATACAGGAAAGCTTCAGGACTTCCTGCTTTGCCTCTTGAAGTAAAAAAAGTAGCCAATTTTTCTGGCGATTGGAAATTCGATGAAAATGCAAGTACACTTGGGAATACAGGAACCGCTAATATTCCTTACAGGTTAAGTGTAACAGAAAGTGATAACAATCTTGATGTTAAAAGAACAATTGTTTCAGAATATAGTGGTGATAACAGTATTGAGGATATGAGCCTTTCATTGAATGGAAAGGAAACAGATCAAAAGGCTCCATTCGGAAATACACCCTTGAAAGTGTCAGCTTACAGATCAGAAAATGGTGATACACTCTTTATCGATTCAAAGATGAACTTTAATTATGGAGGACACAAAAATGAATTCACTACCAACCAGACCTGGACATTATCAGATGACGGCCAGGTTTTATCTATTAAACAATCTGGCAATTCATTCCAGGGCAAAAATGAAATCACAACCGTTTACAGGAAAGAATAAATTTTAGTAAACCCGCGAGATAAAATTCAGGTATTTTTTATAAAATTATAAATAATCAAAAACATGTTTAAACGAAGTTTTATATCAGCATTACTCCTTTTTGCAACCATGCAATTATTTGCACAGGCAGAACTGGAACCCTGGGGAAATATTTCAGGAATAAGAATAGACGGCCAATTGATGGAATTTCAAACTAATTTATGTGTGGTAAACAATGACTGGAAAGATATCAATGCCACTGCCAAAGAGAGGCAAAGACCTCATTATACCAGAAATGGATACACGCAAACTGTGCTCACCAATTTAGACAGTCTTTATTTTGCCGAAGATATAACCGATAAGGGAAAAGGGGTTGCAGATGTAAAAGTACAATTAACTGCAAAAGCCGACATGCCTTTTGATGGTGCCTATATCAGCTTCATACTTCCAGCAAAAAATTATGCCGAAGGAAGCATGAAAATTGATAATTTAAAACTGGTAAAACTCTCTGCAGATTCATCAACACTCAATAAATATTTAGAAACTACGGCAGCTTCTGTCCAATTTGTTTCTCCATCACGTCAACTTAAAATTACTTTTCAAAATCCTGTAAATCTCATCATTAAAAAAGAAACCTATAATGATATTCATGTTTTTATTCCCATACAAAAAGGAGATATAAAAAACGGAGAAGTCGTTACTTTAAACTTTTCCATAAAAGCATCAGGGTTGATTGACAAAAAGCCAATAACACTCGTATTAAATACAGCCAAAACAGGCAGAGAGTTTGACGGACTTGGAGGAAATTTTCGTTTACAAAATCCAAAAATAGACCCGGAAGTAATTGATTATTGTCTAAAAAATCTGCGCGTAGCATGGGGGCGTGTGGAAATGCCATGGATGCTTTGGCAACCCGATATAAATACCGATCCCATTGCAGCAGCAAAAGATGGTAAGCTGAATCATCATGTGCAACAATCCATGGAGATGGCGCAGCGGTTGTATAAAATGGGTATTCCGGTGATACTTACTGCATGGTTTCCACCTCAATGGGCTGTAGTTGGACCATTGCATTTCAGGCCCACGCCCGATCATGTGTGGGGAAACCCGATAGATCATTCCAAAACAAAAGAAATTTATAAATCTATTGCTGATTATATTCAATACCTTAAAGATGAATATGGTGTGGAGATTGCAGATTTTTCTTTTAATGAATCTGACCTTGGAATTAACATCAGGCAAACCGGTGAAGAACAGGATGAATTGATCAAAGGGCTTGGGGCTTATTTTGTTGAAAGAGGGTTGAAAACAAAATTATTGCTGGGTGATAATTCTGATGCGACCACTTTTCAATTTATTGTACCCGCTCTTAATGATCCGGCAACTTATCCTTATATCGGCGCGGTATCTTTTCATTCATGGCGTGGTTGGGATACGCCTACTTTGCAAAAATGGGCTGATGCTGCCACTAAAATACATCGTCCATTAATTGTTGCGGAAGGAAGTATTGATGCGCAGGCGTGGGGCTATCCGGATATTTTTAAAGAACCGACTTATGCTTTGAAGGAAATCAATTTGTATGTAAGATTGCTGGCTATTTGCCAGCCCGAATCCATTTCGCAATGGCAGCTTACTTCCGATTATTCACTTCTTGCCGGAGGTGGCGTTTATGGGGATACCAGCAAACCACTTCATCCAACGCAACGTTTCTGGAATCTGAAACAGCTGGCTTCCACTCCAAAAGATTTAAAGGCAATGCCGCTAAAAATAGACGGAGCTAATGTTTCCGGCGCGGCATTGGGCGATGATTCCCGCGGCATTTACGCCATACACCTCGTAAATAATGATGCGGAACGTAAAGTAACTCTTACAGGATTACCTCATAAAATAAAGTATTTGCGTATATGGGTGACCGATAAAAATAGCTCAATGAAAGAAGAGAAACCAATTCGTGTGGTAAATGGTAAGGCAGTATTTTCCCTTGCAGCAACTGCATACACCACTTTACAAAGCGAATAAAAGTTGTGAGATATATAAGGTCAGCGAATAAATAATGGAATGCCTGGTTTTATCTATTCTCAAAATGAATACTTTTCAATACATAACCTTTAAGTTGGTATCCTGACAATGCTGTCTGTGCCGTCAACGATATTTTTATTCCGGAAACCAAATCTTCTTCTTTTACATTCATAAAGGACATTGCCTGTCCGCAGGCAATGAAACGAACTCCGGCTTTTTCAAGATCCTTTATCAATTTCAGACTTGGATTATTCATTTTGAATTCATTTTGAATTTCTTTTGATAAGCCTGATCAGTAGAAATTGAATGCAGGGCAAGTCCGTGGGCAACAACTATAACGGATAATTTTTTTAAAATCGGTATCAATAGCTTCAAATATTCCTAATTCTATTATTTTTAAAAAATTTTACACTCATGTATCTTATAATAGTTAAAAAAAAGTTCTTTAATAGGTTCCACTGCCGGTGAGCGTATAGGTATTATTTTGGTTATTTTCATCATAAACCTTGCAGGAAAATGTAAATGAATTTGCCCCTGTTTTTGTTAATATATCAGTAGGCGCTCCTGTTGAAGCAAAGTTTACATTTCTGAAATATCCGGTAATATTTAGTGTTGGCGCTGATGGGTTTCCGCCATCGGATAAGTCAAATGTTCCTGAATTTTGGGAAGGCATGTTAAAGATAAAAACAAAATTCCGTTCTCCTGTCGTCGCTGCCATTGTAAGATTTTTCCCTCCTGTGAATAAATTAGAGTTTAAAGTGTCATTAGTGTTAACGGATGTATCATTAAAAATATAAGAACCATTGCCGGTACTAATTTGGAAAGATGTCTTTTTTTTCATACAGCCGGAATTTGCAATAAATACCCATGCAAGTATTAGGCGCTTAAGCAAAAAAAACTGAAAACAAATTATCACTTTTTTCAGCAAGCGATTTTGATGCCGTAGAGGTTTGATATGTTTTGTATTTGCCTTCGGGCATTGAGAAAATGTAACTCTATAACATTCAGTTCCTTGTTCTCTTCCACGATACCTTTTTTGTTGACGATTGTTAAAAATGGCTTGAGCTCCTG
>DATKQQ010000125.1:0-14529 GCA_035532615.1 Hanamia sp.
AATTAATGTTTTAGTTGCCAATAGTGAGCAACAATTGTGCTGAAATGCAGTAAAATCAACACTTATGCACGTGTGTTCATAACTATTATTCGGCTGTATCCTTTTGTAGTAAAAGATTGTATCGTTTTCTTGCAGACACTATATAGAAGGGAACTTTTGGAAAGTTCTTTTGAGATATTGCTATTCAGAAAAGCATTTCTAACTTTCTAAAAGTTAGAAACGCATTTGCCGGTGAGGCTTTTATCATTTAGTTTATAATCTATTGGCATAGAGAAATTCTCTAACCTGCATTTCAGGCTTTGTATTCCTGGCTTTAATGTAGCTTCCCGATAGCAGTCGGGATAACTTCTGATTTCTTTGAAATGTATATGCCACAGGATAAAGTTACCAAAATAAGAATTGGGGAATTTGTGGGTTTATTGGTTAAAACTATTGTCTATAATAATTAAAATAAACTATGATTGGGTTGGTGGTTGTGGTTCGTGAGGATACGAAACCATGGCTGTAAAACCACCATGTAGACAGGTAAATGGCTGGCCGTTCATTGAAAATATTTCGAGTGGTTGGGAGAGTGGTTGATGCATGACGTAAAGTTAGCAAAATAAGAATCGTGGGAATTTGTGGGTTTATTGTTGCGAAGGATCGGGATGTTCCTAAAAGGAGGCCAATTTTTTATTCTCAAAATTTATGGTCAATTTGTGTTGCCATTTTTGCCAAATGAAATGGTAGAGGTAGCAGAATTCTTCATTTACAATGACAACAATGTACAAAAAGAAATTACCAGCGCTGATAAAGCCTGTGTTTCGCCGCGTTTTTTTATTTATGATGGCGGCTTTGGTTATTGCCGGTTGCAGCACCGTGCAAAAAGGTATATCATCCGGCTGGGCTACAAAAGAGATAGCGCCTGGAGTGCATTTGTCACACAAATATTTTACTTCTTTGTTCCATGCGCCGGAGAACATAAATATGCTCAACCTCAACCTGTCGGATACTACGCTTACGGTAAAGATCGCCTACAATGATTCGTTGCTGGAAACGGTCAGTGATTTCGGAGAAGCCAACCATGCGATAGCCGCTGTTAATGGCAATTTTTTTAATACGCACATCGGCGGCTCCGTTTGCTTTCTGAAAGTGGGTAGCCGCATTGTCAACAGGACGCATGATGAGCTTGACGGCACATTGTACCTTCCCTGGCTTGACACGGCGGCTATGGCTATTGACAGAAACCACATTGCTATTATTACCAGGCCGGGCGCGGGCTGGGCACACAACCATTATGATTTCCCTACTATTATTTCGGCAGGCCCGTTATTAATATGGAATAAGAAAATAGTGCAACAGCGGGCGCATCGGTTTAATGATACCCGCTATAGCAGAACGGGCATTGGGCTTAGGAAAGATCACCATCTTCTTATCATAACGGTAGATGGCAATGCCAAAGAATCTGCGGGCGTTACGATTCCTGAATTTGCAAAACTTTTTAAGGCGCTCAAATGTGTATCGGCGCTGAACTTTGATGGCGGTGGCTCTACTACCATGTGGGTGAGCGGCGAGCCGGGTAACGGCGTGGTGAGCCACCCGACGGATAATAAGAAGTACGATCATTTTGGTGAGAGGAAAGTGGGCAATGCGATTTTGATTATGAAGAGGTAGGTTGTTTTTACCATATCAATGTTGCCCTCTGCACCCGCTGGTTTTTTTAACTTCAATTATCTTAGTAAAGTTACCGAAATAAGAAACGGGGGAATTGGTTGGTTTAGTGTTTTCCTTTTCAAATATATCAATAGTGGAACTATCAAATTATTGGGAGCTCATATTTTATACGAAATAATCTCTATACCGTCAATTCTTTTTCCAGCCTGAGTGCTTTAGGAAATAAAATGTTATTCTCCAAATGGAGATGCTTGTGCAGATTTATTTCAAATCCTTTCAAGAGTCCCAGTGTCTCGTGAAATGTGCCATCAAGGTCCGGAAAGGTATAATCCTGGCTCAACTCAGCTATCCTTTGAAATATTTCACCCTGTTGGGTGTGTTCATGCGTCAACATATCTACAGGGCTTTCAACCGATTTTGTTGCCCGTGGCTTAATAAACTCTTTATTATTTTTTTTGGCATCTGCCATTTTTCTTATAAAAGGAAAAAGGATAAGCTCTTCTTTTTTTTGATGAACCACTATTATACCCGCAGCGGAATCAAAAAGTTTTTTGATCTCCGGGAGCACCGGGTATTGTTCACCGTGCTGCTGGCAAACTTTTTCTATCGTGGGTTTAATCACCTGTATTTGTTTATCTGCATACTGGTGATAGGTTTTAATGATATAATCAGATAGCGTATCCAAATCCATGGAATTAAAATCCCTATCTTCCTCAGATTGGGAATCCTTCGTCTTCATCATTTCATTTTTGATTGATTGCAGATCTATTTTATTTTCGTTTGCGGCTTCCCGTAGGGTTTGCTTTCCTTTATTATAGTAATCAATATGGAGGTTTTCAAAAATCTTATAAGTGCTGTAATCTTCAGCCACGATCTGTCCGATTGATTCTTTGTCTATATTTTCCATGCTGGTAAATTTACAAAACAACTACTGCTTAAGGGTTTAACCTGGCTTACCCTTTTGGGAAAAATTTGTTGGTGATTTGTGCGTAAAATATTTTTTCACACTAAGACCCAAATGATAATTCGGTAAGAGCAACCGCCATTTTTGTTACTCAATAGCCTTATCTCTAAATTACCAAAAAAAGATTCCGGATATTTTTAGTAATGTTCACTCACAAGTCTGGAGACCTGCACAAGTGTGTAAGTTGTTGCCAAATTTAAAAACGTTTTTTAGGAAAAAGTTAAGTGATGTTTAGGCACAGGGCGCTTTTTGTGTTAGCTAGTATTTTAGTAACGTGCACTCACAGGTATGGAGACCTGCGCGAGTGTAGGCTTTAACCTTTCGGTCATCGCTGTTCGGGCAAAAGGAATTCTTATCAGCTTTTGTTGTTTTCTTCATCAATAAATTATAAATCATCGGTAGCTCCGGCAGCACGTTTATTGAATATCCTGCCATCAGCAATATCTACGATTAGTGGCAAGTGTAAACGACCACACAGCCAGACATTCATTAGGCATATCCGCCAACATTTGGACTTCTCAAGACAATAAATTGGACTTCTCAAGAAAACGAGGTGACTTTTTTCTGTTGAACTTTGCAGTATAAAAAATCAGAAAATGAAAAACGAAAAAGCGTATATCATCACGGGGCCAACCTCAGGTATTGGCTACGAAACAGCATTAGAACTTGCTAAGCGCGGCACAGTTGTACTTGTTGGCCGGAATCCCGAAAAACTCAAACAAGTAGAAAAAGTTATAACAGACAGAGGACAAAATGCAGTATCTGTCGTATGCGATATTTCAGATATTAAAAGTGTGAAACGTGCTGCACAGCAAATTACAGAACTTAATCTTACAATTAGCGGATTGCTGAATAACGCAGGAATTATGCCGCAAAAAGCAACAAAAAATGCCCAGGGTTGGGATATGACGTTTGCTACAAATTATCTTGGTGCGTTCGCATTGACTGAATCTCTCGTACCTCATCTTCCTGATGGAGCAAACGTAGTGTTTATTGGTTCTGCGATTGAAGACCCCGAACGCAAACCTGCAAAAATTATGGGAATGAAAGGCGGTCGTTACATCTCTGCCGAAGCAAGCGCCCGTGGCGAGTGGAAAACGGGCGGTTCAAAAATGGCAGGAATAGATGCTTATGCTACATCAAAGCAGTGTATTCTTGTTGCTGCTATGGCCTTCGCGCGGGAAAATACAAGATTGCATTTCAATGTTGTTGAGCCCTGCATTATGAAAGGTACAACAAGTCTTGGAAGTGATGGCGTTAATCCTTTCGTACATTTTTTGGAGGCTCAAATGATGAAACTTATTATTTCGTTTCCGCCATTTAATAAATATACAAGCACACCGCAAAAAGCCGCAAAAGTTATTACCGATGTTCTGATCAATATATCTGGCAAAACAGGTATTTATTTTGACGAGAAAGGCTTACCCATGATTGGCTCCCAATTATCCCGTGATAAAATATTTCAGGAACGTGTTTTTGCTGAAACCCGTGCATTGTTGGCAAAGTATAATTAAATTAGCTCTTGTAAATGAAAGATACTACAGAACATATCCAATATGCAGAGTCGGAAATTTCGCCTGAGCAATTTATCGCAGAGCATACTTTCATATATATTGTAAAAGGGATAATGAACCTTTATGACGGCAGCGAACACCAGGCATTGAAATCGGGCGAATGTTGTATTGTACGCAAAAACCGCCTGGGACGCTTCAGTAAGCGTAAAGTTGATGGCGAGTTGGAAAAAGTGTTTGTTTATTTCGATGAAGCATTTCTCAAAAGGTTTCAGGAAAAACATGAAAGCAAAACGACAAAATTCACGTCTGCTTCAACGATTGTGAGTGTAAATAAAAATGAATTGTTGCCCAATTATATTCAGTCATTACAGCCTTATTACAATCACGGAAAAATCAAAGTGGATTTTGCCGATGTAAAGCGTGAAGAATTACTGATTATCCTTTTGCAACAACAACCCGAATTAGCTGGTTTATTTTTTGATTATGGCATTCCACAAAAGATAAACATTGAAGAATTTATGAACCGAAATTTCAAATTCAATGTAAGTATGAATCGCTTCGCTTTTTTAACAGGGCGGAGTTTATCCGCTTTTAAACGGGATTTTAAAACAACTTTTAGCGACACCCCTAATAGTTGGTTAGTAAAAAAACGATTGCAGGAAGCGCACTTCCTGATAGAAATGAAAAGCAAAAAACCGTCTGAATTTTATTTGGAATTGGGCTTTAAGGCTTTGTCGCACTTTTCGTTCGCTTTCAAAAAACAATTCGGGCTAACACCGACTGAACTGATAGAACAAAAGAAGAAGACCAGCGTCTAACATTGTACCTATGGGGAAAAAACCCTGTACAATGAAAGGAGTAATCTCAAAGCCAGTGGGTTCAAATGTCGGCCATGCCTACGGCATTAGAGTTAGGAGTACACTTGTGAAGTGCAAGTGTCATCGGCACGACCGATTTTGTAACATGGGAATTTATTCCCTTGTTATTATCCACGAGTTGTTCATGCCTGCTTTCCTCAGACTGAGTTTTTTTCCTCCGACTGAAGTCGGGGTTACAAGATCGGCCATGCCTAGGGCATTAGAGTTAGGAGTATACTTATGAAGTGCAAGTGCCATCGGCACGACCGATTTTGTAACATGGGAATTTATTCCCTTGCTATTATCCACGAGTCGATCATGCCATGCTTAGCTCCTGCAACTTAAATGTATTTAACAGCCACCTAATGTAAAGAATCTAAAAAAAAATTTACATAGTGTCAATATCCAATAAAAAACTAAATTGCTTATAAAACAAATCTTCATGGAAGTACATCATCATCCTGATATGGAGCATAAGCCCAAACACTTTAAAGAGTATTTCCTGGAATTCGTGATGATATTCCTGGCAGTTACTATGGGCTTTATTGCAGAAAGCATCCGGGAGCATTATACAGATCGCTCCAGGGAAAGGGAATATATCGAGCGGTTTATCAGCAATGTGGAAACAGATACGGCGAGTCTGGCCAGTGTGCTGACCTTCGACCGCCAGCAATTAAAAGGCATTGACAGTTTTTTACTGCTTGCCCATGCACCCATGGCAGATAATAACAACCGCAAGGAATTTTACAGCCTCTTCATGAAATATCTTTATACTTCAGCAACGTTTAAAAGCAGTGATGCCACACTGCAGCAATTAAAGAATACCGGCGATTACCGCCTCATAATAAGAGACCACGCCGCCGATAGCCTGGCGCAATACGACTCAGACATCAATGGCATCTACACGGAGGGCGCTTTATACGAAGCTTATTTTAAAGAAATAATCAGCAGGCTGGATGAGTTGACAGATATGACGGTTTTCACGGATACAACCTATTTCAAAGGAGGAAAATGGACCGGAAAACGATTGCCTCCTTTAAACGATCCGGACAAATTACGCATACTCTTTAATAAAGTTTTTGACTTTCGTATTATAACCAACGCATACGCGGAAGATTCCCTGGCTCCTGAACTGGAGAAAGCCACGCGACTGATTGCTTTTTTGAAAAAGGAATATAATATAAAGTAGAAGATGCGTGCAATGGCAAACTGTAAGGCATTGGCACTTTTGGCACGATCGGAATGCTACCGTTTATTTTATTCAGCCACCAGTCATAATTAAAGAGGATTCTATATTTGTGCTTCATAAAATCAACTATTATGAAGATCATTCTTACTTTATTGCTGCTTGTTATTTCCGGTCGGCTTTTTGCAGAACCCAATTTAGATTAGCTGATTTTTTTTGTATTTAATTTATTTACCTTTAATAAAAAATTATATGAAAAAGTTTCTTGTCCCGCTGGATTTTTCTATACCATCAGAAAGTGCTGCTGAGTATGCTATTGAAATGACAAAAGATATTCCGGAAACTGAAATAATTTTGTACCATGAGTACAAAAACGACATTTTTTCCCAATTGAAGAATAGTGAAGAAGGAGCCAGGAAAAAGGCAACAGATGCTGATTTGAAAATTGTAAAAGACTTTCTTAAAAATAGCTCTCATCAAAAAATTACTATGGAATCGGAAGAAGGGCCTTTTATTGATAATATTTCAAAGTACGTTTTAAGCAATCATATTGATATGGTAATTATGGGTATTAGCGGGAGATCCATAAGGTCGAATGTTAATATTGGAAGCGATACACTTAAGATGATCAGTAAAATAAACACTCCGATTATGATCATTCCTTCTGATCTAAAGTTCAAAAAGATAGATAATGTACTTTTCGCCTCAGATTTTAAAGATGTGGCACGTAAAACACCTTTTGATTCTCTTAAAAAGGTATTGGATTTCTTCAACTCAGGCCTTAAAATATTGAACATAGACAGTGAGCATTATATTGAGCTTTCTGAAGCTTATAAGATCGAAAAAGAAAAAATGGAATTTAAACTTAAGAAATATAATCCTGAATTCTTTTTTTTAAGGTCTTTTGATTTTTTAGAATCCATCGTCACTTTTGCGGAAACCGAAGAAATTGATCTTATAATTACAGTTCCTAAAACGCAGGGGTTTTTCAATCAGCTTTTTAAAATCTACACCCGTAAGCTTGCTCTCGAAAGTAATAAACCTGTTGTAGCGATTTCCATGTAGGCCTGTTTGCAACAGGTTTTCAATTATGAATTTTTGAATGTCGCCAGGATATTTATGGTAGAAGCAAAGGGTGCAAAATTGCCGTATGCAGGTTTCGCCATACCCGGTTTATTTCTGATTGTGGATCGGAAGCTACAAGTCCACAAAACGGAAATATCTCATCAACTATTTCTCTTGAAACGGATGCCAAATGCCTGCTTACCTGGCTTACGTTTTCTAAAGAGGCGGCGGCAAAATGTTTTTTGTCATCCCATTCGTCCCATGAATTTTGGAGCGCCTGGTAAAATTTCTCTCTTGCCTCCTGTTGTTTATGTTGTGCAGCTTCATTCCGGGTAAAAAGCGCGTGGCGATGGTCTTCAGTAAAATAATCAGATACCTTTCTTTCTTTAATGTTCTCTTCAAACAAATCCATGAAATGAATGGACATGCCTGAGATATTCACCGCCAGCGTACTTTCAGCAAACTGCAGAAACGGGTATTGATAAATTTTAGCGGGGAGCACTGTTTTATTTTCATCAATTTCAAAGCGCCTGCTTTTATCCACTCTTAACCCGCTTACTTCAAACCTGTTGCTGGAGGTGGCGATCATTCCTATCCCTTTCCAATCCTCTTGTATCAGCACTTCACTTCGCAAAAAAATAAAAGTTGCTATCAATGGCGTGCCGTCTTCCTTTTGCAGAATGTTACCATCTTTTTCGAGGTGGCAGTTGGCGGTAAAGGCGGTGGCGTGGGCAGCCCCGGTTGCATATTGCCAGCTTCCCGAAATTTCATATTCATCGTTATTTATTATTTTGGCAATTCCAGAAGGCCGGCCACTTCCTGCAAAACATACTTTATCAGAATGGAACAAAGCGGTAGCAGTCTTTTGCTGAAGAAATCCAATAAACCAATTGGCGCCGCTACAAAGCGTAACGGTCCAACCAAGGCTGCCGTCGATCCACGCCAGAGATTCTTCTATTTTTAATCCTTCGGGCAACGATAAAGCAACGCCTCCAAATTCGCCAGGCACAAATAAATTAAACCAGTGATTGTTATAAATAACCGCAAGCTGTGCGGGATGTAATGACTTCATTTGTTCTGCTTCAGCCACATAACTGCGAAGGTTATTCGCAGCATAGCGATCAATAAAAGAGGAAAGATGTGGAATGTTATACATGTTCATTTAATTAAAGATAGGTAGAGGGCGTTTTCTTTTTTCATCACTTTTTTCCATTGGAAGTATCCTTGCACGGCGACAATAAACAGGAAAATGGTAAGCGCAGCATATAGGGGCAAATGTTTATAAAATAATAAGGGAATGGCTACCGCATTTGAAATATTCAACAGGATCCAGTTTTCTATTTTGCGTTTTGCGAGGAGCCACATACCTGCCCAGGCCGTTGCGCTAACAAATGCATCGCACAGGGGAACCGTTGATGGTGTGAAATTTTTTAGTGTTATGTATAAAAAAATGAATCCCCCGGCAACAATGTACAGTACCGTCCACCATTCCTTTTTATTGGTAGTAGTAATGGGAACAGCAGGTAAATTTTTCTTTTTTACCCAATACCACCAACCGTAAATACTCATGATAATATAATACAGGTTTAGGAGCGATTCAGCATATAGACCGGAGGTGATAAAGAGATAAACAGAAAGTAAAGTAGCGACAATTCCTGCGGGGTAAAGCGCTACTTTATTCGCGCGGGCTAATAATACTTCGGCTACACCAAAACCAACCGCAAACCATTCGACCCAACTTGTTTGGGACAGTTGCTGCAGAAATAAATTGATCCAATATAACAGCATCATTGAAGATAGCATTTAAATAAATAACATAGCGGAATAAACCTATAAAAGAATTGAGATTGAATGCGCTTGCCTACGCCGGTATTATCCGGATCAGGTTTATGAAAGAAATTTTTTCTTTCAACGGGTATAATCTCAGCCCTTCTTTCAGCAGAATTAAATAGTTTATAAATTCTGCAAGGCACCCCATAACGTGTGCTGCAAATATAGGTGAACCATGCCGCAACAGGATGAACTGGTTTACAAGAATCGGTAAAGTGAATATGCCTTCAATCGACACCATGTAGTTTGAGATCATGCTAAGAGGAAAATTTTCTTTTGCGGGAAAGTATTTATGATTTGCCTGACTTCAGTGTATTACAAATTCGATAGCTATCAGATGTAGCAGGCATTCTAAGGTTGTCAACCTTAGAAATAGTAAACCCTTTACGGGCATAGGTTTAATAGGTGGGATACCAATTGCCTGGCAGATCGGGAAGCTTTTTATCATGTAAAATAAATTCTGTCTCTTTGTGTGAACCTTTTTAAGTGGTCGTATCAATTAATTTCTATACTCATTGTATCCCTTCATGCAGATAAGAAAGAAAATTGATATGGCAATTGCTAATATGATTAAAGACACTAATAAAACATGAAAAAAATCTTATGATTAAAAATCTTTTGATTATTGCAGCCCGCAATTTCAAAAAAGATAAATGGTACAGCCTTCTGAATCTATTAGGGCTTACCATTGGCATTACTTTCAGTCTCTTTTTAATTTTTTATGTACGCGATGAATTGAGTTATGATCGTTACAATAAAAAAGCGGATCGAATATTCAGGATCGCAACTTACATACAGGAGCGTGATAAAAACACCAACTGGACTTTAACGCAGGCGCCTCTTGCGGCAACATTAAAAAAGGATTATCCGGAGGTAGAAGAATCTGCAAGATTCATAAAGAAAGAAAGAATTTCTTTTAAATATGGTGATAATAATTTTTATGAAACAAAGGTCTATTATGCCGATAGCACGGTATTCAGGATTTTCACGTATCCCTTTATTGAAGGAAACCCTGCCACTGCGCTCACTGAGCCCAACAGCATTGTAATTTCCAAAACACTTGCCGATAAATACTTTGGGGGAAATACTTCCGCTATTGGTAAAACACTTCGCACGGTTTATGATATATATAAAGTAACAGGCGTAATTAAAGATGTTCCTCATAATTCTCACCTGCGTTTTGATATGTTGATTTCATGGTCCTCATTGCCTAAAAACCGGAATGGTGATGACGACTGGGGCAATTTCAACAACTTTACTTATGTGCTGCTGAAGCCTAAAACAAGTGCCGCTGCCTTTAACAAAAAACTGGCACCCATGTACGAAAAATACATGGCTCCTATCTTCGCGCAATTCAATGTGAAAATGCATTATGTAGTACAGCCGATAACAGCTATTCATTTGCATTCAAAATTAGAACGTGAACCGGAAGCACTGGGTAGCATGTCGTATATCTGGATATTTTCTGCAGTAGCATTTTTTATGATGCTGATAGCCAGTATCAATTATATGAATCTTACTACTGCAAGGTCTGCAAGCAGGGCAAAAGAAATAGGAATACGTAAAGTAACGGGTTGTTCAAGAAAACAATTGATTCTCCAGTTTTTGGGAGAATCAGTAATTACAGCACTTGTTGCCGTATTACTCAGTTTTCTACTGTTGATGTTGTTATTGCCGGCATTTAATACTTTATCAGGAAAGCAATTTACATTGGGTACTTTATTTCAGCCGTTCAATATATTCTTATTGTTGGGTATAGGTTTGTTTACAGGATTGGCAGGAGGAAGTTATCCTGCATTTTATCTTTCATCATTTAAACCTGCCAATATATTAAAAGGGGCGCTTTCAAAAGCTTCCGGCAATATCAACCTTAGGCGTTCGCTTGTGGTGTTGCAGTTTTCTATCTCAATGATCATGCTTATCTGCACCTGGGTCGTTTATTCCCAGCTTTCTTATTTGCAAAAAAGAGATGTTGGTTTTGATAAAAATCAGGTAATGATAGTAACCGTAAATACAGGACAGGATGAGCGCAGTAAGATCAATGCAATGGATAATGATTTTAGGAGCCTGGCTGATGTAAAAATGGTTGGATCAGGGAATTGTTATCCCGGAAATCCTAATATTGGTTTTGACTTGTTTAGGATACAAACAGATAGTGGTTACATAGATAAGGCGGTTGAATGTTATGCAATAGACGAAAGTTTTTTACCAACATTACATATACCTGTTGTTAAAGGTCGCAATTTCTCCGGCCTATCAGATACGTTGCACAGCATTGTTGTGAATGAAGCCATGGTAAAGCATTTTGGATGGAAGGAAGCAATAGGAAAGCGCGTGAAATTTGCCGGAGATACTTCTTCTGATTACTTCGAAGTGGTAGGTGTTATAAAAGATTTTAACCAGGAGTCATTATACAATCCTATTGCCCCGTTGTTGATGTTTTATCGTCCCAACGGAAATCTGATACAGGTAAAAATGAGTACCGGAAATCTTGAAACATCTATTGCACAGATTGGAAATACATGGAAAAAATATTTCCCTAACCTGCCATTTGAATATAAATTCCTGGATGAAGATTTCAATTCACAATATGCTGCCGACCAGAAACGTGGAAAAATCTTTGCTGCTTTTTCCCTGCTCACTATTATTATTACATGCCTTGGATTGTTGGGTCTTACTGCCTTTACCACACAACAAAGACAAAGAGAAATTAGCATAAGAAGAGTAATGGGCGCCAACATTGCGCAGATTGTAACCCTGGTAACTGTTAATTATTTGTGGCTGGCTCTGATTGCTGCATTGATCGCATTTCCGATAGCGTATTATTTTATGCATAATTGGCTCAGTATATTTCCTTACAATCCGGGCTTATCTGTAATACCTTTTATTTTATCAGCATTGGTGATTGTATTTACCGCGGTGATAACGGTAATGTTTCATTCTACAAAAGCAGCTCTGGCAAATCCTGCGGAGAGTTTGGGGAACGAGTAGTGGAGCACAATAGCGTTTTAGGGGGAGCATTACTAATACCGGTTATTTTTCAAAACTTTGGAAAAGCTTAATTAGTCTCTGCAAGAAAACTCTCAATCTCCATACTGGCAATTGTTTTGGTCTAAAATTAGTTATGAACATATGTGCGTAAGTGTTGATTCTACTGCATTTCAGTATAATTTTTGCCCATTATTGGCAGCTAAAACCATCAATTATGCGCCAAAGATTCAAGCAACAAATGAGTTTAAGAACGGTAGCTATTTCAGAGGTAAAATTTCCACTAAAAAGCCGTGATGAGTTACCGCCGGTATTAATGGCTTTGCAGTATATTTTTGTTACCCCTGAATTAAATAAAAAAGTTTTTGAGTTACTTGAAAAAAAGATAGGTAGGGGTATAAAAAAGACAGGAAGAAAAGGTATGGATCTTTGGCACGTGCTGGTGCTTGCTGTAGTTCGTCATGCACTGGGCACTAACTGGGACCGCCTGGAATATCTGGCTAATTACGATCAATTATTAAGGTCTATAATGGGGGTGCATGCCACGGCTTTTATTGAGGATGAAAAGATAGAATTTTCTTATCAGACCATATTAGACAATGTAAGTTTGATCGATGAAGATTTACTCTGGCAAATCAATCTGCTGGTGATAGATGCCGGGCATAAACTTCTTAAAAAAAAAGAAGATGAAGTCTTGAAATTAAAGACCGACAGTTATGCGGTGGAAACGGATGTGCATTTTCCCACCGATCTTAATTTGTTGTGGGATAGCTGTCGGAAATGCCTGGATATGGTAAAAAAGTTGCAGGACATTTCTTCCGGTTCTTTGGAAGGTTGGAGAAAAATAAAAGGCATTCGTAAGACACTTAAAAGCCAATTCCGTGCCACCTCACAAAAGGTATTCAAAGGCAGGGATGAACATCAAAAAAAACAATCTGTAAGGGAATACCTGCGCCAGGCAAAGAGGCTGGAATCCAAAGTAGGAGAAGTGATAAAAAATCCGCCGGTAGTGATGGATAAAGAAGTAATGGTGATGGCCATCATCGCTCAACTAGTGAAATATAAAAATTATGTAGCAAAGTTTACAGATCAGCTAGAGCGCCGTTTATTAAAAGGAGAAACAATCCCTGCGGAAGAAAAAATATTTTCGATATTTGAAGAACACACCGAGTGGCTCACTAAAGGCAAGCTTAATAAAAAAGTAGAACTCGGACACCTGCTGCTTATCACTTCTGACCAACATCAATTTATTGTGGATTACAAGGTGTTAGAAAAGCAAAGAGATGCTTCGCAGGTAAGCAATTTATGTGAACGAATTAAAAAGTATTATCCAGCTGAAAAAATTAAGAGCCATAGTTTTGATAAAGGTTTTTGGAGCAAAGACAATCTTGCCACACTTCAGGGTGCGGGCATAGCGCAAGTAGTACTTCCTAAAAAAGGCCGGCATAATAAAGAGGATAAAGAACGTGAAAGTGATGTTGAAAAAAAGCCGCGTAGGAACGGGCGCCGGCGCTACTCAAATGCTACAGCAACAGGTACAGGCAGCACAGGATCAGCTAAGCAAGTTTAAAAACAAACTAACGCAATTAGGAGGAGGGAGCGGAGATATCACCATGCCTGATTTTGTACCACAAAACCAGAAAACCAGACCGTTCCTTAAACGATTGGTTTTTGGTACCAATATACAAACCACTCGCGCCTCCTATGACTTCCCGACAACCAGCGACATTGCGGGAACGATAGGTTAAATAGGGTCTGCTCATAAACTCGCCGGAGCCGATTTTATCGTATTATAATTATATGATATGTTTATTATCTCCCCTGATAAATTTTTCAAAATATTTTTTAGGAGCAATAGTAGGGACACAAGTGCCTGCCCTGTTAATTTAACGAGGTTTAGCACTAAAGCTATCGCAGCAATCCATGAAGTACTCGTTGAAGATAGCTTAGCTCTTATGTTATTTAATCCATAAGCTACTTTGGCGTGGCCAAACTTTCCTTCAATTGGATTACGCTCGCCAAGACTTAAATGAATTTTCATTGCCTGCGCGGAAGGCCGCCTAAGAGGCCTGGCAATTAATTTTATAGAATTAGGCGTACAAATCGTGATGTAAATATAGCATTTGTTTTAGACTAATATAATTAGTAATTTTATAGGTAAAATAATTAGTTATGTTTCAAGGAATGAATATAATAGAGTTTGACAAAAGGTTCCAAACTAATACCGATTGTTTACAATATTTGATGGATATTAAATGGGAAGAAGGATTTAAATGTAGCAGGTGTGGTTCTTTAAGATATTGGAAGGGCAAGCAATGGACAAATTTACGGGGCCAGGATTGCGGTTATGAAGAATCAGCTACGGCGGGAACCTTGTTTCACAAGATTAAATTCCCGCTGTTGAAGGCCTTTCATATTTGTTACAGGGTTTGTGTAAGCAAAAAAGGGATGTCAAGTTGTGAATTATCCCGT
>DATKQQ010000126.1:0-8127 GCA_035532615.1 Hanamia sp.
TACTATGAATTGGCGGGCGAGGCCTTTAACGAGCATACAGTTGGTAGTGGATTTGATAGCATCAACCAAAACGTCAAAAGGATTAAAAGTGAAATCCGGGTTAGATTCAGTTGTGTATGAAAAGGGGATAAAAATATCGGATGAAGCGTTAGCAAAAGTCAATATGATTAAAGATGATTTTCACGGGGAATGGAATTATATAATCAAACCTAAAGTGTAAACCTTATTCCGTAACAACTCCTAAGTGGGTGTAGGAAAATGAAAATTTTTTACCTCCGGCTTGCTATCAACAAATTCAAATCAGTAAATTTTAAATCAAAACGCTCGCTTAAATGAAAATTAGTAAGTGCTCCTTTGAATAAATAAATGCCACTGCGGATATTTATTTTATACCACACCAAATTTTCAAATCCTCCGTCATCGGCCATCTCAAGCATTAAAGGCATAAGCACATTGCTGATAGCCTGTGAAGCAGTACGTGCAAAACCGCTCGGTATATTAGGAACGCAATAATGAATTACGTCATATTTTCTAAATATAGGATTAGTATGTGTAGTGATGCGTGATGTTTCAAAACAGCCGCCGTGGTCAATACTCACATCCACTATTACGCTTCCCGGCCTCATGATACTTACCATTTCTTCCGTTACCACCAATGGCGTGCGCCCGCCCGATGCTGCTAAAGCCCCTACTGCCACATCGCAGGTTTTTAATTGCTTTGACAAAATTTTAGGTTCTATAACGGAGGTGAACAAACGCATACCAATATTATTCTGCAAACGTTTTAGCCGGTAAATACTATTATCAAATATTTTAACGCTGGCTCCCAAAGCGAGTGCTGCCCTCGCGGTTTGCTCGGCTACAATACCCGCGCCAATTATAATCACTTTTGTAGGTGGAATGCCAGAAATACCCCCTACCAAAATTCCTTTACCATTATTCGCATTGCTTAGATATTGGCCTGCAATCAACATTACGGCACTTCCAGCAATCTCACTCATGCTCCGTACAATTGGATTGTGACCACTATCGTCTTTTAAGTTTTCAAAGCTAAGTGCAGTAACTTTTTTCTCCATCAGTTTTTCTAATATTTCCCGTTTCATAGCAGTAACATGAATCGGAGAAATAATAAATTGATTGGGTTTTATCAGTTCGGTTTCTTCATCACAAACCGGAGCGCTTTTGACAATAATCTCACATTCAAAAATCTCTTTTTTACTATTGGCAATTTTTGCGCCCGCTTCGCTGTAATCCTGATCCGAATAACTAGAACCTTTGCCGGCTTTAGTTTCCATTATCACTTTGTGCCCGTTGGCAACCAAAACGCTTACTGCTTCGGGGGTGAGAGCGATTCGGTTTTCCTGGAAAGAAGTTTCGCTGGGAATACCTATAAGCAATTCTGAGCCTTTGGGTTTTATGTCAAGTGTTTCCTCAAGGGTTTCATAAGTGAAAGATGGAGAAACAAATGGTTTTGAAGATGCCATGTAAAAAGTTTACGATGAAAGGGGATATAAATATAAATTTTTATCGGGAAAATATTACTATCTTTTTTAATTATGAAGGATTTATTATCTGACTCTTACAAAAAAAAATGAAAGCCTTCTATTTTTGATCAATCAAAACCAGCGAATCTAAGATATAGTGATAGACTTAATACAGCAGGTATTTACTTTTTACTTTTATCAAATGAAGTATTCATTTATTCATCAGTGAGATTACTGATATTGCTTCCTGACTAAAAGCAATTTCAACTGATTGTAAAAATATAAACTAAACGATAGTTGCAAAATCATACTTAGTGTGATAATTACCTATTCATTAAAAGTATTTCACACCAGCATCGTAACCGGATTCTCCAAAAACTTTTTCACCGTTTGCAGGAAAGCTGCGCCCACCGCACCATCTATGCTTCGGTGATCACAACTCATAGTTACTTTCATTACATTGGTAACTGCAAAACCATCTCCTTTTTTAATTACTTTTTCTTTGATAGCTCCCACAGCAAGTATCGCGCTGTCGGGGGGATTTATAATTGCAGTGAATTCATCTATATCCATCATTCCGAGATTAGAAATGGTAAAAGTATTCCCGCTGTATTCTTCGGGAGATATTTTTTTATTTCTTACTTTCTCATACAATTGAGAAGCTTCAGAAGCTATTTGAGAAAGTGATTTTTGATCTGCAAATCGTATTACCGGAACCATCAATCCATCTGGTACTGCAACCGCTGAACCAATATGGATATGCCTATTCTGCCTTATAAAATCACCTCTCCAACTGCTGTTAACCGCAGGATGCTGACGTAGTGCCATGGCACTAGCCTTTATAACAAGGTCATTAAAAGAAATTTTAACAGGACTGATCTCGTTTAAGCCTTTACGTGAATTGATGGCATTGTCCATGTTAATTTCCATCGTCAGGTAGAAATGTGGTGCCTGGAATTTACTTTCGCCTAACCTGCGCGCTATAGTTTTTCGCATTTGCGAATTGGGGATGTCCTCATAGCTTTCTTGTCCAATTTGAGTAAATGGCTGAACAGGTTTTGCTTCTGCAGCTTTTTTACCTTCTGCTTTTGGTGCAGCAGCCGGAACATAAGAATCAATGTCTTTTTTAATAATTCTTCCGCCATCACCACTTCCCTGGATTTGTGAAATATCAATTCCCTTATCAGCAGCTAATTTTTTAGCAAGCGGGGAAGCTTTTATTCTTCCGCCTTCTATTGAAGAAGCCTGGGTAGTTTCGTTACTTTTAGTTGAAGGTTGTGTAGGTATTTGTTGCGCTGACTCTTTTTCTTCGACCTGTTCTCCCTCTTCTGATTTTTGAGGTGCATTTTTTTGAGCTTCTACAAAAGCACTCACATCAGTCCCTTTCTTGCCTACAATAGCAATAATTTCATTTACTTTAGCCGCCTTCCCGGCTTCCACACCAATATATAAAAGCGTTCCTTCCTCGTATCCAACCACATCCATAGTGGCTTTGTCAGTTTCCACTTCTGCCAGCGAATCATCAGACTTTACGGTATCTCCCACTTTTTTATTCCATTGAATGATCTTTCCTTCCGTCATAGTATCACTCATAAGCGGCATCCTTATCACTTTCGCATCTTTAGGCAATTCTACATTGGCCACTTGTTTCGCAGCTACCGGAGTATCCTTTTTTTCTGCCTTAACTTCCTTTTTATCTTCTTTGGAATCATTCTTTTTTTCGCCGTCCAAGATTGATTGAAAATCTTCTCCCTTTTTTCCAACAATAGCAATAATATCATTAATTTTTGCCGATTTGCCTGCTTCCACGCCAATATACAAAAGTGTTCCATCTTCATAGCCAACTACATCCATTGTAGCCTTATCGGTTTCTACTTCTGCCAACGAATCATCGCTTTTTACTTTATCTCCTACTTTTTTATTCCATTGAATAATTTTTCCTTCCGTCATGGTATCGCTCATCAACGGCATTCTAATCGCTGTAGCCATAATATAAATTCAGTTTTTTTAATGAAAATCAGGCTGTGAAATTAATGCAAAATCAGGAAATGAATTACAAGGCAATTTTTGCTGAAATACTTTTTGAAAAACAAAGCCACTAATTGCAGGTATTAACCCGAACTTTTTCTTTAATTATAATAAACTTAGATCTTTTATTCTTCGAGATAATTCAAATCTTTATTAAAGCTTTCTTTTAGTTGCGTGAGTGCGAAAATAGCAATGGCCGAAAGCAGGAAGATCATAATATAACCTGCGGTAATAATATTATAATGATGAACAAAAACCTCAAACAAAAAAGTAATTGGAATTAATGCTCCTCTCACAAAATTGGGGGCGGTAGTAGTTATGGTAGCGCGAAGATTGGTACCAAACTGCTCGGAAGAAATAGTAACAAATGTAGCCCAGTAACCTACTCCCAGTCCCAAAAAAAATGCCAACCAATGGAATTTTTGCTGAGTAATTCCTGTAGATGAAAGATACCAAATGGAGCTAATAATTAATAAAACCTGGAAAATAAAAACCGCAAGTTTTCTTGACCGGGTTAGCTGAGCTAACAGCCCGGCAAACAAATCACCTAAAGAGATTCCGATATAAGTAAAAACGATTCCTTTGCCAGCGCTCAAAGTTTCCGGCCCTCCCAATGCCTTACCAAATTCTGGCGCCTGGGTTACAAAAATCCCCACCACAAACCATATTGGAAGCCCGATGAGTAGACAATACAAATAACGTAGTGCCCTTTCCCTGGTGGCAAATAGCATACTTAATTTTCCTTTTGCAATATTTTTGCCCATTGTATTTTTATACAATCCAGACTCAAAAGTGCCTATGCGAAGTGCAAGCAATAAAATCCCAATTCCCCCGCCAACAAGATAGGCATTGCGCCAGTCGAAATGTGTGGCTACATAAAAAGCAATAAGAGCGCCCAATACACCTATTACAGCCACCATCATAGTACCATATCCGCGTTTGTCTTTGTGCATACTTTCACTTACCAAAGTGATACCGGCGCCTAATTCTCCTGCAAGACCAATACCCGCAATAAAGCGTATAATTGCGTAGCTATTAATATTACTCACATAAGCATTGGCCATATTGGCAAATGAATACAGAAGAATAGAACCGAAAAGAACTTTGATGCGTCCGAATTTATCACCGATAATACCCCATATAATTCCACCCAGCAATAAACCACCCATCTGCATATTCAAAACATATTCACCGCCGGTGCGCATTTTAGCAACAGGAATACCAATATCGTGGAAACTTTGAATTCTCACGATTGAAAAAATAACGAGGTCGTAGATATCAACGAAGTAACCAAAGGATGCTACAATGACAAGAAAAATAATATTTCTCCTGGCTTTGGCAGATGTAGTTTGCATCAAATTTTTTTGAGGAAATAAAACTAAAACTTTCTGTTGAAAAATATTCCGGAGACTCGATTTATTTTTGAATTAAAAAAATCGTTTATTAACGAAAAGCACAGTCCCTGAGACTTGCCAGTAGAAATTTTTTTTAGAAAGAAAAAAATTGTCGGGTTTAATAATTTCGTATCCACAGGGAAAGTTGGTCAGCAATTAATCAATCACAATTGCTCCATTTCATCTTTCACAAATTCCATCAGTGTTTTAATATATTCAGAAGAAAAATCAAATTTCAATCCGGCAGCTTTATAAAGTTCCGGCAAGGTTTTGGTGCCTCCCAGGCTCAAGGCATTTACATAATTATCCAATGCTTGTTCTTTATTTTTTTTGTACTGCATCCAAAGCCCTATAGCGCCCAATTGCGCAATACCATATTCAATGTAATAGAAGGGAACTTCAAATAAATGCAATTGCTTTTGCCAGCCATTTTCCATATATTTTTCTAATCCGGAATAATCAATCACTCCATCAGAAAACTCATTAACGATGCGCATCCAGTTTTGAGTTCTTTCTTCAACACTATGATCAGGGTTTTCATATATCCAATGCTGAAATTTATCTATCACTGCTATCCATGGGAAAATAGTTATCACTCTTTCTAACTGGTGTTCTTTAGCTCTTTTTAAATCTTCTTTATTATCAAAAAAAACATCCCAGTGATCCATGGTGAAAAGTTCCATAGTCATACTGGCTACTTCGGCAATTTCAGTCGGGTAATCTTTGAAGGAATTTAGTTCCAATGAATGAGTAAGAAAAGATTGAATAGCATGGCCGCCTTCATGTACCATTGTGGTAACATCGTGCATGGATTGGGCGGCATTCATAAAAATAAAGGGTGCACCACTTTCTGCAAGAGGCATATTGTAACCACCTGGCGCTTTGCCAGTCCTGCTTTCAAGATCAAGGTGTTTCATTTTATTCATCTGTCTCAGGCAATCACCAAAAAAAGGCCTGAGTTTTGTAAAACATTCAATGGTTTTATCGAGCAGTTCTTTTCCTGTTTTAAAAGGAGTTAATGGTTGTGTGCCTTCCGGCTCGGCTTCTATATCCCATGGGCGTAGTGTTTCAAGTTGTAATTTTTCTTTTTTACGCTCATATATTTTTTTTACCAAAGGCAAAACATGTTCTTTTACGGAGCTGTGAAATTTAAAAGTATCTTCTTTTGTATAATCAAAGCGCCCGAGTTCTTTAAATTTAAAATCACGGTAATTTTCAAATCCTGCATTCAGCGCCTCTTGGTTCCTTTTTTTGATTAAGTCAGAAAATAATTTATCCAGTTCCTCCTTATCCTGAAGCCTTCTTTCATTTATTTTCAGATAAACTTCTTCGCGTAATTTCCTGTCGTGATTTTCAAAAAATTTAGAGGCCTGCTGAAGCGTGTATGCTTTTCCGTTAACCTCTACCGTCATTTTTCCGGTTATCATTCCATAACGCTGTTGCAACACAGAAAGTTCTGCCTGTATTGGAATATTTTCTTCGCGAAAAAGTTCTATACTTTTTCTGATGGAGCGCAGATAAGTGAAATATTTTTCTTTATCCAATTCAGTAATAAATGGAGAATTAACCAGTTTCTTATTAATCGCAAAAGCATAAGGCTGAATCTTTGGCTGAATTTCCATATAAAAATAATTAAACGATTCTTCAGCCTTCTTATCCGTAGTATCTATTGTCATTCTTATCTGGCGCCAGCAGGAGTCTTCATTGATCATAGCTTCCAACTCACTCATATCATGTAACCATTTTTCCAATTCGGTTTTTGAATTGATTTTTCTTTCTAAAAGTTCTTTAAAAAAAGGCTCAATAGATGCCCAATCAGAAATGGCTAAATTTTCCGGAAGGTACTTTCTTTTTAGTTTTTGAATGTCAGTGGTCATTGTTTATTTATAAAAAATAAGTTTAGAAATTAATTTAAATGGTTTTCACAGTAAACAAACAAACAAACAAACAAACAAACAAACAAACAAACAAACAAACAAACAAATAAATAAATAATCAACATTTACTTATTTCATAAGGAGGTAGAAAAGTCTAAGAGGATTTATAATATACAGTAAGAAAATGATTTCTTTATTTATCAACTACTTCACTCCCCTACTTTCAATTTTTTTGGGATTTACCTGCTGTGGTTTCATATCCTTTACGTGGGCGGTTTCTGCATGAGTGGGTTTTGCATTTTTTACTTCGGTTGCGGCTTCCTTTTCTTCTTCTGTTTTCACTTTTACTTCGATTTTATTTTTCTCAATAATGTGATACCATTTTACCATCTTTTTCATATCACTCGTGTAAACTCTTTCAAAATCCAAATCAGGATACACTTTTTCAAAATAAGCTTTAAGGCTTTTGAGATCCGCATTGTTATCAGGTATTTTTTCTTTGTTTTTTTTCATAGCATCAAACAATTCGGCAAGTGTCGTATTATCTTTGGTAGTGAAAACCTCTATACTTTCAAGCTGCGAAAAATTATGCTGTCGGTTACTTACAAATTTGGTAGAGTTATCCTCCAAAGAACGCACCACAGCGCCATCAGATTTTGATGACAACAATTCAAACAATCCTGGTAATCCTGTAACAGAAACTAATTTTTTATACTCCATAAATAATTCAAAATTTAATAAGGGCGCAATATAGTCAAAATGATTTTTTTTTCAGTTAACAAAATAAAAAAAGTCCTTTTATAAAAATAAAAAAATTAACCATTTTTCGCAGGGTTTTTAAAATAAAATCGTCCTAATCTTCTATTTAATCCTTTTTATGTATAAATTTTTAGCTCCCTTTTTTCTGTCAACTTTTATTTTTTTAAATATAAATGCGCAATCTGTTTCGGGGACTATCAATGACGCAGCCAGTAATTCACCGCTTTCTAATGCAACGGTGAGTTTTAAAAAGTTTGATACTACTTCAAAACCTTTTCTTACTGTCAGTAATGCTAAAGGGTATTTTAGTTTTAGTAATGTGCCTGCAGGAAATTATACATTAACAATCACATCAATTGGGTATAAAAATTTTAAAAAGCAGGTTGCTGTAATTGGACAAAATATATTTTTAGGAAATATCAATATGGCAAAAACCGCTGAAACCCTTTCCACAGTTGTGATAAATAATGCACCAGCGGTAAAACAAAATGGTGATACACTTGATTATGCTGCCAGCCAATATAAAGTGAACCCGGATGCTACCAGCGAAGATTTAATAAGAAAAATGCCTGGAATAACCGTTGA
>DATKQQ010000127.1:0-4410 GCA_035532615.1 Hanamia sp.
ATTCTTATATTGCCATTATTATCTTGTCTGAACTCATTAAAAAGCTCATCTTGCTGTTCCTGAGAAAATTCAATTTGTATCATTTTCTGAATTTTGTATACAAAAATACAAAATGTTAGATTAATAACCGTTTAAAGTATAACCACAAAGACTGCACCTTAAACTTTAAGAAAAATGTGAAATTTTGTGAACAGATATCTATCGGAATAGCATAAAAACGTTTGAGTCGCAAATGCTTTGTTAATAAATGTTTGACCGAATCATTATGAGGGCTTTCCATCTTAGCCTAAGCTTAGTGGCAAGGATTCGGTGAGTAGGCGGTACCTGTACTTTAACTCAATCCATTTTCGATTAACCTTATCAGTTACACAATATAAAAGTTAAAAACATTTTTGGATATTTTGTCTCGACCGGGGTATCCCAAAGGGAACCCGGAATTGGAATAGCTTTATGTTTATCCTAAATTTTGCAGTAGAACTATACTTTAAGACTCAATAGCAGTTTTGTATTTTAAATCATAATTATTTTCTTCAATGAATTCTGTAGCAGAGTAATTACGACCATCGAAGTATTGTATGATTTCCCGGAAATCATTGGACTAAAAAAGATTGACATAAAATATGATATAAAATAACAGATTTGTATATTTACATATGAGTAGGAAATGTAATACCGTTAGTGGCATATTTTTCTATCTAAACCGTAGTGAAAGTACAGGGTGCTAATGATTGGTGAAAGAAGATGAATCATTTAATAAAAAAATTACAGCATTAAAATGAATTTTACCATCACATCTCAAAAGAAGGAGGGATATCTTTTAATTGAATCAAAGGGTATTATTGAAAATATGGAAGAATTAATTGCACATTCCCGAATGGTTTATGATGAAATTGATAAATATAGCTTTGATAAAATACTTGTCAGGGAACCCGAACTACATCTTCCGCTTGACTTAGTTCCTCATTTTAATTTGGTTAAAAATTATACCACAGAGTTCCCAGCAGAGATTCGAAAATTGAAGATTGCGATAGTGGTAGCCGATACTTATAAGGAAGTCTCCGCCTCCAGGGAAAGTATATGTCAGAGCAGAGGCCTTCAATTTTTTGCCTTCACCTCCTCTGAAGATGCTATCAATTGTTTGTTCAACGGCAAAGATGATTCAAAAGGATAAGGTCTTCTGAGACGCTTTGTTGCAAAGACTCTATGAGGTAGGCAAGTTTGCGCTACAATCCAGTCTTAATTTTCGTTCAACCTTATCAGTTACACAGAAATAAAAGATATAAAAACGATTTATTTCTTCCTTCCGAATAGTCCGAACTGTTTCTTCCCTGTCAGAAACAGAACGGGTAGGCAGGCAGGTGTTTACCTTGTCTCAGCCGAGTCTCCCGAAGGGGACTCGGCGTTGGGATAAAATATTTTCATTCTCTTTTTTTCTTTTAACTTATCTACGATATCATAAGCCACGAAGCGCTTGACATTCCTAATAATTTGATTAATGTTCTTCCTAGTGTTAGAAAATGCGCCCATCGCATGTAAATGATTGAGCATGATAACATAACCCATTTGTACATCGTATCATAAGAATCGGCAAATGTACACGCCGGGTTCCCTGTGGGAGACTCGACTGAGGCTTAAATGGAAACATTTGCTAAAGCCTGATGAGTATATCCAGATTATTCCTCCTGTGCGAAAGTAATCGGTTGTCTTATTTTTTGTACTACTGTACGGTTGTGCTGTATGGCTGGTAACCACTTTGGAGATTTTTTAAATACCTTGATGGCTATGTTGTCAAAATCTTTATAAAAAGGAACTTCTACATACGGATCTACTACATTGCCATCTTCGTCTATGGTTGCCGTTACTACCACAGTTACCTGGTCGCTGTTAACAAGTTTATATTCGCCCGGAAAGAAGATGTGCTTATACACGAATTTTGTCCAGGCGGCCTTTCCGCCGGGAAATGCGGCAATGCGGTCTCTGCTGGTGGTATCTTCCTGCATGCCAGCGGTATCATAATATTCGCGGCTCAGGAGTTTGCCATTATCGTACATCTCACGCGCTGCCACCTTACCATTGTTATGAAAGAAAATCCACATGCCGTTCAGTTTTCCATTCATCAACCTGCCTGCACCAGACGGACTTCTATTGCTATACCAGTCAACTTCCACTGCCGACCCACCTGGATTGTACATGATAGAATCTGAAAGAGCACCATTGCTGTGCCATCCAAATGAGGCGCCCAAAGGATTGCCATTTACGTACCAGGTAGAATCATCCATCATACCATTCGGATGATAACGAACCCACAGGCCTTCTTTTTTATTATGTACATTTCTGCCATAACTTTCAGAAATTCCGTTGGCATAATAAAATCGAAAGAATCCATTAGCGATCTTGTTGGCGCTGTCTTCAAATAGTCCGCTCATTTGCAGTGACTTTGTTCCAAGGAAATAATCTTGTCGCAGCCATCCGCTTTCTGTCTTTGTTACCACCGAAAAAAATCTTGCATTTGCAGGTGTAGAGGATTTCCACATATAATCGTAATAAGCTTCTGTTTTTTGTGCAGAGATGTGGATGCTGATAAAAGCAGTGATCAATAAAATTTGTTGCAATGATTTACAAATTACCACGAGTGCATTTAAAAATTAATCCGGCCGCTGCCCCTTAAAGGCAGCATTTCTATCTTTTTTATATACTAAACAGATACTTCCTCCGTTATTACCAGTGTTCCACTGCGCTACCACTGCGCTAATTAGCGTAGTGGTAGCGCAGAAAAGAGAAAGAAGGTACGAAGAAGATAGGTTCCAGGTATAACGCAAAGTTTTTGTAATAAAATAAAAAAAAATATGGCAACAGTAACAGATGTTTTTGTAAGTGGGTTGGTGGGAAATCTTATATTTTATCGCCGTATGGGTAAGAGTTATGCCCGTATAAAAAGAGCACATCTGAAGCAAACTTCTGCTACCAGGACGCGTGGGCTCAATTTTGGTGTGGCTTCAAGGGCCGGGAAAGCTTTGCGTGGTGGACTACGGGCGGCAATGCCTGTACCCACAGACAGAGACATGCAAAACAGGTTTAGCGGTTCCATCGCCAAATGGATTGGGCAAACTACTATTGATGAATTGCAACCCACTAATGAAGTACCTTTTTTAAGTACTTTGGCATTTACTAAAGAGCAATCTTTTAGCGGAAGGTTTAAAGTTCCGCTCATGTTGCAGGAAAACATAATTGCAGTGGGCATAGACGCTTTTGTTCCCACATTGCAGATATCCGCACTGGCGGGTACCTCTTTGATAACGCTGATTATTTCTGTTGCGGGATGCCAGCTAAAAACGGGAGAGCCTTTGGGCAACGAAACACACACAATTGAGATTCCTTATAATAATACGCTGATTCCGGCGCAGATGCCGGAGTTTCATGTGGCCACCTCTACAGGTAGCCTTACAGTTGCGGCAGCCCGGCTGATCTATAAAAAGCCTGCGTACGATACATGGATAGATATGAATAAAGAAGCGTTTATGCCTGCTGGGGTAATTGATGCGAGGTATTGGTAGGGGAGGGATTTCCGTTTTACCTACATAAGATGAAAATACGAAGAAAATACATCTTTGCTACACGCCAAGTCCCCTGCGGGAGACTCGGCTGAGACTTAGAGGCGTTTATGCCTGCTGGAGTAATTGATGCGAGATATTGGTAGAAAAGAGATTTCCGTTTTACATACATAAGATGAAAATACGAAGAAAATACATCTTCGCTACACGCCGAGTCCCCTGCGGGAGACTCGGCTGAGACTTAGAAGCGTTTATGCCTGCTGGAGTAATTGATGCGAGGTATTGGTAGGGGAGGGATTTCCGTTTTACCTACATAAGATGAAAATACGAAGAAAATACATCTTTGCTACACACCGAGTCCCCTGCGGGAGACTCGGCTGAGACTTAGCTTTTTCAAATGTCTATAAAATTCTTTATTAGTCAGTTTAGAATAGGTCCCACAAATCCTGCTTAAGAAAAAAATTTATTATTTAAAATTATTGCTCTACCTTTAGACAACCCGCATGGATACTAAGATTTGTACCTGAATTCATAAAATATATTTTGTCAATAGCAAAATAGAAATACATAAATGCCGAATGCCTCAAAGAAAAAACCCTTAAAAAATAAGGGAAAAATCCTTTCTAAAAATCTTTTCCCCGTCGTGGGTATCGGCGCTTCTGCGGGGGGACTGGAAGTTTTTAAAAAATTATTAAAAGCGATACCCGAAAAATCAGGCATGGCCTATATCATCGTACAGCACCTGCATCCCGACCATAGCAGCGCCCTGCCGCAAATTTTGCAGAGAGAAACCAACATCCTCGTACATGAAATAAGCGACAACGTAGAAGTAGAGCCTGACAATATTTATATTATTCCG
>DATKQQ010000128.1:0-6525 GCA_035532615.1 Hanamia sp.
GTTTCAAGTGCACACGATAATGTGGGACTCTGGGATTCTTATGTCAATCTGAATTTGAATGCTGCTGAAAAACTGAGTTGGCAAGTGGCACTGCATCATTTTGAATCTGCTGCGAGTGTCATCAATTATTCAGGGGGCAAAACTGCTTCTGCATTGGGTAATGAAGCAGATCTTTCTTTTGGATACAAGGTGATGAATGATGTAAAGCTTACAGGAGGATATTCACAGATGTTTACTAATCCTTCAATGAAATATGTAAAAAATGTTTTGCCCACTCAAAGCATGAAATCATTGCAAAACTGGGTATGGTTGTCAATAAATATTAATCCTGATATTTTAATTTATAAATCAAAAATTTTTTTTTAAGAATGACTTATTTTTAAATCATAAAAAAAATAGTTTTATTTTTAACCGGTACAGAATAAATCTCCATTTTAATTCCGGCATTCTTAAACAATACCAAAATATGATCAAGGTCATATCACTTAATGAGTTGGGTTATATTTTAAGAAAATATCAACACGGAAATTTGCCCTGGTTTCGAAAATAAAAAATCAGATATTAAAAATAATTTTTTAGAATAAAACAAATAAAAGCGTAATACAATGAAAAATTTAAAGTTCTCGGTATCAAAGAATAAAATCAGTTATCAAATAAGATCCTTACTGGTATTGTCATTCGTGATATTTTTATCGGCGTGTAAAAATTCCGGTTCCACTTCGGTAATTGATCAGAAGTATGAAGGAAACGGGGATAATTTACCCCGGGTAACCCAGGAAATGGTGGCACCTCCTTTTTTACCGAAGTTTGACCAAGTTGATAAAGATGGCCCCAAAGTAGTGCAGGTTACTTTTACAGTTGTAGAAAAGAAAATGGAAGTAGCTCCTGGAGATTCTATATGGGCATTTACATTTAACGGTACAGTGCCCGGGCCAATGATAGTGGTTCATCAGGCCGATTTTATTGAATTGACTTTAAAGAATCCTGCCACTAATACTCAAACACACAATATAGATTTTCATGCCTCAACAGGCGCAATGGGTGGAGGAGATCTTACTCTCGTAAACCCTGGTCAGGAAGTAAAATTAAGGTTTAGATGTACAAGACCAGGAGTTTTTGTTTACCATTGTGCACCAGGAGGAAGAATGGTTCCTATCCATGTTACTTCCGGTATGAATGGTGCTATTATGGTTTTACCCCGTGGAGGACTGAAAGATGAAAACGGCAACCCTATAACATTTGACAAGGCATACTATATAGTTCAACAGGATTATTATCTTCCTAAAGATAAAGACGGTAAAGTTATCAACTACGCAACACCTCAAGAAAGTATCCAAGGAATGGCTGAATCTATTAAATCATTGATGCCAACCAATCTTCCCTTTAATGGACATGAAGGAGCCTTATTAGGCCCAAATGCCCTTACTGCAAAAGTGGGTGACAAAGTTTTATTCATTACAGCAGAAGCTAACCGCGATACCCGTATGCACCTAATAGGAGGTCATGCTGATCTTTACTGGCCAGGCGGGAAATTCAATAATAAACCCTTTACAGATTTCGAAACCTGGGAAGTTCCCGGAGGTTCGGCAGCAGCAGCTTTGTATAAATTCAGGGAACCGGGTACTTATGTATTATTAGATCATAACCTGATAGAAGCATTTGATTTTGGTGCTATGGCCCAGGTAAAAGTTACCGGAAAGTGGGATAGCACTTACATGATGCAGGTAGAAAAACCAACTGATATAAAATAATAAATAATACTGTTATAAAATTTTAGAAAAGGTCCTGGGAACGGGACCTTTTCTATTAAAAGATAAATTTTTTGTATAATTTTTTTAGCAAACAATTCAGGATTTAAGTTTAAAATTTAAACAAAAACTTTACCTTTCATTATACAATTTTTTTAAAATAAATTTTTATGCCTCAAACTCCTGATGATGTCCTGAATCTTTCAGGAATCACTTTGCCACCACCGCCTGAACCAAAAGGTGTTTATAAACCTTTCCTGCAGGTTGCAAATTTCATTTATGTTTCAGGGCACGGGCCCGTTTTGGATGATGGCATATTAATAAAAGGGAAAGTAGGCCTTGATATCAACGCTGATGAAGCAAAGCTTGCAGCGCGTCAAACCGGGCTAACTATATTGAGCACCCTGCACACGAATCTGGGAAGCCTGAATAAGATCAGGCGTGTAATAAAAGTTTTTGGTATGGTGAATTGCACAACGGATTTTCAGCAACATCCTTTTGTAATCAATGGCTGTAGTGAATTATTTGCTTTAATTTGGGGTAACGAAAATGGAGTAGGTGTACGAAGCGCAGTAGGCATGGGTTCCTTACCCGAAAATATTCCGGTAGAAATTGAAGCGGTTTTTGAATTGGTTTCATAATTTACAAAAAAGGATTTTTCAAAAATGAAAGAACTACAATGGTATCAGTTAAATGATCCGGACGAAATTGATTCGCCTGCGTTACTTATTTATAAAGATCGTGTGGCATCCAATATTCAAACTATGATCAACATTGCAGGAGGTGCAAAAAGATTAGTGCCACATGTGAAGACGCACAAGATGGGAGAAATAGTGAAGATGCAATTAGCTGCCGGTATTTCTCAGTTCAAATGTGCAACAATTGCAGAAGCAGAAATGCTCGCAAAAGCAGGTTCCAAAAATATTTTATTGGCTTACCAACTTAACTTTACTAAAGCAAAACGTTACCTCACTCTGATAAAAAAATATCCATTAATTGAATTTGCTTCTTTGGTTGACAACTTTGATTCTGCCAAAATGTTGAATGATTTATTTAAAAAAGTAAAAAAGATTGCCAATATTTTTATTGACATAGATGCAGGAATGCACCGAACCGGAATTGCAGCAGGAAATAAATTGCCAGCTGTTGTTGGCGTACCCGCCAACAATGACCCGCTTTTTAATCTTTTTTTAGAATTACAAAAATTATCCAATATTAATTTTCAGGGATTACATATATATGATGGTCACATACGGAATGAAAATTTTGAGATACGAAAACAAAAAGTGAGAGAAGCTTTTGTTCCGATAAATAATTTTGTTATTAAAATAAAAGATTCAGGATTTAAAGAACCGAAAATTATTGCCGGAGGCACGCCAACCTTTACTGTTCATGCATTACATAAAAAAGAGTATTGCAGCCCCGGCACATGCTTGCTTTGGGATTACGGTTATGATGTTTTGTTGAAGGAGCAGTCCTTTGAATTTGCGGCAATATTACTTACGAGAGTAATTTCAAAACCTGCTCCAGGATTGATAACTACAGATCTTGGGCACAAATCTGTTGCAGCTGAAAACCCGATTTTGAAAAGAATATTTTTTTTGAATTTAGAAGATTATGAAGTGAAATCACAAAGCGAAGAGCATTTGGTAGTTAGTGTAAAAGACTGGGATAAGATTCATGTTGGAGATGTCTTGTATGGTATTCCTTACCATATTTGCCCAACAGTCGCTTTGTATGATGAAGCTTACATAATTGAAAATGGGGTACTTGTTGAAAAGTGGAAGATCGAAGCACGCAAAAAAAGAATTACTGTTTAAAAGTTTAGTGGGGAAAATATATTGAATACTTTGAATGACTTAAAAGCAAAACTCAATACTTGCTAAAAAGAAAAACAAAATTCAATGTGAGTGTAATCAATACTCTTTCTGAGGTATCATCATTTCATTTCAGGACGGCCATAATAATCATACAATTTTTTTTCATACACTTCATTCACTGGGTGAGAAGCGTCAAACTCAGGACTGTCTCTTACCGCTTCGGTTGTAATATCTACAATAACAGTAGCATTCTCCCAACTTACTTCTTTGATCCATTGATTAGCCAACAATACTTTCCTGCTGTCTAACCAACTCCCTGTTTCCACTACCAAAAATTTAATTTTCCAGTTTGTATCATCAACAATATAATCAACAACTTTTCCTATTTCACCATCTGTAGCGTGAATATGATAACCAGCTACATTTTCTGTGCTTCGCAAATGCTGATCGTATTGATTGGATGCAGCATCAGTAGTATCAGTAGTATCACTGTAGGTTGTCTCCATTTCATTATTATAAAGTTCGCTTGGCATAGCCCCAAATATTCCGGCACCATGTTCATCCGGGTCGGCGCCCCAAAATTCATCCCAATTGTAATGGGCATACAATTTTTGTTCATGTTGCAGCGATACGGGTTTATCAGTATCAATATCAGGGCTGTTTTCTATTTTTTCTTTAGTAAGATTTACAGGAAATTGTTCTTTTTCCCAATCCGGCTGTAGCAAGGCTTGTGGTGAAATAAGCACTTTACGTTGAGAAAGCCAATTCCCGGTTTTTACTACCAGGTACCGAATGGCCCAGATTCGGTCATCAAAATAAAAATCATCTACTTTTCCTAGCTCGCCATCTGTTTCCTTTATGGTATAGCCAATAAGGCTTTTAATACTTCTTTTCATGTAAATTTTTTGTTTGAATAAAAGTAATACAATGATTGTTCCAAAAAAAAATTATCAACTATGAAAAATTTCAAAAAACAGAAAAAAGGTTTATCTGGTAAGGCTATAAATTCATATGCTTTTTCATAATTTTATTAAACTTAGAAAACCAGTTCTGACTTTACTTAGGTTTAATTTCCACTGCACAAATTCCAGGAATTATTTCTTTGGTCTTTGAGGAAAGATCGATTACCACTCATTTGAATTTTTAAAGATATTCTCTAATTTTCTTTCACTGCTTCCCAAAAGCTTTGCTCATTTCTTTTTTGTTTTTTTATATAATGAAGACTTGCTTTTAATTCCTGCATTACTGGTATTATCATACTGTGAGAAAGAGCGGCAGAAGTGAGGCACAGGGTACACCAGGTGTGCAAAAAAACCGGTTGAACTATGATAAGTAAAATGCTAACTAATCCCATTACTGCAATAAGAATAGAATATAAAATTACCACCCACGGTTTTGTTTTCCAGCGGATGTTACCACCAATAGAAACCAAAACGATATCGCATAAATATCCAAAAGCGCCTATAAGCACGTCTGGAATAGGAAACGAGCGCGAGAATGAGGATTTTACTACCGCGTTGGTCCCGTTTCCGAAAAATGGTTCCCAAACTTTTTGGAAAACATGAAGCTGATACAACCCTAAATAAAAAGAAATAAGAAAACCAATTATGGCGAGTATTAAGAGCACGATTCTTTTGCTCCAGGAAGAAGGATTGGAATTGCTGCCCCAGGGAATGGAATCATCTAATGTCATTTGGGTTTAAATTATTTTTTTAAAATCGGAATTTTATATTTTTTATTTTCCCAACGATTGGCTTCTTTCAAGAAAAAAGTAAATTGAATTTCTTCAGAACCTGATTTTTTCAAATCAATATCCGCAACGTGAATCCCTAATTTGGTGTCGTAGGTTTCAGTTTTATTTGTTGTTTTCCAGTTATCGGCCGACCAATGAATGATGGCCTCAGCCATCACTTCAATTCTCGGTTTTTTATTTTTCGGAATATTTTCACAAGGCCATGAAAAGCGCCATACTACAAAAGGCGATTTCACTTTATTTTTAATATATCGCTCCTGAGAATGAAGAGACATGTCAAATATTTTCTTTTTCTTGATGGAATAACATAACTTAATATATTCTGAATGAGCCCATACCAATGGCATCGCGGATCCTGAATGTTGGCCGAAGTACAATCCCTTTTCCGGAATATCATCAGTATCCCAAATTTGTTCAGAAAGCAATCCATTGTTGGTAAACTTATCCATTGATTTTAAAATTTCTTTGGCCCCTTCAATATTACCGGCGGCTATTTCATAGTGACCTCTTTCGCCTGCCAGCAAAGGCCACGCTCTTCCAATACCCACACCATTATCGGAGAATCCATTTCCGTTTTTATCCTCTCCATAACCATCATTTGCATAGCGATGCCAGCAAGGGCCATTCGGCGTATCTACTTTTAATTTAGCATCAATTACTTTTATTGTATTTAATATTTTTGGTCATCAGCGGCGCGAAGTCCAAATCTTACCAAAGCCAAAGCATCTACACAAATCAATTCCCAAAGTTGCATTTTACCATTATCATCATTACGGTTTTTTATTTTTAGGATATTATTCTTTACCTCTTCAGCCGGTTGTTGCGTATTATTTGTACGCATATAATATCCATCTACACCCACTTCTTTTGAGAGTGGTGTATCTGTAACGTAAGTCCATTTTTCGATTTGATCGTTCCGGTAATCCGCTATTTCGCGGCAATATTGAGCCATTTCCTTATCCTTATCTATTTCTGCCAGATGTGCAGCGCTTAATAAACCAGTTATTTCAGCTGCAAGAGTGAAAGCGGTTAATCCAGGTTCTTCTTCCCACAGAACACCTGGCCTCGGCTTTTTCTAAAAAATTTAAAAAAACGCTACACTTCTTTACCATCAAAAGGTTAAGAATAATTATGTTTGGGGAGAAACATTTTTATTACGTATTTTAAAATGATACCAAAATGGAGGAAAACACTCAAGCGGCTC
>DATKQQ010000129.1:0-18479 GCA_035532615.1 Hanamia sp.
TGATTGATATTTTCTAGAATGCCAGAATGTTTTAATAATAAAAGCTTTTGTTTAAGCGTAACTTCAGGCCTGTTATTCTTAAAAACCTTATCTTCAAGTTCTTCAATTCGCTCTATTATCTCAAGTTTACTTGTAGCATAATCTAATAAAGAGCCTTCTTCTGTATCTTTTAACAGTGTCAATCAATAAGCTTAACTTATTGATTATCAGTATGGTAGTGTTGTCCCACGAGGACAACAATTAAGCTACCTTTATTTAATTTTATTTTCTTTTACTTTCCTTTGAAACTATTGTAAATACTAAGTTACATAGAGAAATAACAAAAATTAGAAGCAAACAAAACAAAAAAATACTGTCAATCATACTGTCAAACGTTTTATCTTTGTATTGTTCAAACTTTGATAAAGATGAAAATTAAGTTCTATTTGCTCCGCCCGGATAGCAAAACCGAAACCGGATTACTTGTTTCTGTATCATACAAAACAGAAAGATTAAGATTAGGAATTGATGAGTCTATCAATCCTAAATTTTGGAATTTAAAAACAAGCCGCGCACGAAGTACACCCTCTTTTCCACAGGCACCGGAATTTAATCAACGACTTGAAAGCATAAAATCAGGCATTGAAAAGTGTTACTATGAATTTTTAAATGAAGATAACCAGCCGCCCACAAAAGAACAGCTAAGAACATTAATTCAAAAGAATGTATTGAGTAAACAAAAAATTCTATCATTCTTTGATTTCTATAACGAATTTATAGAAGATACTGCCAGAGGTGCCAGGCTTACAAAAAAAGGAAAAGTAGTTGCTCCCGAATCTTCAAAGCAATATCGGGTGGCATACTCTACATTGAAAGAATATAATCCGAAATTAAATTTCAATGATATTACGGATAAGTTTTACAGCAACTATCTGAAATTTTTAAATAGCAAAGGTTTAGCCATAAATACTATTGGCGACCAGATCAAAAAGCTAAAGACGGTAATGGCTGCATCATATAAAGCAGGATATCACAGAAACGAAGCATTTAAAGACTTCATTAAACTATCTGAACCAGCCGACAATATTTATCTTTCAATACCTGAATTAAAAGAGATTGAAAATTTAAACCTTACAAGCAATCCTTCACTTGACAGGGTCCGCGATTTATTTTTAATAGGAGCCTTCACAGGATTGCGTCAAAGCGATTTTAGCCGGTTACGTCCACAGCATATCAAAAAAGGTTTTATCACTATTGACCAAACTAAAACCGGCGAAGATGTAGTAATTCCCGTTCACAGCATTGTAAAAAAAATCATTGCAAAATACAATGGCAATTTGCCGGCGGCTATATCAGGGCAAAAGTTTAATGAAGCTATCAAAGAAGTTTGTAAGCAAGTGCCATGTTTAATTGGCAATGAAAGTAAACGAAGGACACAAGGCGGCCTGAAAATAATATCAACCTTGCAGAAATGGGAAATGATTTCATCACATACTTGCCGGAGATCATTCTGTACTAATCAGTATTTAGCCGGTATGCCGACATTAACCATAATGGCAGTAAGTGGCCACGAAACGGAAACATCATTTTTAAAGTACATCAAAGTATCAAAAAACGAACATGCAGAAAGAATGCAGGAAGTTTGGGAAAAAAAGGAAAATAAATTAATGGCCGTTTAAAATATTTACACAAAACTATCATTATGCAAAAAGATAACGCAGATACACCCTTAAAAGTTATGCAATTTGAAATGTCGCTGCCAAATCGGTTGAACACAGATAACCAATTTGATAAAATTGCCAAAAAGCTCTACAACCGTGATTATACATTTGATAATATTTATGAATTAAATTTCAAGGACTTCATAGAAGCAATACGTATTGATGGAAGGTTTAAAGTTGAAAAATTTTACGAAAAATTAGTCAGGGCTATGCCAAAAGTAAAGCCCCGTCCTTATCATGCAAAAATATTTGATGAAGTCTTTAATTATTGCAAACAAAAGATTGATGAAATAAAAAATGAAGCAGCAAAAAAAGTAGAGAAACAGGAGCCACAAACTTTTGATGAATTATTTTTTGAACAATATCGTAAGCCGGATATTATAGAAGCATGTATTAATGTACTTCGTGAAGTTGAACCACAGGTAATAAATGAAAACAATGCTTATATTGGTAACTATAAACAGTCGTTTATAATATGGCTAAAAGAATTAACAGGCAGCGTAATAACCAAAGAAAATCCCCAAACATACTCACGACTTCTTAACGAAAAATTTCATGGTTTAAACATGGGCAAAAGCGGAAGATCATTTGGAAGTGAAACTTATGCTTCCCAGAAATATTCTGGATATAAATCTCAAATAAAAAATAGCATATCTCGTGATGTAAAGCCTTTACTTAAATAACTGCATTTATTGCAAAAATTGCATCAATGCAGTTTTTGCAATCCTTACTTTTCCTATTTTTCTTTATTTGCCCAAGACAAATAAAGAAAATTATGGAAAATTTAATTTTAGTTCAAAAAGAAGAACTGCAAACACTAATTATTGATAGTGTAAATACCTGCTTAAAGTATTATAAGCTTCCAACATCAACACCACAGCCCGACAGTTACATTACCCGACAGGAAGCTGCTGACATCCTGCATATCACTTTACCGACCTTATTAACCTACACATTAGATGGTAAAGTAAAAGGCTATCGCATTGGCCGGCGTGTGCTGTATAAGAAGAACGAAGTAGAACAGGCCATTACAGCAATAGCCATAAATAAAAGGGGGGGTGCAAGATGAGGAAAATAAAAAAAGCCCCGCGGCAAAACGAGGCAGATAATTCAGAAAGGCAAAGCAAATGTACTAACCGGCTAACACAGCTCCAAACCATATTTACTTATCTCAATAAACACATTGCCACTGCTTCAATGGTTGCTGATGCAACAGGGGTTCCTCAAAAAAACATTACAAGGTATAAGAGAGACCTAGAGAAATCAGGCAGACTTTGGGAAATCAAAAAGACTACCTGTAAACACACTGGATTTAAAGCCTGGTATCTGACAACGGACGAAAAGAAGGCACCTACTCTACCACAACTAAAAATGTTTTAAGATGGAAGCAATGGAAGTAACGGAAAAAATAAAGAAGCAAGTGCCGGTCATTCCTTTTAAAGCTTTCACAGGAGAGATGGACGAAAAAGTCATCTATGAAAATATTGAGCAACAAAAGAATCTTTTAGATTTCGAAAAATACAGAATCACAAAAGAAAAGTTTGTTGAGGATCCTCTGGCGACAATAACTATCGGTGAAGCGAAGGTTGCGGCCCCCGGAAATATCACGCCAATCACAGCCGAAGGTAAAGGAGGAAAAACAGCGTTTACCGGTGTATGTATTGCCGGCGCAATTTCCGAGGATGGAATTATTGATGGCCTTACCGATGTGTGTGTTATGCCTAATCCAGAAGGTAAGGCCGTAATTCACTTTGACACGGAACAGAGCGAAGCAGATCAGCAATATAATTTAAAGACTACCCTTAAACGCACCGGAATAGAAAGTACACCGGATTATTATCATTCCTATAATATCAGAACCATTCCCTTAAAAGATTACGAGGATTTTGTAAATAGTGTTTGTGAATTGTGCAATCAAAAATACAATGGCATTCATCTAATCGTAATTGATGGAGCCGCTGATTTTATTACCAGTGTAAATGATGAGGCCGAAGCCAATGCAATCATTTTTTACTTCACAACCATTGCAGTAAAATACAACTGTCCGGTCTTGCTTGTTATTCATTTAAATGAAAATGCCGGGAAGAATAATGACACAATGCCGCGTGGCCATGTGGGCCGGCAAGCAGTAAGAAAAGGGTATTGCCAACTGAATATTACAAAGGAAGGTGATATTTCAACCTTGCAGGTATTAAGAGCAAGAAAAGCAGGTTGTAATGATGCACCGCTAATTTGTTATCAGTACAGTAAAGAAAAAGGATATCACATTTCAGTTGACGCCGAATGTATAGCAATCGAAAAGCAAACCGAAAAAGATCAGGCAAACTTTAGAAGGATTGAAAATTTAGCCAATGAAATATTCAGAGCGCCTAATGTCTGGAATCATAAAGAATCAATTTCAAGAATTATGAAAGAAACAAGGAAGACAGAATCAACCGCAAAAAGATACCTGAATAATATGTTAGGGTGGGAAATGATTTGTAAAAATGTTGACGGTTTTTATAGAATTATTATGAAGGGTTCATAAGGGTTCATTTAGGTTCATTTGAACCTTCAATATAAGGGTTCATATTCCCCCCCTTATAGGGGGAATGAACCTGAACCTAAAATATGAACCTGAAATGAAAAATAAAAATGAACCCTTATAACAAGTTTTAAAAAATGAGTTGGATAGATAAACAAGTTTCTCTTTACACTTCGCACCGGGATAATACCGGCCGCCCGGCAACATACCGGCAAATCTTGTTATCTGAATTTGGTAAAGATTTTCCCGTAATTATTGCGCTAAGGGATTTACAGAAAAAATATGATAACCAATTGATCAGTGATGTTGATTATAAAATAAAAAAAGCAGAATTAAAAAGTAAACTGCAATGCTTTTCACCTTCAGCATTATTACAATCCAGGGCAAAGGGAAATATAATTGAAATAAGCAGGACCGGAATATTACAGTTAGATTTTGATTATTATGATATTCAGGATTATGATATTGAAGAACTAAAGCTGGCCGTGTTCTCTTTACCATTCATTGCCTTTTGCGGCTTGTCATGCAGCGGCAAAGGTTTTTATGCACTTGCTTTAATTGCTGAGCCTGAAAGATTGAATGATTATGCTGAAAACTGTTTCCAGGTGTTTCTAAAATACGGAATAAAAGCAGACACAAGCAAAGGAAGGAATGTAAATGATTTACGTTACCTGTCGTATGATGCAAATATGTTGATCAGGGAAGAACCGGAAACTCTACGAATAAAAAAATTTAAGCTACAGGAAGCCGCTAAATCAGTTTACCAAGCCAACTATACCAAAAAAACATTTTCGGGCAATAGCGCCCTTGTAAATGCAGAATTGCAAAAAATACAATTTGCAGCCGTTGGTAGCAGGTGGGAGACGGTCCAAAAAGTATCTTACACTTTAGGAGGCTTGAATGATTTCAATTTTCTGGAAAGTATAAAACAAGCAATAAATAACAATTCATCTTTTGCCGGTGAAGAAAGTAAATATTTGAAATGTGCGGATGTATGCTTTAAAGCCGGGTTACAAAAACCAATATAATAATGGAAGACTGGAAGAAACTTTTAAAGAGAATGAAACTGGATAGTATAAAAGAAAAGGCGCCGGGGTTTTTTGAATTATCCGGAGGCTATGATATGATAGTAAAGCCTTACCGGGATAATACAGCCAATGACCTGACCAAAGCTGTAATTGATTTTATAAACTTTTCCGGAGGAGATGCCAACCGGATAAACTGCCAGGGCCAGGTAAGAAAAATAAACGGTGGTATGATATGGACACGTGGTAGCACGCGCAAAGGGGTTGCAGATATCCACGCCATCTTTAAAGGTCTGCATATCAGTATAGAAATTAAGATTGGCAATGACAAGCAAAGCGATGCCCAGGTTAAAGAATCTGAAAGAGTGAGAGGGGCAGGCGGTCTCTATTTCATAGCAAAGAATATGGAATCATTTCTTGAATGGTGGCAAGAGCAATTCGGCAAAGTAGCAATTTTTGAAAACAACAAACATTTACAGAAATGAAAGGTAAAACCAACAACCCATCCGGAAGACCCAAAGGAGTACCAAATAAAACTACAACCGATTTAAGACAATGGATTAATAATTTTATTGATGACAACCGGGAGCAGATCAAAAAGGACTGGAATAGCTTGGAGCCAAAGGACCGTATTTTTTTATTTGAGAAATTACTCAAATATTCATTACCAACTTTAACATCGACAACGTTAAACGCTGTAGTTGATGTAGAAAAAAAACAGGTAATGATAATCAACGGTAAGGAAATTGAATTTTAATTAATTAATTAAAAATAATGCAATTTCTTCCGCTTTTTACTTTCAGGAATGCTAACCATATCTGTGGAATACTATCCTATAATTGATTGAGTTTTTTTCAAATCTGCATCTCAATCCTGAAATAGCCTTTTTATTTGTCATATATCATACGTGCTTCTTGGAAACTTGGGTCATCTTCCCTATGCAAATTCTTCAAATCTGTATCAAATAAATAGTACAAAGTATCCAATATGTTTTCATTTGATGAAAGGCTTGCTTTAACGTAAACCTTAGCTAAAAAAATATTCTTGGGATTTTTTGTTGTATCAGCTTCCAGGCGAAAACCAGTAATCATTGCATTATCTAAAGAATCTTCAATTAATATAGTCTCTGCATCCAATGAATAGTTCATTCTGTTATTATTTGCTGCGTCTTTCCAATAGTTGGTTAAAAATGTAGTATCCCAGTAATTTGTTGTCATTGTATCAATCTTTATTAAATCACAATTATAGATTTTTATTGTTTCTCCTTTTTTAAAGGCTGTATCAGTTAAATCCTGTTTAATTTCTTTTACCATAGTATTTTCTGTTTTGGATTTACAAGAGAATGCAATTATTACTATTGCTATAATTGATAGAGTTTTTTTCATTTTGTTTGATTTAAATTGAATTAATTACTCAAAATTAATTTGACTTTGGTATAATTTCTGGATCTTCTTCAAAATACTTATCTCCATATTTCGTTATTCATAATGATTGTTTTGAAATATTTAAGGCTAATATAGTAATTAGGTCATACTTGACCTAATTTGTTGGGTTATTATAATTCAAAGCTTATTTTGGAAAATAAAGTTAGAATTGGGTGGTCCGAAAAGATTTGCAAACTTTCTTGGGGTGAACGGGATGATGTAAATACTACTACTACTACTGGAAGTACAGTTTATGAGCAATGGGTTTACTCAATGGGGAACTACTTATATTTTGAAAACGGTATTCTTGTTGCAATACAAGATTAATTTAGCAACCTATCTAAATACAAAGATTACAATCCTGAAATTTTAAGTATTTGCGGCGTGTCAGAAACAGCGTTAATGGAAAATGTTTGATATGAGTAGCTTCCCTCTTCTTGCTCAAAACTTCTTTCATCAAATACAACAGAATAAATACCTAAATTTAACAGGTGGGTGGATATTACAGGGATTGGCCATGGCGCCTTTATAACTTTCATAAGATCCGATATTACCTTTTGTGGGTAGATACCATTCCTACCTGTAATTACCCCGGTGAACGTAATTTGTGCATCACCTTCCCCGATGTATTCTTTCACTGTTCCATCTATTCCCTGGATTTCAGTCTTAACTATATTTCTCGGAAATGTTACGCTCACTAAAATAGCTTCAAATGTCATCTCAGGCGTTGTAATCTTATTCCCATTTTTGTCCGGGTAGTTTATGCTGCCAAAGGTTACGTTTGCATAAACCTTTGTTCCTAAATCTGATTTATAAAGCCATGCATCCGGCGTTGTATTATTTGCATTTGTAGAAACTCCACTTATGTAAGGATTTGAACTTAACATTATGATAATTTAATTTGAATATTGGTATTTTCATCACAAAAGTAGTTACCACAATTACCCTTTTTGAATAATATGCCATTTACGCCTGCCACAAACCGTAAATAATGGACAAAATCCGTAAAATTTCTAAAGCAAAAGGTGTGGAATTGTGTGTTGATTTTATGTATGCAGGACGAAAAACAAATGAAATATTACGCAATCTTACCGAATCTTACGGAATTTCACGATCCGCGGTTGAGAAATGGAAGAAGTCCGCAAAATATTTTTAAAGTAATTAATTTAGTTACTCACTTTGTTTCTGCAATTCTACTTTTTCTTTGTTACCTTATTTGCTTTTATTTCATAGCCATTGGTAATAAGTAATTCTACAATGGCACCTGTCTTTAAATTACCGGCCCTGAACCTACTTAAATAGCCCCGGTATTTGCCCCCCTTATTGCCCTTATCTTTTGAAATCTCTTTAAAAGTTTCTGATAGGGTAAATTGTATAAAGGCTTCGTTTAGTGTCATAAGAGCACAAGATAAAAATATTTTTTCAAAATATGATACAATTTGTGTCATTATCAGAAATTTAATTATCTTGTGATACATATTGTATCATTAATCATTAAAATTTAAAAATCATGCAAAAAAACAAAGCCTTAAAAAAAGTAACAACACAAAACGATCATCAAATTAAGATGGATAAAATTGCAAATGATATGGCAGTTTTATTTGAGGAGAAAATAACCGCAAGCTCTCTTGCAGAATGGATAGCATTAATAAATCAGGGTGATAACAATCCAAAGTCAATTAAGGAGCTAATATGGGCTTTCGGGTTTATGCTTCTTCCATCTTTTATTAAGCGTAATACTAAGGCTCAAAGAATTGAATTTTTAAAGAAAGACCTTACTGATATATTAAATGAATATACTGACATGGTATTTCGTGAATCATTGGGAGATATTGGAATTAAATTCTGTACTGAGAGCAAAAAAGGTAAGTCATTTCCAGAGGAAATACAAGAGTTCATGCAGATTTATACAACACTTCTTATCATTTGCGAAATGAACGATGACTATGTGTTTTTAGAGAAGGAATTGAGAGAAGAAATAGAAAAAGCAGCTTAATCTTAAATTTCAAATTCTCGAAAATGAAAAAAATAAATATCAACAGTAAGGAACCCGAATTGCCGGAAGTGCACCTATATCCAATCGGATTTTATTTTGATGCCAATGTTACTGCCAGCCAGCTGGCTTATTGGCTTGCTACAGCAAACGAATACAAGTCACATATTGATAAACAAAACTCTTTGCTAACCAATATAGGGTGGTATGTATTGCCAGGCATGGTTAATTGTAAAAGCAAAAAAGCAAGAATTAAGTTTCTTGATGCATCCTGGAATGAAATTCTTGACTATGACCCGGACAGTCATAATAGAGAATGCCTCGCTGATATTGGAAGGTCGTTTTTAAAATCTTACGAAAAGACAGGCGAAGCGGCAGATCACCTTATTGAATTTATGAGAATCTACAATATTCTTTTTATTATATCTGAAATGAGAACAGGTGGCTTGTCTGATGAAGAAATAAAAAATCTTAATAAAGCAGCGTAATTAATCATCTTAAAACTAAAAAAAAATGTCAACAAAAAAAACGAACACAAACGAATCTATCACTATTAAAAACAGAATTATGACAAAAGAAATAATCGAACACCTTGAAAATCTGAAAAACAGTCCAATAGTTGATTCAGACTTATACGGTAACTTATCAAACTTATGTGAGGCAATTAAAACTATCTCAAACGATGCACTAAGCCTGATAGAAATGATCAGCAAGGATGATGAAAAGGGACGGCGTATTAATGAGAATTTAAAAAACAAATTAGAAAGAGATCTTTTCCAGATCGATACACTTGCAGGCGCTATAGAAGAAAAGTTACAGGATAATGATTATGTAGAGTTAGGTAATCTGTTTTTTTATTATAATAACACCGCAAGTACTATTGAACTTTAAAAAAGTATAAAATCAAAAAATTACAATCATGTCAAACATAAAAAATAAAACCTGTTTACTTAATGCTGCCACTATTTTAATACAGAAGTTTAAGGCACCAGAAATCTTATTAGAACTCCTTTCAGAAGGATTGGGATGGGTATGTGAAGAAGAAAAATCCAGGAGAGAAGTTTCCAGTAATGTTTTTGTCATTAAGCTTTTAATTGATGAAGTTTATAGCCCTTGGGTTAAATGCCCGGGGAATGAAACTGAAGCTATTGCAAGAGATTAAGAGAGTTTTTTGAAAGTTGCAGCTATGAAGAATATCACTCCTGTATTAACTCTATTATGAAGGGATTTAAGCGCTCATTTTCTTATGGCAATTATTTTTCTGCTTACAGCGAGCAATATTTACAGGGGATTAACGCCTTAATTGAAATAGGGATTGGTACTGAGGTGTATGCACAAGAAAAATTATTCAAAGTGGCTTAGTGAATGTTCCGGCATTAAACATATTCATAACGTGTTGTGATTCCAGCACGTTATGAATTTTGATAGATTCCCCGGTAATTAACGTTACCGGCTTTTTTGTGCCACGCTTTGAAATAAAATGCCCGGTAAGAATACCAGGCATTTAAGACGTTCAAATCTTTGATAAAGTTCTTCAAAGATAAGTCATTTTTTTATAAAAGTGTCAGTCAGATTGTCAACCATACTATCTAACTAATTGATTGTCATCTACTGTACGTTGTCCCACGAGGATTCGAACCTCGACATACAGAATCAAAATCTGTTGTACTGCCTTTATACTATGGGACAATGGTGCGCAAAAGTAAAGGTAGTATTAAAAAATACCAAATGATTTTTGAGAATAAGGCACAGTAGCAGTTTTAGCTTAATATTCCTGACGCAAACCCCATAAAAAAGGAAATTTATTCCAAAAAATTTGAATACAAACCGGGAAAGTTTCTGAAAAAGAAAAAAAATTGAAAGTGATGTAATTGTCGCTATTAATCAGATGGAAACTGTAATTTAATTTGCCTTCAATAAATAATAATTCTTTTTCCCCTTTTGAATCAATAAATATTTATCATTTAAAAGTTGCGTGGTATTTATTTTTTCATCAATAGAGTTTACTTTTTCTTTATTGATAAAGATACCGCCACCGACAAGCATTTTTTTTGCTTCGCCTTTGCTGGGAAATATTTTTGTTTCGGTTAATAATGAAATTAAATCCAGATCATTCAATCTGTCTTTTTTTATTTCAACATTAGGTACTCCTTCCATTACCTGTAACAGTTGTTTTTCATTTAATGCTTTCAGCGTTTGTGCAGTATCGTTACTAAATAAAATAGAAGAAGCTTTTACTGCAAAATCATAATCGCTTTTTGAATGCACAAAACAAGTAAGTTCTTCTGCTAATTTTTTCTGAAGTATCCTTTGTTGCTCATTCCCCGTATGCTGCTGAACAAGGGTCTTAATTTCATTTTCAGATAAAAAAGTAAATACTTTTAAAAATCTTTCTGCATCAGCATCGGCGGTATTTAGCCAAAACTGATAAAAAGTATAGGGTGATGTTTTTTCAGCGTCTAACCAGATATTTCCTTTTTCACTTTTGCCAAATTTACTTCCGTCAGATTTGGTTAATAATGGGCAGGTAAATGCAAGCGCTTCCCCACCGGCTTTTCTCCTGATTAGTTCTGTTCCGGTTACAATATTACCCCATTGATCGCTGCCGCCAAATTGAAGTTGACAGTTCTTGTTTTTATACAACCAGTAAAAATCATAACCCTGTACCAATTGATAAGTGAATTCGGTAAAGCTCATTCCGTTGTCACCTTCAAGGCGTTTTTTTACGCTATCTTTTGCCATCATGTAATTCACAGAAATATGTTTTCCCACGTCACGGATAAAATCAAGAAAAGAGAAATTCTGAAACCAGTCGTAATTATTTACCATTTCTGCAGCATTGGTTTTATCTGAATTAAAAACAAGAAACTTCGATAATTGTTTCTTTACTGCTGCTACATTTTTATCCAGGATTTCTTTGCTTAATAGATTTCTTTCTTCACTTTTCCCCGAAGGATCTCCCACCATTCCTGTAGCGCCTCCAACCAAAGCGATTGGCTTGTGCCCATATTTTTGTAAATGGACAAGAACAATAATCGGAATCAGACTACCAATGTGAAGACTATCTGCTGTGGGATCGAAACCTACATACGCCGAAATGGGTTCTTTACAAAGTCGTTCTTCCGTTCCGGGAATCATATCCTGGATAAGGCCTCGCCATCTTAGTTCTGCTATTAAATTTTCCATATAATATATCAAAATAGTTTACAAAAATAAACAACACAGACAGCATCCCATTAAAATTTCCTTCTTTTTGTAAATGACAATATTTTTACAACTTAAAAAAAGGACTTCCTTTACCAATTGCAGTAAGTTTTACTTAATTTTATCGCGTATTGAAACCGGGAAATGCAATATAGATATAATAATATCCGTTTTAATTTACCGGTAATACCCACTGAATCTTTCAAATAACTGAGTGCCCTCTTTATGAGAATTTCCCTATTTATCAAAATATTAATTCTGTTACTATTGCCTTCCTTTGGATTTTCGCAATTTTTAAAATACTCTAACGAATTTTTAAACATAGGAACAGGTGCACGTGGGCTGGGTATGGGAGCCTCACAAGCGGCTTCAGTAACAGATGGCACTGCCGGGTACTGGAATCCTGCGGGTCTTGTGGGAGTACAAAACAACCCTTCGGTCAACTTAATGCATGCGAGTTATTTTGATGACATAGGTAAATATGATTTCGCAAGTGTGGCGGTACCAGTAAATGATAACAAACGGGTACTGGGTTTTACTGCTTTACGTTTTGCAGTAGATGATATTCCTAATACATTATTTTTGGTGCAGCCCGACGGAAGTATTAATTATAATAATATCACTACATTTTCTTCTGCAGATTATGCTTTCCTGTTTTCTTTTGCTCAAAAAATAAAAGACGATGCAGATTTTAAAACAAGTTTCGGCGTCAATGCAAAAGTTATTTATCGCCAGGTTGGGTCTTTTGCCACTGCCTGGGGATTCGGCATAGACGCAGGATTTAAAATTCAAAAGGACAGGTGGAGCCTTGGTATAGTAGCTAAAGATCTTACTACTACCTTTAATGCCTGGTCGTTCCATTTCACAGAAAAAGAAAAGGAAGTGCTATATCTTACTGAAAACGATATACCGGTAAAATCAACAGAACTAACTGCGCCGCACCTAACATTAGGAACAGCCTATAATTTCAGGTTAGGCTCATCTGTGAACCTTTTAACTGAAGCTGACTTTGACATTACTTTTGACGGACAAAGAAATACCGTGATCAGTGGAAAAACAGTTAGTGTTGACCCCCATGCCGGAATAGAGGCCTCTATTAAAAACGTATTTTTTGTACGTGCCGGAATTTCTAATTTTCAACAAGCTTTAGCTGATGGCGATACCACCAACCAAAAAAAGATTTGGATATATCAGCCGAGCCTGGGCGCTGGTTTCAAAATAAATAATGTAAGTTTAGATTACGCTTTTGTAAATCTTGCCAATCAATCAAATCCATTATACACCAATGTTTTTTCACTAAAAATAGATTTGGTAAAAAGTAAAAAGACACGAAAAAAGTAATCTTCAACAATGAAAAGAATAATAGTCATATTTTTTACTTTTTTTACAGCATTTGTGAATGCCCAAACCTATTCCAATAGTTGGATTGATTATAGTAAGACCTATTATAAATTCAAAGTAGGCGCCGATGGGCTTTATCATATTACACAAGCCACTCTTAACAGTATGGGCCTGGGAAATATTCCTGCCGAACAATTTCAACTTTGGAGAAACGGTGAGCAAGTTACCTTATATACCAGTGTCCCAACAGGCCCTTTGCCCGCTAACGGTTACATTGAGTTTTGGGGGCATATGAACGATGGAAAGCCTGATACCAAATTATACCTTGTAGCAGATTACCAGCTTTCGGATCATTACAGCTTAGAAACAGATACCGCCGCATTTTTTTTAACGGTAAATCCAGCAGGAAGTAATTTAAGATATACCAACGACTCTAATAATGTGGCTGGTACTACACTTACTCCGGAACCTTATTTTATGAATGTAAAGACAAATTATTTCAGAGACCAGCTTAATCCCGGATACGCCGCCGATGTAGGTCTCCCTGTATATTCATCTTCCTATGATATAGGAGAAGGATGGACAAGTTTTGATATATCCCCCAACAGGGGATATTCTGCAGGTTTTACAAACATCAATCTTTATAGGAATGGCCCCAACGCAACTTTAAATTTTGCGGTAGCTGGAAATGCGATTAATTCCAGAAACATACAAGTTAGTATTTATAATAATATAGTGGATTATGAACCCATGAATTATTTTACTTATTTGAAAAAAACAATCACTAATATTCCCATTAGCGATTTCCAGGATTTAAGCAACTTGCAGATCACATTTGCAGACAGTTCTGCAGTTTCATTAGACAATTATGTGCTTGCCTATGATGAAATAACTTATCCCAGCACATTTAATTTCAATAATCAAACCAATTTTTATTTTCAATTACCTGCTACTAACATCGGAAATTACCTGGTTATAAATAATTTTAATTATGGAACTACTCCCCCTGTTTTATTTGATATCACTTCCGGTAAGAGATACATCGGAGATATTAGTACACCCGGAACAGTACAATTTGTTCTTCCTCCTTCCGCAATTGCACTTAGAAAGTTCCGTTTATGCAGCGAAGACCCTTCAATAATTAATAACATTTCTTCATTCCAAACAAGAAATTTTATAAATTATGCGGTACCGTCAAACCAGGGAAATTATTTAATCATCACCAATCCGATACTATATATAAGCTCTACGGGCGTTAACAATGTTGATCTTTACAGTCAATACAGAAGCTCTGCTGCCGGTGGAAGTTATAATGCAAAAGTGATTGATATTAATGAATTGACTGATCAGTTTGCCTATGGAATTAAAATACATCCTTCAGCAATAAAAGATTTCATTCAATACGCAAAAAATACTTTTTCAACAACTCCGAAATACGTGTTTCTGATTGGCAAAGGGATCGAATACAATGATTACACCACCAATCAAACTAGCGTATATGACGATAAATTGGATCTGGTACCCACCTTTGGGTATCCTGCATCTGATGTATTATTATCTTCTCCTTACGGGAGTATTGTACCTACTGTTCCTATAGGCAGGCTTTCTGTTATTTCAGGAGACGAGGTTGGTAATTACCTTCAAAAGATAAAAGAATACGAACAGTCTGAAACATCAACAACCCAAACAACTGCCAATAAATTGTGGATGAAAAAAGTGGTCAACATTGTAGGAGGGGCTGATAGTTCGGATAATGCTCTGTTTGGATATTACATGAGCTTATACCAGGCCATTGTTCAGGATACTCTTTTTGGTGCGAATGTGGAAACTTTTTCAAAAGAATCAAGCGCTGCAGTACAATTATCAGGAGGGCAGCGAATAACCCAGTTACTTAATTCCGGTGTTGGTATTCTTGCGTATTTTGGACATTCTTCTGCTAATGTATTAGCGTATAATCTAAATGATCCTACTACTTATAATAACCAGGGTAAGTATCCATTATTTATTGTAAGCGGATGTACAGCAGGTAACAATTATTTTTTTGATACGCTCCGGGCTACTCAAAATAATTTAACCATATCAGAAAATTGGGTATTATCAAAAGAAAAAGGAAGTATTGGCTTTTTGGCAGATACATATCTTGGGATACCTCCATACCTCAATAATTATGATTTACAGATGTTTGACCAGATTAGTAATATTAACTACGGAAATTCTATTGGAGTTGACATGCAAAACACTATATCAAACCTTGGAGGTGCTAATGCTGCATCTTTGGATTTTTTTACAAGGATGCATCTCGAGGAACTCTCCTTTAACGGGGACCCGGCAATTACTGTAAACCCACAGGCCAAACCTGATTATGTAATGGAACCCCAGAATGTATTTATTAATCCTCAATTTATTTCTATTTCAGCTAATAGTTTTTCAGTTAAAGCAATCACATATAATATTGGAAGAGCCATCAATGACTCTATCACTTTTGAGGTACAAAGAACTTATCCAAATGGCAGTACCTCAGTTATCTTGAAAAAAAGAATAGAAGCACCATATTATTCAGATTCTATTAATATTAGTGTTCCCATAATATCTACAAGAGATGTAGGACTCAATAAAATAACAGTAACCATAGACGCAGACAATGAAGTAGCTGAAATGTCGGAAAGCAATAATAGCACTACTGTGCAATTTTATATTTATCAGGATGAAGCCACACCAAGCTTTCCGGGAAACTATGCTATCATCAACATACCCAACCAAAAATTGTATGCATCCACTTCCAATCCTCTAAGCGCCCCTGCAGATTATGTTATGGAGATTGATACCACCGCTTTATTCAATTCTCCATCAATGGTTACCCGCTCGGTTAATCAGGGTGGCGGAGTAATGGAATTTGATCCAGGCTTTAGTTATACAAATAACACGGTTTATTATTGGAGAGTAGCCGTAAAACCTGCTTCAGGCGCTGCATCAGATTATCATTGGAATAATTCTTCGTTTATTTATATAGCGGGTGGTTCTGAAGGCGTTAATCAATCTCATTATTATCAACAATTAGCATCCGATACGCAGGATATAAAACTTGATAGCGCCTCCAGGCTATGGAAATTTTCTAACGTTTTAAATTACCTTGAATTAAGGAATACTGTTTTCCCTACCGGCGGTGCTACAGCTTCCGACTGTTATGCCGGAGTTAATAACTATAATTTTTCAACAGGTATATGCAATGCTACCAACAACATTATTTTTAATGTAGTGAATCCTGTAACACTACAACCGTGGATTGATACCAGCCCGGGCCTTAGTGGAAGCTACCCGGCATGCGGTCCATCGAGGGCGGCAAATTTCGCTTTTAATACAACCACCCAATCTGACAGGTATTCTGCCATGCGTTTCCTGGATTCTATCCCCAACAATTATATTGTGATGGTAAGAAATATTACGGGGCCTGATTCAGCAAGTGATATTTTTGCCAACACATGGGAATCAGATACCACTGCATTTGGATCTGGTAATTCATTGTATCATATTTTGAAAAACGCAGGTTTTGTATTGATTGATTCATTCTATCGCCCCAGGGCATTTAGCTTTATTTATCAAAAAAATAATTCTGGATTTACTCCGGTCTTTGAATTCACAAATGGAATTTCTGACCAGGTAGATCTTAAAACAAATTTTACAACTCCTGATACTCTTGGTTATATCACTTCTCCAATATTTGGTCCGGCGGTATCCTGGCAACAAATGCATTGGAGGGGAACCAGCCTTGAAAGCCCTTCACCCGATAACCCTACAGTACAAATTATAGGGGTTGATACATCAGGCAACAGCACTACACTCTTTAATTTAAATAAGACCCAACAGGATGTGGATATTTCTTCGGTAAATGCATCCAAATATCCTTATATACAATTGAAAATGCGAAATGTTGACAGCATAGATCTTACGCCTTATCAGCTTACCTATTGGAGATTAAATTATCAAATGCCCCCTGAAGGCGCCATATCACCTAACATATATTTTTCATCTAAAGATACTTTAAACCTTGGGGATACATTGCATTTTGGAATTTCATTTAAAAATATTAGTATTCATGCTTTTGACAGCGTAAAAGTATTATTAACCATAATTGATGAAAATAATGTTACGCATGTGATCCAAATTCCAAAGCAGAAACCTTTAATATCAGGAGATACAATTACCATCCATTATGATATAGATACTAAGAATTACCCGGGACAAAACACAATTTTTGTAGATTTTAATCCAAATTATGATCAACCCGAACAGTACCTTTTTAATAATTTCATGTACACTAATTTTTATGTAAAATCGGATAAATACAATCCTTTGCTGGATGTTACTTTTGACGGCGTACATATTTTAAATCAGGATATTGTTTCTGCAACGCCACATATTCTGATAAATTTAAAAGATGAAAGTAAATCCAATGCATTAAATGACACCTCTCTTTTAAATGTTCAGATAAGGTACCCCGATGGATCTTTACATACCTATCATTTTGATAATGACACGATGCAATTTACACCGGCCAACCTGGCTTCGGGTCAAAATACGGCCACTATTAACCTTAACCCATCTTTTCTAGGAGATGATGGCCAATACGAGTTGATAGTTTCCGGCAAAGATGCTTCGGGTAACCCCGCAGGAACTTTGAACTATGAAATTAATTTTAGGGTAATTAGCAAGGCTATGATTTCCAATTTGATGAATTATCCAAATCCTTTTACTACTTCTACTGCATTTGTTTTCACACTAACAGGATCGGTAATACCTCAGAACATTCGGATTGAAATATTAACCATTACCGGGAAAATAATAAGAGAAATTACGGAAGATGAATTGGGGCCGCTACATATTGGGCGAAATATTACCGATTTCAAATGGGACGGCACGGATATGTATGGTCAAAAAGTGGCAAACGGCGTTTACCTGTATAGGGTACTTACCAATTTGAATGGGAAATCATTGGATAAGTTTACAGATAGTGGTGATAATACGGATCAGTATTTTACAAAGGGATATGGTAAAATGTATTTTATGCGATAGCTCCTTTATTAATTTTCGTGATAAAGCCGCTATATTTTTTTGATAGCGGCTTTATCATTAGACCTCTTGTATTAATCAAAAAAGTCATTTAATTCATAGTTATAGATACCGGAAATAAGGTTTACCCTCAAAGCAAACCGGCATCTTCTGTTCCTGTATCGTTCGCCCAATATCCTGAACACCTTTACTTCACGGATA
>DATKQQ010000130.1:0-7011 GCA_035532615.1 Hanamia sp.
AAGCTAAATATTCATAACAACTTGCGTCGTCTTTAAAGTGCCGGTTAAATTTTATAGAATTCACACCTACAAACCTAAACTTTTTATCCATTGAGCTAAATTAGCTCTTTTTTTCCTCTTGGGCGGCCTAAGCGTATATACCTGAAATCTTAATCGGGGAAAAGAATTCTTTCTTAAACTCCTGCTTCTACCGATTCTATTCTTTGCATTTGCAATAAATGCAAAAGCACAAAAAGCATGGGAAGTGCCTTCAAATGCAAAGGATTTGAAAAACCCACTTGTCGGCAATACATCGGTGCTTAAAAATGCGAGAGTTCTTTATATTTCGTATTGCGCGCCTTGCCATGGTAAAAATGGTGAAGGGAATGGGCCCGCTGCAGCCGGATTACAAATAAAGCCTGCAGACCATACTTCTGAAAAAGTTCAACAACAGACTGATGGAGCTTTGTACTGGATGATTTCTACCGGGCATGCTCCGATGCCTCCCTATCAGAAAACACTTACTGACAATCAACGTTGGGAACTGGTTAATTATATACGCACACTTGCCAAACACAAAAAATAAATTACCATGAAATTAAATTCACTCACACTATTATCATTGGTAGCGGGATCATTATTCGCAACCAATGCCATGGCACAGGAGGTTGTGGTGGATTCTTCCCTGTTAAGTCGAGTAAGCGATCTTGAGAACCAGGTAAATTATAGTAAACCCGGAGAGGACCACCTTATGATTGCGGGGCTAGCGACTTTTGGATTTGTTGCCAATAAAACCACCAATACTTACCAGGGGGAATCCTCAGTTTCGAAGACAAACAGCCTTGCTGATGCTGACAATTATGAATTCAGTCCTATGTTCCTTTGGAGACATGGAAACAAATTCCTTATGGAATTTGAACCTTCGTTAAATAACGATCAGGTAAGCGTAAACTGGGCTGAAGTTTCCTATTTTGCAGCTCCAGGTCTGATTTTAAATGCAGGATACCTCGTTATTACTTTTGGGATTTACCCCAAACGTCTCGCAGCAGGTTGGATTGATAAACTGGCTACGGATCCATTTGGGGTAGCTGGTTCCCCGCCTACGACTGACTATGGTATTGAAGCAGAAGGAGGATGGCAGGCAGGAACAATGAAATTCAGCTATGATGTATCATTGACGAACGGGATGCAATTGCTGCCAGACGGCGAACTTCAGGGGGCTACTATTACAGATAATAATAATAATAAACTGTTAACCGGCAGGTTAGGCTGGCTCCCCTTTTCTAATTCATCCCTTGAATTGGGTGTCTCAGGTCTCACAGGAAAAGTCGGTGACCAGGGTAGTGCTTTACAAAATGTGACTGCCAACATGTATGCATTTGATATGGATCTCGTCGAAAATATTCAACCTTTTCAACTTAATATCAAGGGGCAATATAATATCATGAATTTGTCTAATGCAAATTATATTGATCCCAACGACCCGACGGGTAATACAAAATATACATTCACAAACCATAGCACTACGGGATTCATCCAGGCGTCTTTGAGACCCACATTATCAAATAATAATGTTGTTAAGAATTTTGAAATTGCAGGCAGGTACGGTAATTACACCACGCCGGCAAACTCAATGTGGGGTTCCAAATCAAACGTGTTAACATGTGGCCTCGATTATTGGATTACATGGAGAACGGTAGTGAAATTCACTTATGAAGCCATTAAATCTACCAATACCTCTGCTATTAATCTGGGTGGTACACCAGGCGCAATAAACCAATCAAATTCTATGTACCTCCAAACTTCAATTCAATTATAAAATTACTTTAGTTATGAAAATCCTAATTAATAAAAAGATAAAAATCCTGCTAGCTTTAGGCTTAGTAGTTTCAACTCTGGTAGAATTGAACAGTTGCACTGCCAGCAAAAAGATTGAAGCAAAATCAGGCGCACAACTTTGGGCTGAAAACTGTCAAAGATGTCACAATACACCTTCTCCATCCACTTTTTCTCCCGAACAGTGGAAAACAATTGGGATGCATATGCAAACAAGGGCATTGCTCACCGATAAAGAAATAGATAAAATTGTGGCATTTTTGAGCCAATAATTCTGAAAAGAATTGAAATATTGTCTCTTGTGAAGGAATTATTCTAACATTTTATCGAATAATATTTAATGGCGTTTAAACGATAAATATCTGATGGATGAAATACACCCACCAAATAATTCATTGCTGTTTTCAAAATATTTTTATTTTTTAGAGAAAATTTTGTCAATTCTCATTTCTTTTTCTTCAACCATTTAATTCTTAAAAAGAAGTTTCATAAATGATACAGACTAGGATAATAAGCACGAAAACAAAATCTTCAATTTTTTTGGATGCAGAATGATGAATAATTAAAGTGATAAACTTTAGTGTTAAACTTCACTATAGATTTCAATCGTTTGCCAGACTTTTTTCTGTTGGCTGCTATTGTAAATCTCCGTACGATAAGCACCTTATTGATAACCAACCTGTCGGCAAAGGCAGGCAAATGAGAATATTTCTATTTTTTAAAAAAAACTTATCAATCCTTTTCGGGAATCATCTTTTATACATCAAGATTCCCTTCTATTACATTAAATTGGCATTGTTAATAAATGTTATTTTACCGTATTCCTTTTAATTAAAACCAAAATATTTGATAGATTTTTAGGAAATTTGCGCTTCTAAACAAAAAAATTTAAATGAGTCATACTTCCAATACACTTTTTGATAAAGTTTGGGATTCTCATGTTGTACGAAAAATTGAGGATGGTCCCGATGTTTTTTTTATTGACCGCCACTTTATTCATGAAGTTACCAGCCCGGTAGCGTTTGGTGGACTGCTAAGAAGAGGGTTGAAAGTGATGTTTGCAGACAAAACATTTGCTACAGCCGATCACAACACACCTACTATTAATCAGCATTTACCTGTACAGGATCCTCTTTCTGCCAACCAGCTAAAAGCCCTGGAAATGAATTCGGCAAAATATGGTATCTCGCATTGGGGATTGAATAATCCAAAGAATGGAATTGTGCATGTTGTAGGTCCCGAAAACGGAATTACGCTTCCGGGCATGACGATTGTTTGCGGTGATTCCCACACATCAACACACGGAGCATTTGGTGCTATTGCTTTTGGTATCGGAACATCCGAAGTAGAGATGGTATTTGCCTCGCAATGTATCATGCAGCCAAAGCCTAAGAAGATGCGCATTAATGTAAACGGAAAATTAGGAAAAGGAATTACGGCAAAAGACGTAGCGCTGTATATTATATCCAGGTTAACAGCCGCAGGCGCAACAGGATATTTTGTAGAATATGCCGGTGAGGTTTTTGAAAACCTGAGCATGGAAGGCAGAATGACCGTTTGCAACATGAGTATTGAAATGGGAGCGCGTGGTGGAATGGTAGCTCCGGACGAAACCACTTTTGCTTATTTAAAAGGAAAAGATAAAGCGCCAAAAGGCGAAGCATGGGATAAGGCACTTGCTTACTGGAAAACTTTAAAAACAGATGCTGACGCAGTATTCGATAAAGAATACAATTTTGATGCAGCGGATATCGAGCCTATGATCACTTTCGGCACGAATCCCGGAATGGGCGTGGGTATCAGCAAACACATTCCTGTTTCAAAAGATACTGTTGCCGGAAATGCCAGCTACGAAAAATCGCTCAATTATATGGGTTTTCATGAAGATGATGAGATGCTGGGAAAGAAAGTGGATTATGTATTTATCGGAAGTTGTACCAATGGAAGAATTGAAGATTTTCGCGCATTTGCATCTATTATAAAAGGTAGAAAAAAAGCGGATCATGTTACTGCATGGGTCGTTCCGGGTTCGCATTTAGTAGAGCAACAAATAAAGGATGAAGGTATTTTGGATATCTTAACTGAAGCTGGATTTCAATTACGCCAACCTGGTTGCTCAGCATGTTTGGCCATGAATGACGATAAAATTCCAGCAGGTAAATATGCAGTGAGTACCAGTAACAGAAACTTCGAAGGAAGACAAGGTCCTGGCGCAAGAACAATGCTGGCAAGTCCGCTGGTGGCGGCAGCAGCGGCTGTTACAGGAGTTGTGACTGATCCAAGAGATCTTCTTTAAAGGTACAATTTGTAATGTCCGATGTAGGATGTCTGATTGAAGGTGCATCATAACTTTGAACTAAAAACTAAAAACTACGAACTAAATAAAAATGGCTTACGATAAATTTATAGTGCTTACCAGCACAGCAGTTCCAATGCCGATTGAAAATGTAGATACCGATCAGATCATTCCTGCGCGTTTTTTAAAAGCGACCGAGCGCAAAGGTTTTGGTGATAATCTTTTTCGCGACTGGAGGTACAATTCAGATGAATCCCCTAAAAAAGATTTCGTTTTAAATAATCCCATTTATACAGGGAAAATATTAGTAGGTGGTAAAAACTTTGGAAGTGGCAGTAGCCGTGAACATGCCGCATGGGCCATATACGATTATGGTTTTCGTGCAGTAGTTTCCAGTTTCTTCGCTGATATATTTAAGAACAATTCAATTAATGTGGGTATTCTTCCAGTGCAGGTTAGCGAAGAATTTTTAATAAAAATTTTTAGTGCCATTGAAGTAGGTCCTAAAGCACAATTCGAAATCAGTCTTACGGATCAAACTATAACAATTCTTGCTACCGGAGAACAGGAGTCATTCGATATTAACGGCTATAAAAAACACAACCTGATGAATGGTTTTGACGATGTAGATTATTTGCAGGCTATGAAAGAAGACATCCAATCTTTTGCTGAAAAGAGTTTATATTAATTGAGATCATAACAAACAAAAATGCCAGATAAACAGCGACACATTGAAATAATGGACACCACACTTCGCGATGGCGAACAAACCAGTGGAGTCTCATTTTCTGCTTTAGAAAAATTAACTATCGCTAAACTTTTATTAACCGAATTAAAAGTAGATCGGATTGAGATTGCTTCTGCCCGGGTGTCGGAAGGCGAATTTGACGCAGTAAAAAAAATAACAAGGTGGGCAAAAGCAAACAAATTGCTGGACAGGGTGGAAGTATTAACATTTGTTGATGGAAGTGTATCTGTAGAATGGATGATAAAAGCAGGCGCTAAGGTGATGAACCTGCTTACCAAAGGTTCACTCAATCATTTGACCTATCAACTTAAGAAGAAACCTGAACAACATTTTGCTGAAATTGCGGAGGTAATAAAACTGGCCAGGAAAAAAGGTATTGACACCAATGTGTATCTTGAAGACTGGAGTAATGGAATGCGTAATTCAAAAGATTATGTATTTCAATACATCGATTTTCTTTCCACACAGCCGGTGAAACGCATCATGCTTCCTGATACATTGGGCATTTTAACTCCGTCTGAATCTTTTGAATTTGTTTCTGAAATCGTACAACGTTATCCAAAAATACATTTTGATTTCCATGCTCATAATGATTATGACCTGGGTACGGCCAATGTGCTGGAGGCTTTGAAGGCGGGCGCATCAGGAATTCATCTTACCGTAAATGGCATGGGCGAGCGCGCAGGCAATGCACCGTTGGCAAGCGCCATAGCGGTAATCAATGATTTTATGCCAGAACTAAAAACATCAGTTGCAGAAAAATCATTGTATAGCGTAAGTAAACTGGTCGAGACATTTTCAGGGTTTCGTATCGCGGCTAACAAGCCGGTGGTTGGAGAAAATGTGTTCACTCAAACAGCAGGCATACACGCAGATGGCGATAAAAAGAATAAGCTCTATTTCAGTAACCTAATGCCTGAGCGTTTCGGACGTCAACGTAAATACGCTCTTGGCAAAACAAGTGGTAAAGCAAATATTGAAAACAATTTGTTGCAACTGGGTATTCATCTCTCCGACCAGGATTTGAAAAAAGTAACTCAACGCATTATTGAATTGGGCGATAGAAAAGAAATAGTTAGCCCCGCAGATCTTCCTTACATTATCTCAGATGTGTTGGATAGTGTAACGATCGAACAAAAAGTACGGATAGAAGACTATGCACTAACGCATTCCAAGGATTTGAATCCTTCCGTTACATTAAAAATTTGTATTGAAGGCAAATCCTTTGAAGAACTTGCCCAGGGAGATGGACAATACGATGCTTTCATGAATGCGCTAAAAAAGATTTATAAACAAAAGAAAATCGCACTCCCTGAGCTAACTGATTATGCTGTACGCATTCCTCCCGGTGGAAAAAGTGACGCCTTGTGCGAGACGATTATTACATGGAGGCATAATGGACGCGAGTTTAAAACACGCGGACTTGACAGCGATCAAACGGTTGCAGCTATTAAGGCAACGTTGAAGATGTTGAACAGTATTTGAGAAGCAGAAAGCAAATAACGATAGCAAAATGCACAGGCGCTGCCACCCTTAACTGAAACTAACATGAACGACATACATGAAATATTAGATGCAATTAAAGCAAGCGACAATGACAAGATAAATCAAATTGCTAATGACAATTCTACAATTGCAGACATAAAAACTGAATAAAGGATTTCATTATTACAGTTTGCAGCATATTGTCACAATAAAACTGCTATTGAAATTTTAAGAAACCATAAAAAAAAGGAACTTGACATTTTTGAAACGACAATTGTTGGAGATATTTACACCGTTAGCACGTTGCTTAATAAAAATCCAGAGCTCAAAAATTCATTTTCAGCAGGCGGATTTACACCTTTAGGTCTTGCTTCATTTTTCGGCCAATTAGACATTTTGAAGTTACTTCTTGGCAATGACGCAAACCCGAATATTGCTGCAAATAATCAATTTAAAGTTGCTCCTATTCATTCAGCTTGCGCTATTTCAAATTATCAGATAGCAAACCTATTATACTTCACAAGGTGTAAATTAGTGAATCTTTATCATCAAAGAATTGGAATTTTAGTGTAAGTAATGTTGATAATTCTGATTTAAATTTCTGATTAATCTGGTCAAAGAAGTTTTGAATTGCCTGATGAAATAATATAGGTTTATCATAGTATTT
>DATKQQ010000131.1:0-4338 GCA_035532615.1 Hanamia sp.
GGCTGTAAATGGCAAACTCTTTATTCATTCTGCAACCCCGGCAAAGAATGAAAGCAGCAAAGAATTCAGGAGTAATGCTGTAATAGATGTGTACCGGATTTCAGACGGAAATTATCTTAGTAGCTTTTATATCCCTGAATATAAAGGTGAAAGATTGAAGGATTTCGAAGTGAGGGCAGACAAGATAATCGTACTTTATGATAATTATGTTGCAGTCTATTCTATCCCCTTCAATATTTAGACTTATTTTATTTAATCAAAGGCTTATCTTTAATGACAATCATATCCCGCTCTGCAATTTTTTCAACCAGTTTTAAGCCATAAGGCATTAATGCCTTGTTCAAAGAGTTTATATCTGAAAGGTTGCAATTAATATCAATGTCCATTTTTTCATCGTCATGAGTTTCATCAACAAGAGGCGGAAATGTATCCAGGTTAATGCTTAATAAGGCAATAAACTGGCTTACAGAAGCATTCTTTAATTGTAAATGATATGGATTAATTGAATACTGATTTTTAGTTGCAGAAGTATCAGGCATTTTACTTTTTGATGTTTTAATTAGGACAAGACAATTGGTTTTTCTTCGCTCCATACTACCGACAATATTAAACATTGCTCCAAAATAATTATTCAAATCCTGTAGCATTAAATCATATTTCCTGTCATTCATTTTCGAAGGAAATTTCAGTTCATAACAATAATCATATTGCCTCATCCAATCGTATATTTCAGCTCTTGTTTTTGAATGTACGGTAACTGCTGAGTCACTCATTCTTTTGACAATTTCATTATTTGTCTCCCAGATAGTACTGTTGAATCCAAGGTTTATCAATTTGTAATGACTTGCAGCCATACGGTAGAGATCTCCAATAGAACTATTTTTACAGGTAATTCTTCCTGTGTCAGTTCCCTGCTCACAACCAAAGCCATCTATATACTTTGTTATTACCGAATGATACAGTAAAGCGGAATTGTCTATTTTTTCAAAATGAGTTGTATTACCTGAAATTATTTCATTACCAATTACAAACATAGGCGCATGCTCCGGGATAGTTTTATACTGGTCTTCCTTTATTGGTAATGTTTCCCTTTTTTTATTTAAGAAATCTTTTATGATATCCCCTGTTAATTGTTCAGCACCGGTTATGGCAATTACTTTACTGTTTTCATCCAACCATACATAATGCGGGATTTCGACGTGAGGAAACAGGGTACGTAATTCCGTATCATTGGTGACAGAAGGCATCAAAATATTTTTGTAATGTTTTATGTTATTGAGAAATGCTGTTGCTGTTGAAGCATCCTGGTCAGTAACCGGAAGTATCTGTATCTTTCCCTCAAACTCTTTTTGCAATGAATCGGTAACCGGTATCATGGACACACATGGTGCGCACCATGTTGCCCAAAAATCGAGTATCAACAGCTTTCCTTTAAAGTCAGAGATCCTGGCATGGTCTGTTTTGAAATTTATAATATGTGATAGTACTACATCAGGGCACGTTTCACCTATTTTAATGCCTGACTCCTGGCTAAAGCTTTTGCTGCAAAAAACAATGGAAATTAGAAAAGCAAGTATTGACTTTGAAATATTTTTCATTTTGCGAATTTTAATTTTGATTAACGTGGATTTTGAGCAATACCGCTGAGTTGTATTTCCTGGTCAGGTATGGGATACACATACCGGTTATCATTAGGAGGTAATGTATATATAGTACCGTTCAGATTGCGGGAAAGTGTTACAGCAAATCGTGGGTCTTTATTTAATCTTCTCAAATCTGTCCAGCGAAGACCACGGAATATCAGTTCCTTTCTTCTTTCATTGAGAATCAGCCTGAGGGCTTCATCAGCAGTAGAAGCAGTCAGGGGAATAAATGTGCCAACCTTCCACCGGTTCTCAAGAAGTGTATTTAGAAGATTCATGGCTATGTTAACATTTCCTAATCTTGCATTGCATTCTGCACTTATCAGGTAAATTTCATCAGTTGCTATTCCTCCGAAACCTGTATATCCATCATAGCCTCCTTTGAATCTTGCATGGCCATCTGTAGTGTCAATAAACAAATATTTTCTTAAATCATTATCAGAGTAAGAACGGTATATAGTGGAATCTACAATAGCTACATAATTACTGATGATACTTACATAATTCAGAGCTGCGAAGTAAATCACCTCATCATTGAACATGGGAAAAGGGAATTGCGATGTTACATCAAAAGTGTTGTAGTTCATCAGGTCTGGCTGAAGTGAAATACATGAATCTGCATAAAGAAGTGCGAGGTTGTAATTTCCCATATTCAGATAAGTCCTTGCAAGCATTGCATAGGCGGCCGTTTTTGATGGCCTTGTTTTATAAGCAGGTAATGCAGGCAAAAATAATAATGAGGCTTTGAGATCGGCAATAATCTGGTTATAGGTTTGCATTACGGTAGCCCTTGTAGATTTGCCATTAATATCCGAATGTAGCCTTAAAGGAATGCCAGGATCCGTATCAGCAGTCGCGCTATCAAAAGGTTTGGCAAAGAGATCAGCTAGACTATAAAAATCAAAGCCTCTTCCAAACAAGGCACTTCCCTTCACATTATTCCAGTTTGAAAGATTCGTTGAGTCTTTCGGAATATTTTCAACAGTCTCCAGGATATAATTTTCATAAAAAATACGCTGGTAAGGCAGCATCCAATCTGGAACTGATTCACCATTATATATATCTTTTGCCCAGATATATCCATTTCTTTCAGTATTAGTAGTAAGTGCAAGCCAATCAGAATAAAGTACATAGTAATCATCAGACCCGGTTTCGCCTAATTCTGGCTGACCAAAATTAAAAACGAAGGTGGTATTATCAAGCATAGCCTGTAAGTCCTGGAGTGTTTGTGGAACTACCAAATTTTTATTAGGCTTGGCATCGAGCCAGTCTTTTTTGCAGGATGAACTTATGATCAAAAGACTCATCAGCATTAAGTGAGATATTTGTTTCATTTTGAATAATAAAAGATGAATAATTATTTTTAAAAGTCAACCCGCAATCCTATTGCATAAGTTCTAGGTGATGGAATACCAATGGGAGCATCAGGGTCAAGGTGATGGTCATTGGCGCGCCATATAATGCCTACATTGTTAATATATGCGTACAGTTTCACATGCTTTAGCGGTAGCCAATGACAGGTGGATTTATCAAAGTCATACCCGAGGCTGATATCCTGCACCCGGACATGGTCTCCTTTTTCAACCAACACAGATGAGTTATTGTAAAAGATATCTCTGCTATAATTCGTTGGATATACGAAAGAAGGTACCTGTGTTTTTTTTTCATCCCCAGGTTTTTGCCATCTTAAAGAATAATCTTTATTCTGGGAATAATAATTGACCAGGTTATAATAATTTACTGAAAACCTTCTAAAATAATAGTCGAGCTTATAAGTGATGTTTATAAATAAAGATAATTGCTTATAAGAAAATGTATTGCCCAGCGAACCATAAAATTTTGGCCTTGCAGGTCCATTATATTGGATGTCTGAAAATTTTGAAGGATTGGCAAGTGAAACATAGTCCTTGCTGATAGTATCGTTTTCAAAGCCCCGGGGATCACCGGTTGCAGGGTCAAGGCCCGCCCATCGAAAACTGTATATTCCAAATACAGGTTTTCCCTGCAGTGGCACTACATATCCGCTAGCCCCACTACCAAAAGAAACCAGATCAGAAGGGTATAATGTTCCTCCATAATGGGTTACCACATCTGTAGTATAACTAAAAAGTAATTGGGTTGACCATTTAAAACCCTTGTTTACATTTTTTGTATATAACTGAATATCCCATCCATGCCCTTTCATACTCGCAAAATTTCCTTTCACAATATTAGAGAAGGTACTATTATCAATGAAACCTGCACTGGGCAGTATCTCATTCTCTCCTATAATATCAGAACCTTTCTTTGAATAATATTCCAGTGTACCGCTAACAATGTTTTTTTTCAAAGCAAAATCCACCCCAATATTGAGCATGGCAGTTTTTTCCCATTGCAGATCTTTGTTTGGTGGATTGGTGATAGATAAATATGGTTGATTTGTAAAGGGATCAGCGCCCTGGTAAACACCTGTGGTATATGCTGTAACATTTTTATCCAAATTCCCATTATATCCATAAGTAATTCTTGCTTTTAAAGAAGGCAACCAATTAACCGCATAAAAATTTTCTTTATCAATATCCCATTTAAATCCTGTTGACCATAGTGGTACGTTTTTTTTGTTGGCTGCTACGCCAAAATAGTTCGAACCGTCAATACGGCCACTTGCAGAAATGGTATAGCGTCCACTGTATGAATAAGCTACATTGGCAAACCA
>DATKQQ010000132.1:0-2625 GCA_035532615.1 Hanamia sp.
TTTTGTTGCCTTTTTTGCGCAAGTGCTGCTGTAAGTACATCTTTAATATCTACATTTATTTAATGCAAATATACTGCATTAATTATAATATACAAATTTATTTTTAATAAAGTCGCACACACAAATTTAATGCCAAAAACGTCCTAATACTCAATACAGTAATGTATTACAGCCGATTTTAACTATATTTTAAAAAGGAAAATCCGTTGAATCAATATCAGCTATTTTGCAATTGGCGATTTCACTTACCCGCATACCGGTACTGTAGAGCATCATCAGAATGGTGCGGTGCTTAATGTTTTGCACTCCATCAAGCAACTTCATTACTTCTTCTGTTGACATTACGGAAGGAAGTGTAGTAGAAGGACGGGGGTAGATAACAGTAGGAATTGCATAACCCAACCTGGTTACTAAATTTTAAAAAGTCAGTGCTGGCAGTAGTTTGAGAGGAACCAATTTTTTATTGGGGTAACACAAACTTTTTCATGGTAAAGGGAGCCGACTTGTAATTCATGGCCTGGTAAATGGCAGCTACTTCTTCTGTTGACTGGCTGCATTTTTCAATCGTGATTACCTTGCCCTGATCATTTTTGACAGAGGTAGTCACTATTTTTTGAGTGTTCATGATTCGGATAATATTGCGCCAGTCATGGTGAATTCCTTTTGCCTTAAGTCGGTAACGAATCGTGTTTACCAAACTAAAGGCAAGTACTCCCAGGAAGATGTGCGATTCCGTGCGCTTGTCTTTTTGATGAAAGATTGGCCGAATGCTGAGATCTGTCTTCAGAATACGAAAACCCGATTCTACTTCAGTAAGAGTGTGATAAATGTCCCAGATATCGGTTTCCTGATCCAGTTGCAAAGAAGTACGTATAAAATAAACTCCCTGTCTGGCAGTAGCCTCTGCCTGAGCTATCTTGCGACTAAAGGTGAGCAGGATAGCCCTGTCGCCTTCGTTTTCAACGTGGATGGTATAGTGTCTGTTGGCAGCAGGATAGCGCTCTTTAATTCTTCCCAGACGTTCATGCACTTTGGTAATATTTTTAACCCCTCCCTTCTTTTGAACAGACTGGTTTAACTTTTCAAGTTCCTGCTCATAACGCTCAGAAAAATGAGCCTCCATGGAAGCTTCCTTCACTGCCTTCAGTTCGCTGCGAACATACATAAAAGTATCTGTTTTACCCTCCACTGTGATGCGCTGAAGAGCTATCTTACGCTTTCGGTTATCTTCTACAACTACCCTCTGTTTTTTCTCATCAGCTACTTTGTAATCCTTTAATTTTGTGCGGGTGACACACAGAAAATCATACTTTTTTTCTTTGAGCATGGTCAGGTTTTCCTCTGTGGCAATACCCGCATCCATGACCACAATAGGGTTTTTTATACCAGGAGTGGCATAAGGGGCCAGCGAGTCAACCATGGCCTCCAATGTTTTGGTCTCTCCTATATTGCCCTCATATATTTTAGAGTACTTGACAAAGCCATCTGTATTGACTACTACAGCAAGAGATACCAGTTTGGCATCACTTCGCTTTTCTTTGCTCCGACCGAATTTCGCTATTTTGCTGGATGCCTTTCGTCCTTCAAAATACGTGTTGGTCAGGTCATAGAGAATAATCTTGTCCTGGAGGTTAAAAAGACCTTTGGTAGTAGTGTAAAGATGTTGTTCCAAACTTTCTTTTTCTTCATAGAGCTTATCGCTGATACGATAAAGACGTTGGTAGCTGATGGACTGATGGGTACCAAATACCAGTGAACTGACAGCAGAACTGCTCTCTATCCAGGCAGACGTTTTATACTCTGATGCCGGATATACTGCCCTGCTTATCAGATCGGTGATAGCTGTACAGGTGGCTTCTTTGTTCCAACCTTTGCTTTGCAAAAACCCTGCAATGCCCAACTCCCTGACCGCCTGCAGACAAAGCCATTCAGCTCCCACCTCGCGCACTTCATCATGACGCATCGTTTTCAGGTTCACCCGATCAAAATCTTCTTCAGCACTCTGATGTTCTGTCGCTATTGCATCCACCTCTTTTTTGAATTTATTTCTCAGCTTTTTATAGAAGAGTAAAGCCAGTTGCTCCACGCGGTCGGCAATATCTGAAAACAGGCTGGAAGTGCCACCTTTATAAAGCTCTTCTATCCGGTCAGCCAGGAGTTTCCTTTCCTGGTCATTGAGTTGTTCCAAAGGTCCAAGATTCAGGAGGGTGTGGTGTCTGGTCTTCTCCCCGATACGATAGCTTTCACAAAGCCGGTAATAGGTGTATGATTTGTCTTTGGTACCCTTGGTAATCTTTTTGAGGAACATGGGTGCAAAGATAAGGATGAGAATCCAAACTAAATAATATTATGGGGGACTACAAATGAAATACAAAAATATGATTATTGTTTATCAATGAGTTACGTTCTATAAATACCCGAAAAGGATTAAAAATAATCTTCATAGAGGGAAAAATAACCAAGTTGGGATAAGGGCGTTTTGCCACATGACGCATAAAAAAGGAAATGCTTTGGGCAGCCATTCTACATTTTACCCGGCTGCAACCAAGTGTTTTACTCAGGTACAGTAAATATCCCATGAGCATATCTTCTGTAAAATCCATTGGATCTACATCAGGATAATAC
>DATKQQ010000133.1:0-4517 GCA_035532615.1 Hanamia sp.
AAAAAACGATTTCGCAAATAAGCAGCATTCTCATTTTTTTCGTTTTTCATTAAAGCAATTTGAAAATATCCGCAATTTGAAATACATTTATTGAACCTTAGAAACAATTATGCCTATTTACCTCAATAGCAATCAAGGAAATTTTATTCCTTTCCAAAACGGCCTGCCTATTAATTATTCCGGGCCGCTTTTGAGAGGCAGCAGGGTTTTATATTTTGCAAAAGACACCTGTCAATTAATTATTCAGGAAATAATTACAGAGTTATACACTCTTCGTCTAAATGTATTCCGTTTTTTGGAGACATTAAACATTGATTCTGTTTCTAATAAAGAAGGAATTCATTCGCGAATATTATTAAAAGGGAATTTGCGGCATAAAGTAAAAGGAACCCAAAAGATTTATTTAAGAGAGGGTGAATTTACCATGCTTTGGGCTGATAATGCCAATTGCAATTGTAGATTTGAAAAGGATACAGAATACCGGATTTTGGATATTTTTTATTCTCCGGCACTTTTTCGGCAATTGATTATTTACTTTCCTGAGCTAAAAGATTTACAAGACGCCGGACACGTGAAGCAGCTAATAAAGAATCCATGCTATATCACTCCGGCGATGCAGGATATTATTCATGAAATATTAGAATGCCCTTTTGATGAAACTACAAGACAATTTTATTTTGATTTGAAGGTAAGGGAATATTTATATGTTATGTTAGAGCATACCTATAACAGGCCCCCGGCACGTTATCGTTTTACTCCTTATGAAATAGCCTGCATTATTAAGGCTCATAAATTGCTCATTGAAGATTTAAGTAAAAAGCCACGTAGCCTCCGCATGCTTTCAAAAGCTGTTGAAATTAATGAGTTTAAGCTGAAGGCAGGGTTTAAACAATTTTTTGGATTGAGTGTTTTTGATTGTCTCCAGGAAGCACGAATGCAAAAAGCGAGAGAACTCCTTCTTTCAACCAATCAACCGCTAAAACAAATTTGTGTTCTTAGCGGATATCCGCGAATGACTAATTTCATAACTGCTTTCCGCAGAAGATTCGGTTATACCCCAGGCTCACTGCGCAGGAAGTAAAATTGTTCCGATTACAAAACTCTTTTGTATCAAATCAAATCTATTCGTCAAAATACCAATACTGAATTTGCTGACCTTTACTGTTTATTAACTAATAAAGATGGAAACAGTTAAAAAGACAATAATCCCTGATATTATTTCTGCATTATTCATACTACTATTTGTTTATACAGCACTAACCAAATTGATGGAACATGAAAGTTTCAAAGTAGTATTAAGCCAATCACCATTAATCGGAATTAACGCAACTATATTATCCTGGGTATTGCCAATTTTAGAATTATTTACAGCAACGCTTTTATTTTTTCCAACAATGAGAAAGTGGGGTTTTGCAAGTTCACTCATTTTGATGTTACTATTTACAGGCTATATCACTTACATGATTTTGTTTGCAAGAGATCTTCCTTGCTCTTGCGGGGGAGTTATTTCAGCCATGACATGGCCTGAACATCTAATCTTTAATATTTTCTTTACCGCACTTGCAGGAATAGGACTGCGGTTTACTTTAAGAAATAAACTTTTTATTGCAATAAACAGGAATAGCCGAACCCCTGTATAAGAAAGTAGGCAAATTTTAAACTCTTTAAATATTTATTTATGAAAAAGTATTTTTTGGGAATTATGGCTATTCTCCTCGCAATATGCTTTAGTGCATTTACTAGCGTCAAGGAGAAACCGAATTTAACAAGTCTATATTGGTTTCAAATCAGTAATCAATATACCCCGGATGAAACGGTGGACCAAGCTGATGCGACTTTTATTCAGCAATCGCCAACAGCTCCATCAGGGATTGGTTGCACTGGCAGTACTTATGATTGTGTGGCCGGATTTAATGCAAACCAGGTCAATAGTTCGAATCAATTAAAGAATAATTCCCAAGTACCTATTCTGGTTCCAGGTAAGAAGAACTAATCATTATCATTTTAAAGCAGTCGTATCATTATCGAATGATACTACTGCTTTAATTTTTGATCCGAAATTACCAGCATTCTTAAAATTTTATATTCCTGAACTAAATCTAAACCATATTTCCGTAAACTATTTCTCAATGTGGATATTGAAATGTTTTTAATGTCATCGCTCCATGGTAGGTTGATGTCTATATTTCCTTTATATTTGGTTTCATCAAAGAAGGGGATGTAGGAGTCTTTGTAAATGATTACTGATTCAATTCTTGAGAATAAATAGCTCATAGGTGTATTCTGAATATTAAGATGCACCTCATTCGATCTAACAACAACTTCTTGTTTGGATTTTAATCCTTTGGTCATTATTTTATCCTCATTTGAAATGCGCTTTAGTGCTAGGCATTTAATCTTTCTATATTCAAACTTGCTTTGATAGTGGAAGTAACAATCCAGATCCTGCCGCATTGCATTATAGATTTCGTCTGCATTTTTCAAAGGGAACCTTATAGCATAGCTAAACAAGCTGGTATCGGCCCAGTCAAAATATTCTGAACTTTTTTTAGGTGGATAGAATTTGTCTTTATTCTTTACTTGGAGCAGGATTTTGTTATTAAGGATTCCAATGTTTGGACTCTTATAGTGAAACCATGAGAGTTTGTACAAATCTGCAATACTCATATTTAAACAACTAAGTCCAACGATTTTATTTGTTGCGGAATCAATCAAAGGAGTAACCTCTCCATCTCCTCCGTATTTATGTTTGATCCTTGAAAAAATAAATGAATAACATTTTAGTTGATCTACAAATTTATTATCTCCATTGACCCAGGAAAGGGGATTTGAAGTATTTATTTCAGCCATACTCATTTCATCTAGTCTAATCCTTTTCCCTATCAAAAAAGCGTGAATATTTTCTGCTGTCGTTGAATTATCGTATGCTATACCTTTCAAGATTTTGGCACTATCAAGCCAGACATGTGTGGGGATTCCATCATGTGGAAATAAAACGGACAACAGGCTATCCTCAACAATAAATGGTAAATGTTTAGCTGCATACGTAATTTCTGGAGACACATGACCATTTATCCTCTCGAATAATTTGTCAACTTCACTTTTACTGTTTTTGGTGACAATGATTATTTTTATTTTTTTGCCAAACTCTTTTTGCAATTTTTCGAGGTGAGGCATTTGTTCTATACAAGATGAACAATAAACTCCCCAAAAGTCAAAGAGGATCAATTTTTTCTTTAAATCATATAAATCCACTGAATTGGTTGAATCACCAATATGAAGACCTAAATGTAAGTTTGGAACTTTTTGGCCCTTGATCAAAGGCCTTATCCCAGAGGACTGAGCAGCGACGTTATTAATTACGCCAAATAAAATCCCCGTGAAAATTATTCTTAGTATTTTCATTGTCTTACTTTAAAAATTAATATCCGGGATTTTGAGTAAGAAAAGGATTGCTATTCAACTCGGTTTGTGGAATGGGATATAAAGTGTCCTTAGCTTGCCAATCGGGCTTTATTAGTGATAAAACTTCATTAGCCTTTCCTGTACGTTTTAAATCAAACCATCGGTTTCCCCATTCGCAAAAAAGTTCGACTTGGCGTTCATGCTGAATGGCAGTTAACAGTGATGCCTGATCTGTGGAAATAAAATTTTGTAATCCAGCCCTGTTTCGGATGAGATTTAAATCACTCATTGCCCCACTCAAATTACCTTCCTGCGCTCTGGCTTCGGCCCTGATCAAATATTGTTCTGAAAGCCTGAACACCACATAGCCTTCCAAAGGAACTGAAAGGCCATCATAACCTAATTTATATTTATAGGGATAGTAATAATCATTCCCATTTACTGTGTCTTTATTTAACCATTTTTGCTGGCGTTCATCTCCATTTTCAAATGCATTCAAAAGGCTATCATTGATAATATATGAGGGTATTACATTGCTGCTTACAGGAACAAAAAAATACCCCTCCCATGTTTCAAAGCCTGGAATTACGGGTGAAAGTTCCCATATCGTCTCGTTGCTGCCTGTAAGAAAAACATTGTTCAAATCTGTCTCAAGACTATATATGCCTGCGTCAATTATTTCAGTTGCATTTTTATCAGCTTCCGTCCAATTTTTTTGATAGAGATATACTTTTGCAAGCAAAGCAGAAGCTGTAAATCGGTTGGGGCGAAATCTTCCTGCTGTTGGATAATTCGCTGACAGTAAATTCTGTGCATCTTTTAAATCATTAATTATTTGAGCGTAAACACTATCCAATGGTGAGCGTGGAAGGATTTGATTCTTGTGGTAATCAGTTGAAGTTACCAAGGGAATTGGCCCATAGAGATTACTTAAATTAAAAAGTAAAAATGCTCTTGAAAATTTAGCCTCCCCAATTAATTGATTTTTTACGACATCAGATATATTACTTTGTGCCAAACCTTCCAAACATGCATTGGCATTGTATAGAATACTGAAACCATTTCCCCATAATGAAGAACTGTTTAAACTGTTGCTAACAGCAATTTCATTA
>DATKQQ010000134.1:0-6883 GCA_035532615.1 Hanamia sp.
CTAAATAATTATAAGAGACAATAAAATTATAGATACTGCAAATTGTTTCTACGATGGAAAACCCAAGCCTAAGTGAATCGCCAGAGGAAGAATCTTTTTTAAAACCTTCAAACAATTCAGAAGTATTTAATCGAGGAGGAATACCCTTATTACTAACTATAAATGTATTTGCATCAAGTAAGTTTTTTATGCTGCCACCCGGGGGAATTGTGTTTTATGGCATTGATGGTAATGTTGGAAACTAAAATTTCAGGAATTGATTCATTCATTTCCAGAAAATATTTTCAGAAATTTCTTTATGAATGAATATTCATTTATAACATATTGAAATACCTGTTCTTGAGGAGTGTAGGGTGGCGTTGTGTTGGCAGGTGCTTCTAAAGCCTCGGTAAGTGGCACATCCCCGAAAAGAGAAATTCGGAGGAACGCTTGTTGGGTTATTGGGTTCAGATTGTTTCTCCTCTATTTGCTTATTACAGGAAATTATTAATGAAATTCCTATGATTATTAAAATGCCGGTAATCATATTTTCAAAGAGCATGCTGTCGGTTCTCCATTTATCGTGTATGCCAGAAACTATCGCTCCCGTAACTTTTCAGAAAGAAATTATGCAGTGTCAGTCGGAGACCGGTTGACGGACTCGTGGCTGGTACCGGATTTTGATAGCCATCAATATCATTTCCAGGTGTATGGCCCTAATGGTTTCTACCGTGAATTCAAAGGCAACGAACAGGATCCTTATTTAGATATTTCTGTAGCCCATCTTACTAACGGAAATGAAGTCATCACTTTTAAAAACAGCTCCTCAAAAAATATACAAGTAGAGATTGATGGTCTAACCTATCATCATGGTATATTGAATAAAGAAATTAATGCCCATGCAACCGCCGTGGTAACCCCTTTTGATCTGACCAGGAGTTTTGGCTGGTATGATTTTAGTATCAAACTCCCCGGGAATTATTTATTTGAAAAGAGATTTGCAGGTCATGTGGAAACTGGCCGTGTGAGCAAGAGTGACCCTGCGATGAGTTGAGGAAAAGGGATGGAGAATAAACTTTGATTAGGAATGCCCTCCTGAAGCAAATTGCATTTATCAACATAGAAAAATGGGCGACCTAAAACCTATATCCAAATATTTAAAATGTACATCATGCCAGGAAGTTAGAATACCAATAACCGGATGATTTTATGATTCTCTTTTCTGTGGCGAAATCAACATATACTAATCCAAACCTTGGATAATATCCTTCAGCCCATTCAAAATTATCAAGGAAGGTCCATACAAAATACCCGGTAATATTTACGCCCTCGTTTTTGGCACGAAGTACCTGCTCAATATTTTTTTGGAGATAATTCAATCTTTTGGGATCATGCACTTTGCCATTTTCTAACTTATCATGAAAGGCGGCGCCATTTTCCGTAATTATCAAGGGAGGTATGTTTTCATAAGAACTAAACTTCTTTAAAACATGGTATATAGATTCGGGATATACTTCCCAATTCATTAACGTGGTTTCTACATTTCGCTTATCAGCCTTTATTATCCGCCCCCTTACAAAAGGCATAAAAGGTGAGTGAAGTACCATTTCCCTGGTGTAATTCTGAAGGCCTATAAAGTCCATATCAAACCGCATATCAAGTTCATCATTTTGCTTCATGAATTTTTCTATCCTGTTTAAGACAGGCAGGTCTTTATTGGGATATCCAATACCAAGCAGTGGCTCAATGAATAAACGATTGAGTAATGCATCCACTCTTTTTGCTGCATTTTTGTTTTTTTCACCTGGCCGATAAGGCTCAATATAAGAACAGGAAAATGTAGTGCCCACTTTACTTTGGGGCTGCATGGATTTTATAATACGTGCTCCATGCGATTGGGAAAGTATAGCATGGTGAGTAGCTGCCAGAAAATTACTTAACCCCTTTTTACCGGGAGCATGTACTCCCAGGAAATAGCCTGCACCGGTAAATACCATCGGTTCATTAAGCACAATCCAGTTTTTTACTCTATCCCCAAAATACTTAACACAGATTGAAATATAATTTCCAAACCATTCGATAATATCCCGATTTACCCAGCCACCTTTTTTTTCAAGTTCATACGGAAGATCCCAATGGTAAAGTGTAATCCATGGCGTAATTCCCAATTCAAGTGAAAGGTCAATCACTCGGTTGTAAAAATCAATTCCATGCCTGTTTATTTTCTCTATGCCATCTGGAATGATCCTGCTCCATGAAACAGAGAAACGATGATTAGGAAAATTGAGCCTGCCCATCAGGCATATATCATTTGAATATCGATTATAAAAATCACAGGCAATTTCTCCATGCTGATTTTGAAATATCTTATTTCTTTGTTTTACAAAAACATCCCAAATTGATTTTCCTTTTGAATGCAGGTTATATGCACCTTCTATCTGGTAAGCAGCCGTAGAAACTCCCCAGGTAAACTCTTTACCAAAATCATCTTTGCTCAATACCATAATTATTCCTTGATTTGATGCAGCGCATTTCCGACGATTCCCCTTTTTAACTTTTTAAATGAATATGGTACTGTACCCGGCAGTGTATGATACTTATCTGAAACGGTAGCATTCCTTCTAAAGATCTCATCTACAACCTGCCGGGTTATGTCAGGGAAATCTACAGGAATCACATCGCCTTTTTTTATCCATGTTTTTATTTTTTCCAGATTAGATAATTTTAATTTCTTTAAGACCGGAACGCCCATTTTCTTAAGTGCGGCAGCATTGCATTGTTGCTCATATTGCCCTTTCATGGGTATTACCATCAGTTTTTTTCCAAGAAATAAAGATTCTGCAGGTGTTTCGAAACCTGCTCCACAAAAAACTCCTGCTGATGATACCATACTTTTTATAAACGACTTATTTCTTATGGGAAAAATGAAAATATTTTTTTTCTGATACGATTTTTTAGAATGCTTGGAAAAAACCTGCCATTCAACATCTTTTATTTCGCAAAGGACATTTATTATCCTTTTATCACTATACGATGGAAGATAAACTGTGTAATGTCGGCCATTGGTTTTCCTGGCATTCCTGATTTCCTTGCGAATAACAGGAGTAAAAATTTTCCTGTCATAATTCATAAAGTGAAACCCATACTGTATAGTAGCAGGGGCATAATTTTTAAGAATTAACCTTCCAACCGGATCAATATCATTTGAGTGTGGTGATTTTTTATTTAAAACAGCAGATTGATGACTAAGCGCAAAACAGGTTTTATATTGAAGACGGCACGACCAGGAACTCACCGGTTCAAAATCACTTATAACTATATCGTAATCATTGACAGGAAGCTTTTTTATTTCGTAATAAAATCTTTTAATCTTTACTTTTTTATAAGTTGATAAAAGATCTATTCCGCCATTTTTACCAAAAACAAAACTTAATCCTTTCAATGCATACTTTACAGGATAACCAAGTTCAACATCTGCTTCAGTTCCACTTACCAAAATATCAAGTTCACCTTTTTCAAGAAGCAAAGGGATAATATCACGTGCCCTGCTGATATGACCATTGCCCGTTCCCTGTATGGCGTAAAGTATTTTCATTTTATTGCCATTAAATTAAAATCGGTGACCATATTCTCAAATAGTTCATTATTGGAAAGTATCATTTCTTCCTGCGCATCGTCTTCATCTGCCTTTAATATGTCTTCGTTGTATTTATAGATTTTCCATGCACCCTCATTATACTCAAGTGCCGTAAGGTTTTCTACCCAGTCGCCCGAATTCAGGTACATAATAGATCCATGCATATTGGAAATCTTTCTCATTTCAGGCTGATGAATGTGGCCGCATATTACATAATCGTAGTGGTTGGAAATTCCGATGTCTGCAGCAGTGTTTTCAAAGTTATTGATATATTTCACTGCACTTTTTACACTGTTCTTTATCTTCTTGGAAAGAGATAATTTTCCTTTTTTGAAAACATATACAGAAATGAAGTTGACCAGCCTGTTGATATGAATTAAAGTATCATATCCCACTGCTCCTAACTTTGCAAGCCATTTGGAATGTTGCATAGTTACATCAAATACATCTCCGTGAAAAAACCACGCGGTCTGTCCGTTATCTAAAGTGAGAATTACTTTATCTACGATCTGCAGCGAGCCTAATTTGAACCCGGAAAATTTGCGAAGCATTTCATCATGATTGCCTGTAATGTAATAGATCTTTACTTTTTTATTAATCCAGTGCATGATATGTTTTACAATCTTCATGTGGCTCTTGGGCCAGTATTTTTTACTGAATTGCCACATATCAATAATATCGCCATTAAGGATGACTGTTTTTGGACTTACGCTTTTGAGGTAACGCAAAAGCTGCTTTGCATTGCAGCCATAAGTTCCCAGGTGTACATCACTTAAAACAAGGATTTCGACCCTTCTCTTTTTATTCATTTTAAATCAGACTACTTTATGAAGTTTTAACGGAGAATAAAAACCAGAAAAACGTTTAAGAAGTATCCGGGTAAAAATTTTCTGAATAAAAAAGGCGATTGCTTTCATAATCTTCATTTAAAAATTAGCAATTTTAATGATTTCAGATTATTGAACATCCATTAATAAAGGCTTCACAAAGCAACAGAACCAATGTAAACAAATGGTTACGCTCCCGTTAAGTAATTATTAAATTTTTATACCATCATTAGTATTGTCCTTCCAATATTTAATACATCTTAATACTCATTCTACATTTTACTCTGCTGCATCCAAGCGTTTTACTCAGGTACAGTAAATATCCCATGAGCATATCTTCTTAAGCTCCATTGGATTTACTTCAGGATAAGTTACTGTGGGGATTAAATATTTCGGAAGGGTAATTTTGCAAACACTGTACGCAAAATTGAGTAAATAATTTATTCCAGGAGTTTCCCTAATTCATCCGTATCAGGCAATATCCCTTTCATTTGCACCGGTGTTTGTTTAGATGTTTTATAAGTTGCTACACCCATAGCTTTGTCAAAGCTCTTAATAGCAAACTCAACCACTGTATTATTTTTTTCTTTGCAAAGCACAATGCCAATGCTGCTGTTTTCATGCTGCAGTTTTACTTTTTCATCCAGCACATTCAGGTAAAAATTAAGCTGCCCGGCATCTGCAGGTTTAAATTTATTTTTTTTTATTTCAAAAGCCACGAGGGTTTGCAAATAACGATTAAAAAACAAGAGATCAATAAAAAATTCATCCCCATCCACCTCAATGCGGTATTGGTTACCAATAAAGCAAAAGCCCTTACCCATTTGCAAAATGAAGTTCCGGATGTTTAATACTACTTGCTTCTCAATGTGTCTTTCATCGTCCAGTTCCTCACCGGCAATAAAATCCAGTAGGTATTCGTCTTTAAATACCTTCAATGCCGATGGCTTCAAAGATTCCGAAATTGTCGTTTGGAAATTATTCGGCAACTTTCCCTGTTTCTTGAACAAGTCAGCATTAATCTGATTTTCCATAATACTAACTGACCAAAATTGGGTTGCAGAATGCTCTATGTAAAAGAACCTTTCATCAGCCTTCTTACAACGGTTTAGCAATAGTATATGATGGGTAAAACTGATGCTGTAAAATGCTTCCAATTGGGTCGTTGCCAACGGCCCAATTAAATTAACTTCCTTCTGCTGTACTGTTAAATCAGGATTTTCAATTTGGGCCGTCGCTGACGGCCTAATTTCCAATTCGGGATATGCCTCATAAAATTGCCTCATTTTCTTAAGGTTTGTGAAGGAGAACCCCTTCAATCCAGGCAGGTTACTTTGTAAATCGACCGCAATTTGTTCCAGCACTTTAGTACCCCATTTTTGGGCTTTGACCTTCTCAGAAAGCATTCTGCCAGTTTTGAAATACAAGAGCAATTGTTCACGGTTGGCGAGCCTTGCAGCCTGGTACCGGCTATTAATAATCTCCTGCTTCAAAGAGCGGATAAATTCCAGGTAATTTTTATCAGGTTTCATAATTTGAATTTTACTACTTCTAACTGCTTAATAATCAATAAATAAATAAGACTCGTCCAATCTTATGCCGTCAAAAGATTGGACGAGTCTTGTCAAATCAGGTAAAAAATGGTTCGAGAAATGGCCGTGCAAGGCAACTCTTCGTACACCCTCAGCTATATGCTCACCAGCTTTCTATTCAGATATTTTGATCCATCCTCTTCTGTTGGACTAAAAAAAAGAGGCAAATCAGAAAAGAAAAATAGCAAAAGCAATGATGTAAAATAAGTAGGGATCTTTATAAAAAAAAACCATGTTATTTACTCCTTCTTTTATTGGAATTGCCATAAAAGAGATCAAATCTTTTTTTACCGGAACTATTCGTCCATTAACGATTGCATTCCAAAAGGGGTAATAATTCTGCAAAAAATTAGCGAATCAGGGTATTTGTGCATTTACTTCAATCTTTATTTGAGAAGGTGATAAAGAGGTTACTCTTATTTTTTCGGTTTTTTCAGGATGGTCAAGGTCAGATAATAAAAAAAGAAAAGGATGTTCTTCAACTTTTAATTTTAAAATACTTTTTAAATAAGTATCTGTAGTTTTCAAATAAGAAGGATATCCCGTGTATTCTTTTATTCCGATCTGATTATCATAAAAACTTTTATTGCCTACTCGAGTGTGTCACGAATGAAAAGGATTAAAGTCTTTTCAATGCTTTATAAGAGATGAGGGCAGACCCCTCATATACGCCTTGCGGGAGGAGTATATAAACCACTTCATGATGCTGTAATGTAACGCATCGTCCAACTGCATCTTGCCTGGCAATCTAAGCTCCGATAGTTTTGCATGATAAATCAAGATATCATGAGCAAGAACTTAGAGTTACGTCATCAAATGTTTGAGATGATCGAACAATGGCAACAAAG
>DATKQQ010000135.1:0-8440 GCA_035532615.1 Hanamia sp.
TAAAACGACTTGAATATGAAATGACCTACCGTAATGGAGCTATCTATATAAAGCCGGAAAAGATTATTAAACCAATGATCATACGTCAAAAAAATAAGTTGAAAAATGATTTTACCCAATTTTTAGTTAACCGTGTCATGCTGGATGGGATCAGGCATAACCTGACACTTTCAAGAATTGTATATTATTGTTTTGTTGCCCCGTTTAATTTAAATAATCATAAAACAATAATCCTTTGCAAAGATGGAAATGGATTGAACATCTATCCTGAGAACCTGATAAAATCAACCTTGTCCGGCAAAGCCAAAAGAATTGTTGAAAGGGGAAGGATGGAAAGCCCTTTTAAAAATTTATCGCCTGAAAATAAAGAAAAACAAAGAAGTGCAATTGTAAAAAAAGTGAGCAAGGAGATTAGCCAATATTCACTAAAAGGAAAGATGATCAAAACCTATTCAAGTACTGCGGCGGCAGAAAGAGCAACTGGAATATTTGCGACTTCAATTGGACAAAGAGCTTCTGGAAAAGGAATATCTGCAGGTGGTTATGTTTGGAGGTGGGGAAAGGAAAAATCAGTAGATGTAGAATCTTTCAAAAAAGAACGAAAAGCACAACACAAAATTCTATTTGGCCAAAAGGTAACACAGTATGATTTTAATGGTAATAAAATTGCCCGGTTTGCTTCATTACAAGATGCGCAGGCAGCTTCAGGAGCCCATGTGAATGCCATTGGGCTTGTTTTAAAAGGCGTTTATAAAAGTGCAAAAGGTTATTTCTGGAAGAGCGGATATGGGAAAGATAAAATTGATTTATCCAATTACAAATGGGGAAGGCAGTCCATGGCGATAACACAATCTAAGAAAGTCAGGCAACTGACATCTGATGGCAATTTAATAAAAATCCATCCCAGTATTAAAGAAGCTGCACTTTCCATAAAAGTTACCTCCTCCGATATTATTGACGTTTGCAAAGGGAGGAAAAAATCTTCAGGTGGCTATCAATGGGAATATGCTTAAAGGAATTTTCATTTAATAAAATTGAATTTCTATAATTCAAATTTCAGTTCAATTTGAGCAATTTATTTTTTTCAAAATTGATAATTTACTTGCACCAGGTTTAAAATAAAACCAACGAGCCACGCCTTAAAGCGTGGCTCGTTTCCGGCCTTTAATAATCAAATAAATAAAGGGGCAAGATTTTTTCTTACCCCTTTAAAATTTTAATTTAAAAACTCTATCCCCTTTGCAAAATCCTCACAAAGATTAAAAGCTTTTTGAGTTCTCAATTGCCCTGTTCCTCCCAACAATAATGATTTCAGTTTTGCTTCCTCATTTTTATAAGTCCTCACATTTTGAAAATATCCGGTGACGGCATTGTAAGCACCAAACAAACTGCCTTTTGTAGTTTCCAATTGCTGGCTTTCATTAGTCATGGCGTAATCAAAAGCCGCATCAGTCATATTTTTAAAGCAGGTTGATAATTCATCCTCTTTACCAGCCTGTATATTTTGCAACACTTCTTTGTTGGGTACTAACGCCATTTGAATTAGCTTTTTTACTTCAGGGTCTGTAATACGAATCTTAGCCCATTGATTAAAAATTCCTTCCAGTTCATTGCCTAATTGGTTGGTAATTCCCATTAATTTGTGGGCTTCTTCCAAACGTTCCTTTGCATTGGCGGTATGTCTGATTTTTAAAGCATTGCTATGGTTGCGAAGGGCTGCATTTAAAGTGTTATTGCAAACAATTCTTACAGGAGTAAAAGCTGCCGTAATGCTGCCGCTACCATCATGCGAAGTAGTTAAAAACAAATACTGCTCAATCAAATCATCCTTACCCACTTTAATATAATCGGGCAATTTAGCGGTAATAAAAATCCTTTCTCCTTTTCCTAATGCGCCTGCGGTTTCGTATTGAATGCCATCGCCGCCAACAATAGCATCAAAGAAACTGAAAGCATCAATATTTTGTATTACTTCATAATCTTTACCCACTACCCCTAACACCTGGCTGGTATCGGTACGCAAGGTTGCGTAGTAATCAGGCACCGCGATTTGAGGATTTTCATATTCGTTGCGTTGGGTATAAAGTTTTTGTTTCTCTACCTCGTAGTCCAATCCGGCAAACTTTATTGCCTCTGTACTGGTCGGGTAATCCTGCACAATTTGCCCTAAGCCGTGCCATGCTTTTTCTTTTACAGAAAAGAAACTGTGTTTGCCTGTTTGTTCGTTGAAATTTAAATTGTGTGCCATGATTGTAAGTTTTAAATTTTGAAAAGTGATTTTAAAAATGGGCATCAGCATTTTTCCATCCAATAACTATCGGGTGCCCTTTTGTTTTTGTGCTAAAATGGTAAATCGTCTGCAGGTTCTAAAATAGCTGCAATGTTTTCTTTAACTGGTACTTCGTCTTTTGTACCTGCATTGCCATGCAGTTTAATAGTGTTTACATGAAAGGTCAAAGTGGCTTTGGCTTCGCCATCTTTACCGGTGTACCCGTTTACACCAACACGCCCTTGTAACTCTACTAAAGTGCCTTTAGTTAAATATTGTGCAATGCCGGGATTAACCCAATAATTACATTGCACATAGGTTACAATTTTTGTTGGTTCATTACTGCCTTTTGCTTTGTAACTATCATTGATGGCTACACTAAAGTTTACGACCTTCCGGTCATTTTTCAGGGTGCTGATTTTTGCATCACCTGTTAATCTTGCTGTCATTTCCATGATTGTAAATTTTTAATTGTTTAAAAAATGTTTAAAGTCGGCATACGCCTCGTTCGTTCTAATCATAGCAACCCTGCCTTGAAACAGGGTTTGGCAAAAGCAAGGTTTTTGTAAAAAGAATACTACCCCACCAATATTTTCTCCGCCGCGGCGGAGGCTAAACCGGAGTGGAGATTGTTTTTGCAAAACCCGTGGCCAGTACTGCCCCTGCATTTTGGCAGGACGCAGACCTTGCTTTTGCCAAAGCCTGTCAAGAAATTTGCGACAGATCAGGATGAATGAGTTTTTAAAAATTGGATTCTTATAAAATCTGTTTTGTAGCGTCTTAGCAATTTGATTAGTCTTGAATTGTGTTTGGTGAGGTACGAGCCAATCTCAATGACCAATATATTTATCCGGTACAGTTCTCCCGGTTTATTTGCCGAAGGCGTAAAAGAAATAAGAGGGGTGTACTGCATCGGATCTTTGCAATCGTTTTTGCCAGGTCATTTTTTGAGCATCTTTACAATTTGATTAATCTGGAATTGTGTTGGGTGAGGTAACGATCCAATTTCAATGACCCATATATTTATCCGGTGCAGTTTTCCCGGTTTATTTGCCGAAGGCTTAAAAGAAATAAGACGGGTGTACTGCGCAATCAACAAAATTATATTAGCTCATCCTTTTGAATATTTCTGATTGTTGATTTTGTTTATAAAAGGAAAATTAAAATTGCACAATAATATGTTTTTCGTTTATTAAAAAGTGCTTATACTTCTGTAAGTTTTAAACAACATTTGTCTTAACATGCTATACTCTTTTATATGCCGGAAGCAAAGAATCTTTTTTACTGCTTGAAGAAGTAGTTATAAAAAATTTATTTTTCAACTACCAAGTTGAGAGGCTGCCGGATTGCAGTATATATCCTTTTTTTGTTTTTTAGAACAAAAAAAGATAGGAACGGAAAGCCGGAGCAGAGGATGATTAGGGAACAAAAGATGAAAGCCACAAAAAAAATAAAAGGGTCATTGATTGAGTTAATTTACCTGGTGTTGAAATGAATCATGTTATCTTTGTGTCTCAAAATTGAATAGAATATCAGATTAAATTTCTCATAAGAAGTTAGTTTTGGTATCGGCTCCTGTTTCTACGGGGGCCTCTCTTTTAAGGCAACTCTTGTTTGCGGAAACTCCAATTGGCATTCATTATTTATTGTCTCACAAAAATGCGATTTCGCAAATAAGCAGCATTCTTATTTTTTAGTTTTTCATGCAAGTAATTTTAAAATCTCCGCAATTTTGAATACATTTATTGAACCTTAGAAACAATTATGCCTATTTACCTCAATAGCAATCAAGGAAACTGTATTCACTTCCAAAACGGCTTGCCTACTAATTATTCCGGGCCGCTTTTGAGAGGCAGTAGGGTTTTATATTTTGCAAAAGACACCTGCCAATTAATTATTCAGGAAATAATTACAGAGTTATACACTCTTCGTCTAAATGTATTCCGTTTTTTGGAGACATTAACCATTGGTTCTGTTTCTAATAAAGAAGGTATTCATTCGCGAATATTATTAAAAGGGAATTTGCGGCATAAGGTAAAAGGAACCCGAAGGATTTATTTAAGAGAGGGCGAATTTACCATGCTTTGGGCTGATAATGCCAATTGCAATTGTAGATTTGAAAAGGATAAAGAATACAGGACTTTGGATATTTTTTATTCTCCGGCACTTTTTCAGCAATTGATTATTTACTTTCCTGAGCTAAAAGATTTACAAAACGCCGGACACGTGAAGCAGTTAATAACAAATCCATGCTATATCACCCCGGCGATGCAGGATATTATCAGTGAAATATTAGAATGCCCTTTTGGTGAAACTACAAGACAATTTTATTTTGATTTGAAGGTGAGGGAATATTTATATGTTATGTTAGAGCATACATATAATAGACCTCCGACACGTTATCATTTTACTCCTTATGAAATGGCCTGTATTATTAAGGCTCATAAATTGCTACTTGAAGATTTAAGAAAAAAACCACTAAGCCTCCGAATGCTTTCGAAAGCGGTTGCAATTAATGAGTTTAAGTTGAAGGCCGGGTTTAAACAACTTTTTGGGTTGAGTGTTTTTGATTGTCTCCAGGAAGCCCGAATGCAAAAAGCAAGAGAACTCCTTCTTTCAACCAATCAACCGCTAAAACAAATTTGTGTTCTTAGTGGTTATCCACGAATGACTAATTTCATAACAGCTTTCCGCAAAAGATTCGGTTATACCCCAGGCTCACTGCGCAGGAAATAAAATTGTTCCGATTACAAAACTCTTTTGTAACAAATCAAATCTATTCGTTAAAATAGCAATACTGAATTTGCTGACCTTTACTGTCTATAACTAATAAAGATGAAAACAGTTAAAAAGACAATAGTCCCCGATATTATATCCGCATTATTCATACTACTTTTTGTTTATACAGCATTAACCAAATTGATTCAACATGAAAGTTTCAGAGCAGTATTAAGCCAGTCACCATTAATAGGAATTAACGCAACTATATTATCCTGGGTATTGCCAATTTTAGAATTATTTACAGCAACGCTTTTATTTTTTCCAACAATGAGAAAGTGGGGTTTTGCAAGTTCACTCATTTTGATGTTATTATTCACTTGTTATATTACATACATGATTTTGTTTGCAAGAGATCTTCCATGTTCTTGCGGGGGCGTTGTTTCAGCCATGACATGGACTGAACATCTAATATTTAATATTTTCTTTACCGCACTTTCAGCTATTGGACTGCGGTTTACTTTTAGAAATAAACTTTTTATTGCAATAAACAGGAATAGCCGAACACCTGTATAAGATAGTAGGCAAATTTTAAACTCTTTAAATATTTATTTATGAAAAAGTATTTTTTGGGAATTATTGCTGTTCTCCTCGCAGTATGCTTTAGCGCATTTACTAGTATCAGGGAAAAGACTAAGTTAACAGACCCATATTGGTTTCAAATCAGTAATCAATATACTCCAGGGCAGGCAGTTGACCAGGCAGATGCAACTTTTCTTCAGCAATCACCTTCAGCCCCTTTAGGTACTGGTTGCAATGGCAGCACTTATGATTGTGTGGCCGGTTTTGATGCATCCCAGGTTAATAGTTCGAATCAATTGATTGATAACTCGGAAGTTCCCGCCAGTGTTCCTCACAAGAAGAACTAAACATCATTGTTTTAAAGCGGTAGCATTATAATAGAATGATGCTACTGCTTTAATTTATTATCAGAAATTACCAGCATTCTTAAAGTTTTATATTCTTCCACTAAATCTAAACCATATCGTCGTAAGCCTTTTCGCAATGCTGATATTGAAATGTTTTCAAAATTTTCATTCCATGGTAAATTGATGTCTATATTACCGTGATAATTAGTTTCGTTAAAGAATGGCGTGAAAGGGGTTTTAATGGAAATCGTTGATTCAATTCGTGAAAATAAATAACTCATAGGTGTATTCTGAATAGTAAGCCTTGCACTATCTGAATCAAAGAGAAGTTCTTGTTTGGATTTTAATCCCTTGGTCATTATTTTATCCTCATTTGAAATGCGCTTTAGTGCTAAGCATTTAATCTTTCTATATTCGAACTTGCTTTGATAGTGGAAGTAACAATCCAGATCCTGCCGCATGGCATTATAGATTTCGTCTGCATTTTTCAAAGGGAACCTTATAGCATAGCTAAATATGCTGGTATCTGCCCAATCAAAATATTCCGAACTTTTTTTGGGGGAATAGAATTTGTCTTTATTCTTCACTTCGAGCAGAATTTTATTGTCAGGAATTCCAATGTTTGGATTCTTATAGTGAAAAAATGCCAGTTTATATAAATCTGTAATTCGCATGTTTAGACAGCTAAGGCCAATAATTTTATTTGTTGCAGAATCAATCAACGGAGTGATCTGTCCATCTCCTCCGCCTTGATGTTTGAGCCTTGAAAAAATAAATGAATAACATTTTAGTTGATCTGCAAATTCATTATCCCCATTGACCCAGGATAGGGGATTTGAGGTATTTATTTCAGCCTGCTCCATTTCGGCTAATCTTATTTTTTTACCCTTCAAAAAAGCCTGAATGTTTTTACTTGTTGTTGAGTTATCATATGCTATACCTTTTAAGAATTTAGCGCTATCAAGCCAGACATGAGTGGGGATTCCCTCATGCGGAAATAAAACGGACAACAGGCTATCTTCAACAATAAATGGTAAATGTTTAGCTGCATAAGTAATTTCTGGAGACACATGGCCTTTTATCCTCTTAAATAATTTGTCAACTTCGCTTTTACTGTTATTGGTGACAAGGATTATTTGTATATTATTACCAAACTCTTCTTGTAACTTTTGCAGGTGAGGCATTTGTTCTATGCAAGATGAACAATAAACTCCCCAAAAATCAAAGAGGATCAATTTTTTCTTTAAATCATATAAATTCGTGGTATAGGTTGAATCACCAATATGAAGACTAAAATGTAAGTTTGGAACCTTTTGGCCCTTGATCAAAGGCCTTATCTCAGAGGTCTGAGCAGAGACGTTATTAATTACGCCAAATAAAGTCCCCAGGAAAATTATTCTTAAGATTTTCATTGTTTGGCTTTATAAATTAATATCCGGGATTTTGAGTAAGAAAAGGATTGCTATTCAACTCAGTTTGTGGAATTGGATATAAAGTGTCATTAGCTTGCCAACCGGGTTTTATTAATGATAAAATGTCATTAGCCTTTCCTGTACGTTTTAAATCAAACCATCGGTTGCCCCATTCACAAAAAAGTTCGACTTGCCGTTCATGCTGAATGGCAGATAACACTGATGTTTGATCAGTAGCAGTAGTATTTTGCAAACCCGCTCTGTTTCGGATGAGATTTAAATCACTTATTGCACCACTCAAATTACCTTCCTGGGCTCTGGCTTCGGCCCTGATCAAATATTGTTCTGAAAGTCTGAACACCACATAGCCTTCCAAAGGAACTGTAAGACCATCGTAACCTAATTTATATTTATATGGATAGTAATAATCATTCCCATTTACTGTGTTTTTATTTAACCATTTTTGCCGACGTTCGTCTCCATTTTCAAAAGCATTCAAAAGGCTATCAGTGATAATATATGAGGGTATTACATCACTGCTTGGTGGTAGAAAAAAATATCCCTCCCATGTTTCAAGTCCGGGAAATACGGATGAAAGCTCCCATATCGTCTCGTTGCTGCCTGTAAGAAAAACATTGTTCAAATCTGTGTCTAGGCTATATATCCCTGCGTCAATTATTTCAGTAGCATTTTTATCAGCTTCCGACCAATTTTTTTGATAGAGATACACTTTTGCAAGCAAGGCAGAAGCTGTATATAGGTTTGGTCGAAATCTTCCTGCTGTTGGGTAATTTGCTGACAGTAAATTCCGGGCATCTTCTAAATCATTAATTATTTGAGCGTAAACGCTATCCAATGGTGAGCGTGGAAGGGTTTGATTCTTGTGGTAATCAGTTGAAGTTACCAGGGGAATAGGTCCATAGAGATTACTTAAATTAAAAAGTAAAAATGCTCTTGAAAATTTAGCCTCTCCAATTAATTGATTTTTTACGACATCAGATATATTACTTTGTGCCAAACCTTCCAAACATGCATTGGCATTGTATAGAATACTGAAACCATTTCCCCATAATGAAGAACTGTTTAAACTGTTGCTAACAGCAATTTCATTA
>DATKQQ010000136.1:0-3457 GCA_035532615.1 Hanamia sp.
GACAGAACCAGACTACTGATTGAAATTAAATTCCAATGAAAAAAATGGTCTAACTGCAAAGAGCTTTTTGATTACATTGCAAAGCTATTATTTATAGTTGTTTTTAGCGAAACATCGGCGCGCCTATAGAGGGACTACTGAGGAGCTATTTTGTTTAATTTTCTCAACCTATTTCCTTCGTTATTTTTCTCCCTTTTTTTCCTGCATTTAATAGCCTGGCGCAAATGTTAAACGGATTACAGGTTTAATAAAGCAAGCGAAATAGATGCCTGGAAACGGATTATCTTTTGCATTTTCAAGGATCTACGTGCAAGCGGTATAAAAAAATATTTTCATTTTTTTTATTCTGCTTGTGGAGGAAAAGGAAGCGCAGGATTTGCGTTAAGGATTGGAATGAAAATCCCTTTCTTCTGAAAGGATTGTAATAGAAAGCCCGGCCTTCAGGAAGCGCCATAAAAAATAAAAAGTTCCTTCATTCAATCCCAATTTTTACCTTAATTCATTTCAAAGACTTATAATTTTTGCTTTTTAATTTCTTTCTTTCGTGTTTTACTTTTCTTATAATAAGTACCTGTTTTATTATTTTAAAAATTAAGATACTCAATATTAAAGAGAGCAGGCTTATTTCAAAATAGTTATACATCTCATGACATGATTTAAAAATTTCTTTTCAGGCAATACGCTTGCTGTGGTTCTTCACCTTCATTTTGGAGGCTTGTCATTACTTTTTTAGATTCGTCCACCTCCTTTGCTTTAGCGATGATGATGCTGTCTATCTTCATAAGTCTTCCTTTTTTAGAATTCAATTCCTCTTTATATGGAAACAGGAAATTCAGTTGTTTGGAATACTCACCTATATCCTGTTTTTCTTTTTCTATGTTACGCGAAAATCTTTGCAGGTTCTCCGGCATGTCCAGTATAGTCTGCTTTATTTGTAATCCTGCTGCCATTTCACCGGATGGCAATTCTTTTGTTTCTCCTATTTTATCGTTTAATGGAGACAACAATTCACGGCTTACCTGTTTTCTATTTTCTAAAAAGCTATACTCCACTTTTCCCATAACTTTGAAATTCCAAAGTTCTCCTAATACAAACTGGTGTCCCGTGGGTTGATACTTTTTAGCATGTTCCGCTTCTGATATCATTGCCGTTCCAAATTCTCCAACTTTGCTATAATTCTGCTCTGCCACTTTTGCCAAAAAGATAAGTTCTCCTTTTTCATCTTTTGGAATGAATTCTAATAATGGAATTGTTTTCTTTAAAATGGCAACTTGTCTTTCAAACGCTTTTATTCTTGTTTCGGAATGACGGATATTATTTTCAAAATCATATTTCTTTGATTTAAACGATTTTTCGAGTTGGGTTAATTCAGTAATTCTTTTTTGAAGATTTGCTTTTTCTTTAAACACAGGATCTCCCGATAATTCAGCGGCCATGCTGCCCATATCCACATCTTCTTCAATATCCTTAACAGTCCTGACATCAGCGCTGGCTGTGGTTTTCAACTGAGCAATGAATTTTGCTTTTTGTGAAACGGTATTGTACATGCTGGCATCGAGCGTACGTTCGGTAGCATAATAAAACGCATCTACTTTGTTATTGCAATAAAGTTTAGCCGCTTCATTTCCCTGCCTTTCAAACCTGCCGTTTCTTTGTTCTATATCTGAAGGCCTCCATGAGATGTCAAGGTGATGCACTGCAATCGCCCTGTTCTGAACATTTACTCCGGTGCCCAGTTTTTTTGTGGAACCTAATACGATTCTGATGTCGCCTTTATTGACAGCTTCAAATAAATCTTCTTTTTGTTTTCGGGTATTGTAGCCATGAATAAATACTACTTCATTTTCCGGAATGCCTTTATCTACCAAAAGGCGTTTCATTTCCGAATAGACATTAAAATTTTCCGAAGCATTGGCTTCTTCCGCAAGTTCACCCACTTCATTATTGGTAAGTTTTAAAACCTCGCTAATCTTTGCTTCAATGTCTTCCAGTCGGGGCCTGGATTTCTTTTCATAATAATCTTCACCGAAGATTTCCAATAAGTCAGCCTGGGGAATATCTCCCGAAAGATGTTCATAAAGGTTATCTATTTTATTGCTGCTTTTAGGTGTTCCTATGTCACTAAAGATTAATTGCGTTCCATTAAATGAATTGGTTTCAAAATAAATTTTTGAAATGTTTTTTGAGGCTTCCATTAATTTGGTTCCGGGTAAATAGGAAGAGTCAATCAATCTCGGATCAAGGCTTAATTTTTTTGCAAAATTAATGGCTAAAAGAGCGAAGGATGGGTTGATTCCCTTTTGGTCATCGTAGCCTGCAGTAAGCCCTAATTCTTCAGAAAAATCATTTCCTTTTGAGTTAATAAAATCCTGTAATTTTTCTATAAGTTTTAGCTGAGTTTCCGAGGGCTGTATTTTAATGAGTGTATGTTCTGCTTTGGGCTTATCCAGGGTAAGGTTATTGTTATTGCGAACGTCTGCAATTTCCCGGTACATGGTCAACAGTTCGGGAAGGTTGGCAAACTCGCGAAAACGATGGACTTCTTTAAACCGTCCCATATAATATTCGAGATCAGAATAATCATTGGCAAAATTAGCTGCCCACCGGTCAAAGCTGGTAATCCCGGTTTCTTTCATTTTATTTGGCCTGAGGTATTTGAACAATAAATACAATTCAGCCATCGTATTGCTGATGGGAGTACCTGATGAGAATATGATGCCTTTGTCAGCCTTATAAAGGTTTTGAAGATGACGGCAAGCCACGAGCATATTAAAAGCCTTCTTGCTTCCCAACGGGTTTCCCAAACCTCTGACATTTTTTTTCGTTGTTGAAAATTCCAGGTTTTTAAATTCCTGGGATAAATCCGAATGTTCGGATTTAAGCATTTGGTTAAAAAATCTTTTTACATTTTGATGGAGAATTTTTTCTTTGGTTGCTCTTTAATCATTTTAGGTTTACTTGTATTTTCTTCTTTTAAGTCTCCCGTAATTTCCTTTGTATGATTTTGCTTTACTTCTTCCGTTTTATTTGTGTCTGTTACCGTTGCATTCACACCGGTAGGATAACCGGGTTTAAATTCCAAATCATCCATGGCGCCGACTTCTACATGGCGATCTAAATGGTTTTCGATCATTTGCTTTAATTCTTTCGGGGTTAAAAAATCCCCTTTTTTAATTTTGCCTGCAATTGCGGGTGATGCTTTCGCAAGCGCATCACGAAGTGTTTTATTTTCATTGACCAACTGACCAATGCTATTTTCTTTATTACCTCTCAGTGTTGCTGCTGTGGTAAGTACCAGTAAATCTGCCAGATGCCCAATCATGAAAATGGATCCCGCACCTGTTACTAAAAGAGCAAGGTCGAGAAGCAACTCAGAGGAATTATATTTGGAATGTTTGAATTCGAGGCTGGATAGAATTGAATTTTTACCTGTGCCGCTTATGCCTAATTCATCATT
>DATKQQ010000137.1:0-2178 GCA_035532615.1 Hanamia sp.
GCAGTCCCTCCAAAATTACCATCAATCTGAAAAGGCGGATGCGCATCAAAAAGATTGGGATAAGTACCACCCCCGTTTTCCATATTTACACCCGAATGTTGCGTAGGTCTTAGCAGGTCTTTAATCAACCGGAAACAATGATTTCCCTTCTGCATTCTTGCCCAAAGGTTTATTTTCCATGCCAACGACCATCCGGTACTTACATCTCCCCTTCTGATCATTAATTGCTTAGCGGCTTCTGCTATTTTTGGAGTTCCTGAAAGAGTAATTTCATTTCCCGGATATAATCCCCATAACGGCGACATGTGACGCATATGTGGGTCCGTTTCTTTATACGGCTTCAACCATTCCATCAACCTTCCCGCAGAATCTATCTGCTCTGGAGGCAATTGCTTTTTGGCTCTTTCCAATTTTTTGCTAAATACAACATCCTGATGTAAAATATGTGAAGCATCTATTACATGAGTAAACAGTTCTTTAATAATTTGATTATCTATTGTTGGTCCTGCACATATTGAAGCCACCTTTCCATTCCGTAAATAAAAAGAATTCTCGGGTGATTCGGAAGGTACCGTAACCAACCAACCGTTATTGGGATCTTTTACTATCGAATGTAAATAAAATAGCGCAGCACCTTTAAGTACCGGGTAGATCCTTCTTAAATAATCTTTATCCTGCGTAAATGCATAATGATTCCACAATACCTGGCACAACCATCCGGAACCGGCCATATTAGATCCCCAGTCCGCACCTTCTCCGGGTGAAGTATATCCCCATATATTGGTCACAACAAAAGCAACCCAACCCGGACTATCAAAATAGGTTTTTGCTGTTTTCTCTCCCGGTATAACTAATCCGTTAATTAATGAATAAAAAGGTTCATTCAGCATGGGTAGGTTGGTAACTTCTAATGGCCAATGATTCATTTCAATATTAATGTCGAGATGATAGTCACTATTCCAGGGAGTCTGAATGGAATTAGCCCATAATCCCTGAAGATTAGGCGGCAGAAGGCCCGCTCGAGTACTGCAGATCAGTAAATACCTTCCGAATTGAAAATATAATACCGGCAATCCATTATCCGATGGGTCTTTGGCAAAAGCCTCTAACCTTTCATTAGTGGGAAGTGCAGCCTGTTTGAGATTTTGGTTATCTAATGAAAGCTTAGCACGATCAAATAGTTTTTGATAAGCTGCAACATGGGTGGCCAGTTCTTCTTTATAAGGTTGTTTTAACGCTGTATTTAATAAAGATGCCGTCTTTTGTATATAAGGAGCCTTCCTAAAATTAGTTCCTGCTGAAATATAAATGATAGCTTCATTGGCATTTTTTATTTGTAAAGTGCTGCCATGTCGAATTAATTCTCCTCCTTCATTTTTTATTCTTACTCTTGTCAAATAGCACATACCTTTCCCATCAGTACCATTAGTTAGCTGGCCAGACATATCTAGTTCTTCTCCGTGAACAGTAGTTCTATATCTTTCAGGACGATTTAAAGACAAAGTAAAATTTATCTTTCCGGATTTATTGGCCGCCAACCGGATAATGATCACATCATTGGAAAAGCTGCTAAAATATTCCCGATGATACCTTACACCATTCAAAGCAAAGCTACATGATGCCATAGCAGAATCTAATGATAGTTCGCGATAATAATTCTGCGGTGTGATCATGGAAGTATCTATAATACCATAGTTATATTTTATGTGCATATCTCCCAAGGTCTGGTAACATCCGTAAGGGTCATTGGCGCCGTTGCCATAACCTGTTCCTTTCCCTTCGCAAAGAAATTTCTCCGTTACCAATCTTTGCGCCTCCGCATTCCTGCCTTCAAAGATTAATTTCCTGATCTCCGGCAAAGACATGTAAGCATCGGGTTTATCGGCATCCTGCGGACCACCGGACCATAAGGTGATATCATTTAAAATAATGTTTTCATTAAAGATTCCGCCATCCGGCATGGCACCTAACCTGCCATTTCCCAGCGGAACGCTTTCCAACCAACCGTTGGCGGGTTTATTGTACCAGAGGCGAAGGGCCTGCTGGGAAAAGGATTTTGAAATACCCGCGATAAAGAATACGAGTAAAAAATAAATTGATCTCTTTTTCATAATAATGTTTTAACTATTTGATATGACTACGTATTTTATTCTTAAATACTAATTCAATGACCGTATC
>DATKQQ010000138.1:0-8319 GCA_035532615.1 Hanamia sp.
AATAGCCCTCTTAAACGAGGGCTATTGATCTACATAATTTATTTAAAAAATTAAGCTGCTATCTTTTCTTTTTTTCTTTTAATTTGGGTAATTACCGAATCAAATGCAACCTCAAAACTTTCTTCAAATGATTTAGAACAATGTTTTACAAAAAAATTATGCCTGGGTACATGCACTTTTATTTCAGCTATTTTGTCTTTGATGTTATGAGCCACATTGTCCAGCTTCAAAAACACATCCACTTTCGTTATTCGTTCATGAAACTGGTTAAGCTTGGAAATCTTTTTTTCAATTAATGAAACCAACTTTGTGTCTGCAACAAAATGCAGTGTCTGAATGTTTACGTTCATAGTTGTCGTAATTTTTAAAGTGAATAATAAAAAAAATAGGGATTAAACGAGAGTACATAAATAAGTAAAACTTACAGATGAATATTTAATTTTTACTTTGATGAAGTTACAGGTTAGAACGCATTTCTCAAAAAGAAATTTTATAAAAAGTAATTTTCTTTTTTAGGATTTCGGATGTGCCAGTTTATGTACTTCTTTCAGTTTTTCGATAGTGTTGTGAGTGTATATTTGAGTAGCTGCAAGGCTACTGTGGCCCAATAATTCTTTGATGGCATTTATTGGCGCGCCGTTATTGGTTAAATGAGTAGCAAAGCTATGGCGAAGAATGTGTGGGCTCCTTCTTTGATTGGTAGAAACTTTGCCCAGGTATAATTTTACCATATTATATACATATTTTGGATAAAGAGGTTTCCCTTTCTTGTTTATCAAAAGATATTTACCAGCTACTTCCGGGAACTGTTTTCTCTTCTCAGAAATATATTCAGAAATAAGTTTAATTAATGGATTATTAACTGGAATAATTCTTTCTTTATTCCCTTTGCCCAAAACTTTGATGTTGCATGAATGCAAATCCATATCCATTTCTTTTAAATGAATCAGTTCACTACGCCTTATGCCGGTCTGGTAAAGAATTTTAAAAATCAAATAATCTGTTTTCCCTTCAAAGGTATCTGGGAAATAATCGTTATTTAATAAGGTCTGAATAACATTTTGATCAATAAATGAGGCTAGACGTCGGCTGACTTTAAGTGATGAAATTACGTTTAAAGGACTAACTAAAATTTTTCCCATTTTAAGCTGATACTTAAAAAAAGATTTCAGTGATGAAATTTTTCTGTTAATTGTCTTTGAGGAAGCCTTATTTTGTTTTAAAGATGCAAGCCAGGTGCGTACCAGCGGTGGTGTAATTTCTTTTACATCATTTATTTTGTATTCAAAAAAAATAAATTTAAAAAAACTATTCAGATCATTTTGATAAGAAAGAATTGTATTTCTTGAATATCTCTTTTGAAAAGTGAGATAATCAATAAACTCTTTTATGGGGTATGTTACAGTAATGGGCATAAAAAAACCGGTAAGTGTAAAGTTAAATAACTTAAACTAACCGGAGAGATATAATATATTACTTAATTAAACTTCGATTTTGCCGCTTTCAATTTGTTGCTTATATACTGCTTTCAAAACCTCGCCACGTCTTTTTACAGATGGTTTGGTGTAGGATTGACGATCACGAAGCTCTAATAATGTGCGGCTCTTTTCAAATTTTTTCTTATATTTCTTTAGCGCTTTATCAATATTTTCGCAATCTTTCGAATCAATAATTAACATAATCTTTTTTACTTTTTTTTAAAGGATGGCAAAGATAAAACAAAATTTTAAATAGATACACTTAAAAAGAAGTAATTTCCTAAAAAAATAAACAATGTTTACCGGAATCATAGAAGAGATGGGGGAAATAAAAGACATTTCAAAATCAGGATCGAATAGGATTTTTTTTATTAAAAGCGAATTAATTCATCAAATAAAAATTGATGAAAGTATTAGTCATAACGGTATTTGCCTCACAGTAGAGGATATCAGGAAGGATACCTATAAGGTAACTGCTATTGAAGAAACATTGCTAAAAACAAACGCGGAAATCTGGAAGCAGGGAGATTTCGTAAATCTTGAACGTTCTATGAAATTAAATGACCGGCTTGATGGCCATATCGTGCAAGGACATGTTGATAATACAGGAGTTTGTATTAATAAGAAAGATAAAGAAGGAAGTGTTGAATTTACTTTTAAATTTAATGAAGCATTTGCACCACTCATTATTGAGAAAGGTTCAATCTGTCTGAATGGAGTAAGCCTTACTGCATTTGATGTAACAAAAAATAAATTTACAGTCGCAATTATTCCTTATACACTTAAGCATACTAATCTTCAATTTTTAAAAATAAATAATGTAGTAAACCTGGAATTTGACATTTTGGGGAAATATGTTGCAAGGATTGCCTCACTAAAATCACAATAAACCAACAAATAAATAATTAAGATTTCTTTTATTTGCTTTCCTTGAGGGCGGATGCTTTATGGATTTGTTTTACTTGTCATCCTTATCACAGGAATAATCATTTCTTCAAGACTCACGCCACCGTGTTGAAAAGTATTGCGGTAATAATTGGCAAAATGATTATAATTATTGGGGTAACATAAATATCCATCCTGCTTTGCAAAAATAAAAGAAGAGTTCACATTAGGGACTGGCAATCCAGCCTGGCGCGGGTCGCGGAAAGCAAGAACTTCCTTAGCCTCATAATTCAGGTTGCGCCCGTGTTTATATCTTAGATTGGCAGTTGTTTGCTTATCTCCAACTACTTTTTGGGGAGAATTTACCCTCACACTTCCATGATCGGTAGCTACAATAAGATTCATTTTCTTATCTGCAATTTTCTTCAATGCCTGGTGCAGTGGAGAATGCTCAAACCATGATGCAGTAAGACTTCTGTAACTTATTTCATCTGCGGCCAGTTCTTTAAGCACTTCCATTTCTGTTCGTGCGTGACTTAGCATATCTACAAAATTGTAAACGATAATATTAATATCATTGTTCAATAAGTTGTGCATATTATCGACTAACTTTTGCGCATCCTGATGATTGGTAATTTTAGTGTAAGAATATTTCAAATCTTCTTTTCTGAGCCTTTTTAGCTGGGCTTTAAAAAAGAATTCTTCAAATAGATTTTTGCCACCTTCTTCATCATCATTTTTCCACTCAGCCGGAAATTGTTTTTCAATGTCTATCGGTAGCAATCCGGCAAATATCGCGTTTCGACTATATTGTGTAGCCGTTGGCAAAATGGAATAAAATGAAGCTTCCTCCTGTATGCGAAAATTTTCTGCAAACAAGGGTTGAATCGCTTTCCATTGATCGAATCGTAAATTATCAATTAATATAAAAAATGTAGGAGTATCTTTTGTAACATGTGGAAACACTTTATATTTCATAAGTGAATTACTCATAATAGGTGCATCTGAAGCAGCATTGGTAACCCAACCGGAATAATTTCTTGAAACATATTTAAAGAATTCAGTGTTAGCTTCAGCCTTTTGTGTTTGAAAAACTTCTCTCATTTCAGGACTATCGCTTTTTTTCATTTCAAGTTCCCAATACACCAATTTTTTATAAATTTCCATCCATCCGTTATAATCGGGATTATCATTAAGAGCCATAAACAAATCCCTGAATTGTTGCTGATAGGCAGAAGTTGTTTTTTCGGCAACCAGTCTCTTATTATCTATTATTTTTTTTAATGAAAGCCATACCTGGTTTGGATTTACCGGCTTTATTAAATAGTCTGTTATTTGTGAGCCTATGGCTTCATCCATTAGATTTTCCGTTTCATTTTTTGTAACAAGTACTATGGGAATCTGTGGATTGGTTTCCTTTATTTTTTGTAAAGTTTCAAGTCCGGAGATGCCTGGCATACTTTCATCCAGGAGCACTACATCAACAAAATTTTCTTTTACAAAATCAATAGCATCGTGGCCATTGCTTAATGGTTTTACGGTGTATCCCTTGTGCTCCAGAAAAAGAATTTGAGATTTTAAACTTTCCATTTCGTCATCTACCCATAAAATTTTTGCTGTATTCATTTATTCTTATTTAATAAATCTTAAATATTAATTTGATTTCCCGGGAGAAGGGTTACAAATATAAATTATTCCCTTCCCAAAATTTACCTTTGCCAGATTCAAAAGTCATTTTAACAATTTAAAGGGATGGCATTTAGAAAAATAATTAATGATCCGGTTTATGGTTTTATCACCATTGATGACGAATTCATTTATAAGATAATTTCCCATTCTATTTATCAGAGGCTTAGACGTATTCATCAAATGGCCTTGGCATTATTAGTTTACCCGGGAGCAGTGCATACAAGGCTACATCATTCGCTGGGTGCTTATCACCTTATGTGTAATGCTATTCATGAATTAAAGAGTAAAGGAGTTGCCATTTCAACAGAAGAAGAACAGGCGGCAAAAATCGCAATTCTATTGCACGACATAGGCCACGGGCCTTATTCTCATGCACTGGAAAATATATTGATAAAAGAGGTGAACCACGAAGAAATTTCTTTGTTGCTAATGAAAAAAATGAATAAGGAATTTGGTGGAAAAATGCAAACAGCCATTGACATTTTTACCAATAGATATCCAAAAAAATTCCTGCATCAGTTAGTTAGCGGACAGTTGGATGTGGATCGAATGGATTATTTGATTCGCGATAGCTTTTTTACAGGAGTAAGTGAAGGAGTAATTGGTTACGACCGTATCATTAAAATGCTTACCGTGCAAAACGGCGAATTAATGATAGAAGAGAAGGGAATTAATTCTATTGAGAAATTTTTGATTTCGCGCAGGTTTATGTATTGGCAGGTGTATCTTCATAAAACTGTTTTATGCGCTGAAAAAATGCTCGTGAAAATAATTGAAAGAGCCAGAACTATCAAGGCTAAGTCACCTTCAAAAGTATTTAATATTTTTTTGAATGAAGAATACGAAAGTAATAAAATAGAAACCCTGCTTGACGATTTTTGTGCCCTGGACGACTACGATGTTTTATTTTCCATTAAATCCTGGATTCATCATCCTGATAAAGTTTTATCAGTACTTTGCAAAAGTTTAATCAACCGTCATTTGCTAAAAATAAAATATTCTGCGCATGAAATATCCGGGAAACTATTAGATGAAAAAACAGAAATTGCCAAAGAATACCTCAAAATAAATAAAGAGGAATCAGGATATTTTGTTTTTAAAGGAGAAACAGAAATTGAAACTTACAATCATAAAATGGAGCATATTCATATTTTGTTTAAAGATGGAACAGTAAAAGATATCTCCGAGGTGGATAATGCCCTTATTAATCAAAGTTTATTTGGCTCCGTAAAAAAATTTTACATTTGTTTTATTAATATTGATAATACAATGAATTAATTTTATTTTTTTTAATACAGATACATCACAATTAACACCGATACATCACAATGAAGTTTACAGCAAAGCAAATAGCTGAAATCATAAATGGGAAAATTGAAGGGGAGCCCGAGGTTGCAGTTTCTTCATTTGGCAAACTTGAAGAAGCTACTGAAGGCCAGCTAGCTTTTTTGGCCAATCCAAAATACGAAGAGTTTTTATATACAACAAAAGCATCTATCATTATCATAAACACAACATTGGAAGTTGAACAGAAATTGAATGCTACCCTCATTCGGGTACCAGATGCCTATTCGTCTTTTGCAGTCATCTTAACGGCTTATTCTCAAATGGCAAAAGCAAATCTTACCGGCATTCAACAACCCTCATTTATTGCCGATTCAGCTAAAATGGGCAAAAATGTTTTTGTTGGCGCTTTTACTTACATTGGCAATAATGTAATTATAGGTAATAATGTAAAATTATATCCTCAGGTTTATTTAGGAGATAATGTAATAGTTGGTGACGATACAGTTTTATTTCCCGGAGTAAAAATCCATCATGATTGCATAATTGGAAAATCCGCATCTATACATGCCGGGAGTGTAATCGGCGGGGACGGATTTGGATTTGCCCCCCAGGATGATGGCAGTTTTAAAAAAGTGCCCCAGATTGGAAATGTAATTGTCGAAGATAACGTAGAAATAGGAGCTAACACTGCTATTGACAGGGCAACTATTGGTTCTACCATTATTAAGTCAGGTGCCAAGCTTGATAATTTGATTCAAATTGCTCACAATGTGGAAATAGGAATGAATACTGTTATCGCAGCCCAGTCGGGCGTAAGTGGAAGCACCAAAATTGGTAAAAATGTAATGATTGGAGGACAGGCCGGAATTGTAGGGCATCTTCAAATTGCTGACGGAAGTAAAATAAACGCACAAAGTGGCGTGGCTAAATCTATTAAAACCCCTAACACGGCAGTAACCGGTTCTCCGGCTTATGATTACGGCCAGGCACTTAGAAGCCAGATATTAAGCAGAAACCTGCCTGAAATGGAAAAAAGAATTAAAGAACTGGAACAAATGATAGAACAATTAAAAAATGAAAAAGTAGCAGGTTAATGTCAAATCTTTCCGGAAATCTTTATTTTAATTTTAAAAATTCCGTACTTCGCTTTATTATTTAAAGAATTACTTTTCTTACTTTCGTGCCCATGGATCATTCGCTTAATTCTAAAGAGAAACATTATCAACATACTTTGAAAGAAGCTGTTTCTATTTCCGGAGCTGGAATCCACACAGGGCAATCGGTAACCATTAATTTTAAACCAGCAGATCCTAATTCAGGTATTAATTTTCAAAGAATAGATCTTCCTGGAAAACCGATTGTAAAAGCTGATGTTGACAATGTAATTGAAACTAACCGAAGCACCGCCATTGAAGCAAATGGAGCCAGGATAGGAACTATAGAACATTTGATGGCGGCATTAGTGGGAATGCAAATTGATAATGTCCTCATAGAAATTAATGGTGAAGAAGTTCCTATACTTGATGGAAGCGCCCAGGTATTTATTGATGATCTTTCCAAAGTCGGAATCCAAAAACAAAATGCTGAAAAGATCTATTATAATATACAGCATAATATTTCCTTTATAGACGAAGATAAAAAGGTGGAAATGGTAGCGTTGCCTTTTGATGGGTACCGAATTAATACACTTATTGATTTTAATTCTCCTATCCTGGGCACTCAACATGCAGACCTTAACAATATCAAAAATTTTACAAATGAAATAGCGCCAAGTCGTACTTTTTGCTTTTTTCATGAATTGGAACAACTTGTTGCAAACGGACTCATAAAAGGTGGGGATATCAATAATGCAATTGTGGTGGTGGATAAACCAGTTGACGAAGAACAGGTAAAGAGGATTTCGAAAGTATTTCATAAAGACGATGTAAAAGTTAGTGAGGCAGGGATTTTAAATAATCTTACTCTTCGGTTTCCTAACGAACCTGCCCGACACAAATTATTGGATGTAGTGGGAGATCTTGCCCTCGTTGGTTACCCATTCAAAGCACATATTATTGCCAACAGGCCAGGACATTCTTCGAACATTAAGTTTGCAAAAAAAATAAAAGAGCATATAAAAAAGTACAAGTACCGGCAGGAGATCCCACAGTACGATCCCACGATTCCACCTTTAATTGACATTCAGGAAATAGAAAGAACACTTCCACACAGATATCCGTTTTTAATGGTTGACAAGATAATTGAACTTTCTGATAAACATGTAGTTGCAATAAAGAATGTAACTTATAATGAACCTTATTTTCAGGGACATTTCCCCGGCAACTCAGTAATGCCAGGCGTTTTACTCGTTGAAGCCCTCGCACAGGCGGGGGGATTTATTGCTATACCCCGTCATTCAAAAGATAAATATGATACCTATTTTCTTAAAATTGATAATTGCAAATTCAAACAAAAAGTGGTTCCGGGCGATACCCTGATTTTAAAAATGGAATTGATGCATCCTATTCGACGAGGAATATGTGAAATGAAAGGAACCGTATATGTTGGCGACAAAATAGTAACTGAAGCTGTGTTGATTGCACAAATTGTAAAACGCCCCTAATCCCTAATATGATAAGCCCGCTAGCACATATCCATCCCAATGCTCAAATAGGTAATGACGTAATTATTGATCCATTTGCAGTAATTGAAGATGATGTAATTATTGGTGATGCCACACACATTATGTCTCACGCGGTAGTGCTGAGAAAGGCAACCATTGGAAAATCTTGCAATATTTTCCCAGGAGCTGTTATTGGAGCCATACCTCAGGATTTAAAATTTGATGGCGAAGAAACTACTGTAGAAATCGGCGACCATACCACCATAAGAGAATGTGTAACCGTAAACCGGGGTACAAAAAATAAATGGAAAACAGTAGTTGGGAATAATTGCTTATTAATGGCTTATTCTCATATTGCACACGATTGCGTTTTGGGTA
>DATKQQ010000139.1:0-51652 GCA_035532615.1 Hanamia sp.
ATGTTGTCTTGATAACTGGTTCTAATATGGGCGGGAAAAGCACTTTTTTAAGAACCGTAGGAGTGAACCTTGTATTAGCATTAGCTGGTGCACCTTGTTGTGCAAAATATGGGCAGGTATCAAACCTGAAATTATATACGAGTATGAGAACCCAGGATAATTTGAAGGAAGGAATTTCTTCTTTTTATGCAGAATTAAGCAGAATTGAAAAGATGCTGAAACTAATTGAAAGTAGTCAAAACATTTTTTTTCTTATGGACGAGATGTTTAAAGGTACCAACTCAGAGGATAGACACAAAGGAGGTTTTTCATTGATTAATCAATTAAGTAATCTCAAAACATCAGGAATTATTGCAACACATGATATTGAACTTGCAAAACTATCGGAGAATGAAACGTTAGTTACAAATTATAGTTTTAATAGTGAGATTAAAGACGGTTCAATGATTTTCAGCTTTAAACTTCATCCAGGTATATGTAATGATTTTAATGCTAGTGAACTTATGGAAAGAAGTGGAATAAAAATTATATCTAACATTTCAAAAAGTGAAATCGAATAAAAATACAGTATATAACAATGTGTCATACATGATGGTGGAAAAGATAGTAAATATTTGAAAGAATCCCCTGCTGCTGTTGGCGGGATGCCAATAGCAGCCTGGGTTAAGTCAGAATGCCCCCATGGTCCGCTGCCAGGCGTACCAAATAATTTAGAACCCTTGATTTAAGAGAGAGATGACACCTTTATTTTAAAAAAGTGCCATCCTCTAAAGCATAACCTGCAAAAGGCAAATTATTTTTTCATTGCCAAAAGTGGGGGCTGTGGTTGTGGTACAATGTTATGTATTGGCTTGGTAGATTCTAAATAGGTATAAACAGCCTTTAATTCATCATCAGTCATTTGTCCTATACCTTGCCAGGGCATTGGAGGTAGCAGGTTTCTTCCTCCGGGAGCTCCACCATATTTGCCAGTCCGAAAGACACGCATAAACTGTTCTAAAGTCCAGTTTCCAATACCTGTTGTTGAATCTGAAGTAATATTGGCACTATAAGAAATCCCCCACGGCCCTATCCATTCTAAGTTATTGGTTATGGCAAGGCCTTTGCTTTCGATCTCTTTGCGGTTAACATTTATTGGTGGCATTTGTGAAGGGCTGCCGGACAATGCTAAATCCATATTATCTTCAGGCCCTTCAGAACCCATTTTTTTTGGAGTATGGCAATCGTTACAACCTGCAATAGTAACAATGTGTTTACCCCATGCCACCTGGCTATCAAAACCTCCATAAGCCTGAAGCGCAGCCTGCGTTTGGGTTGAATCTTTTGTTGTCTCTGAATTGTCTGCTTGAACCTGGTTACATCTTGAAAAAATAAAAACAGAACTCATTAAAATAATGAGAGTGACGAATGAAATCTTTTTCATAATTTTTTTTTAAAATTTTAAAATAATTATGTTTTCAAGTCAGCTATATTTTCATCGAACGGAGAAAAAATCTTTTTGGTAAGAAGAGGTAAGAAATAGCAATCAGCTAAAATAATTGCTAATATAAATTCTTTTTTTATATAAAAATCATTTTTTAAAAAAAATTTTGGTGCAGATTTCCGGCTATTGTATTTAGGTCAGAATGATCACCAATTGCTGTGGTTGGCATCCAATAAAAGTGATTATCATAGCCGGATTTAACATCTAATGGTTAGAGTTATTTCGTTGAATAATTTACGGAATTTGCCAAACCTCATTGATGGTTGGTTATCGCTTTGCATTCGATATGAGTGACCTGGTATTTCACTTTTACTCCCCGCTTTGATTTATTTACATGCAGACTTTGTGCATCTCCCGCTTTGACATTTTGAAAGGAGAGCTCCTCTGTGTCAATAATTTTACCTTTTGGGTTTAGGTAATTTAATTCCACGTTTACTTTATCCAGCATATAACTGGAATTATTTTGCAGTGTCAATGTAAGATTTCTGATTCCACCAAAGAAACCTACATTATAATCATTTGCTTTAAGAGCAATTTTAGAAGAAATATCTTCGAGGCTTACCGGCTTTAAATTAATTACATTGCCCGGTGGGGTATTTTTTGGGGCGTTATTGTTACTGGTATCCTGGCTTTCCGAATTTGCATCAGTTTTTAACGGGAGATTATGTGCGGACTTAACCGGTTTTTTTTGTTCTTTTTTTGTACTTACCAAACCATTTTCGGATGCCGGGACAGGGGTTTCAATATTCGTTGCAGTAATATTGCTGCCCTTATTTAAGGCCGAGGGTATAAAAGCAGAGGGTGATGGGCTTTTTTCAGTTAGAGGTGCTTCTTGCTGTAGGGCAACTGTTCTATTACTGCCCAAATCCTGTATCAGAAGCATCAGCAAAGCGCCGGCAAGTATCAATCCTGAATATAAAGCTATTTTTTTTACGGGTTCAGATAGTTGAAAAGAAAAAAATTTATTATTTAGATGCACTTTTTGTTCCGCATCAGTAAGCGGCTCTTCTTTTATAGTACCCCAGGGAGAAGAAACGTTGTTTGATTGGGAATCCATCTTTTTTTTCACAAGCCCGGAAAGGATCACACGTTCGGGATAATTATATTTTCCCGAAATCTTTTCATAGGGATCTATCAATGTTTCTCCTGCATTTTGTTTAACCAGTCTCTCACGCTTTGGCGCTTCCTTTAAAACTAATTTCTCCGGGCTATTTTTTATCTCATTATCGCTACTTGCAGACACAAGTTTTTTTAGCTCAGCTATTTCAAATGGACTGCGCCAGGACATACTCTGGCATTCCACCCAAATCAAATCGGTTTTTTTTAAACCAATTTCCTGCAGCTCTTCAATGGTGAGGGCTTGACTTTCCTTTTTATTACGAAGTAGGATATAACTGTTCTTCATTTACCGGGAATTTCAATTTAAAATTACGAAAAATTGTTATTATTTCCTGCAAAGGCCGTGTTATATTTTTTAATCCTATAGGTCCCTCTTCGATTTCCGGTGAACTTTTGAATTTTAATGTGCTGCTATCCATAGATTGTTCAATAGGAATTCATCCCGAAAACTAAGAGATTTTTGGCAGTCGAAAAAAATGAATTTTAGAGCCAAGCAAAGGATCTCGGAGGTGGGATCTCAAAATTATCCCCTTGCTGATGCTGGCGTCCCCTGCTGTTGTTGGCGTCCCCGCCAACAAATCTTTTCGCAAACAAGAATAAAATACCTTATCGCTATTTAATATAATTTTATCTAATAAAAAGTGACGGATAAAAAGAAGATCTTTAAAAAACTCTTTTACTGTAAGGTTTTAGATCTGATTGCTGAATCAATAAAAATCTCCAGGCCGGCAAACCGTTCCATTAGCTTAAGTTGGACGCTAATGATTTCTATAACATGGACAGGCAATCGTATTTTTCATAAATAAATAATCCCCATTCTGTTACCGACCCGCACTGTGAAGCACAAATTTTTGTAAGTTCGCATTCTCTATTTTTCCCGAAACATGCTCAGGAACTTTTATTCTTTTTTCAGGAACAAACCGGTTTTCGCGGTAGGCTTTTTATTTTCTACTTCAAGTCTTCTGTTTGGTATTTGGGTGGCCTCCATACCTGGAATTAAAGAAAGACTGGGCTTTTCAGATGGCAGTCTGGGACTCTCATTATTGTTATCGCCGCTCGGCGCTATTAGCGGGATGGCGCTTTCTACAAGGGTTTTCAGCAAAATTTCAGTGGGCCGATGGATGTTCACCGGTTATATGATCATTTGCGGCATTATGGTATTGCAAATTAATTGTGTGAACCGGGTTATGTTCTGGGCATGCCTCTATTGTCTTGGCGCCGTTAGTTTTTTGAACGGGGTATCTGCCAACGCCACGGTAAACCTGAAGGAAAAGAAGTACAACAAGTTTTTCCTGGCTACCTGCCATGGAATGTACAGCCTTGGTGGTGCGGTAAGCGCAGGAATTGCCGCTTTATTATTTTTAGTACACGTGCCATCGGGGTGGCAAATTGTAATTGTTGCTGTAGTTCTTGTCACCGTCATTTTTTCTAATAGAAAGCATCTGCTTGCAAACACAGATATTATTCATTCGCGTTCAGCTTTTAAATTACCTTCTTCTTCCATTTTAGGTATTTCCTTCATTTGCATGGTGAGTTTTATGGCGGAAGGATGCGTGGCCGATTGGAGCGCTATTTATTTCAAAGAAATACTATTGGCGCCCAAAGCATTGATGAGCCTGGGTTACGCAGGATTTTCCGTCGCGATGACTTTGGGCAGGCTCAATGGTGACGCGCTTATCAAAAAAGCAGGAAGCAAGAATGTAGTGGTATCCGGAGCATTACTGGCCGCATTGGGTTTCCTGGTGGTAGTAACTTCGCCCGGAGTAATTGTGGCGATAATAGGTTACATAATGGTTGGCTTAGGATGTTGCTGCATTGTACCAGTCTTGTTCAGGGCATCTGCCAACATACCGGGTTTGAGTACAGTGGAAGGGTATGCGATGGTTACTACCGGTGGACTGATTGGTTTTCTTGCCGGCCCCTCAGTGATTGGGTTTATCTCCGAAAAATCCAGTCTTTCAAAGGGATTATCTTTATTAATAATCATGGGTTTGTTGGCCGCCTTCGCAGCATGGCGCAATCCTTTTTTAGTCAACAAAGAAAAAGTCCAAAAAGACTCATTGCTTTACGATGAGCAAATTTATTAAGCCCAAAGAAAGGGATTCAATTTTGCAATTGTATAAACTATTGCAAATAGAATATTCATCATACTCAACAGAACATACTCTTGCTAAAGCACATGGAAAGCAAATAGCAATTATTGAGGTCGGGAAATTAAATTTTATCAATACCCGTTTTTACTATTCATTAACAGGGAATCTTTACGCCGACCTACCAAATGAAAGTGTTGCATCACTTCCAAACAGCATTAACACTCGCTAACTTCCTTAACGAATCACTTTTTCAATTACCATTTTTTGGCTACAACAAACATAGATTTGGATACATCAGTTGTTTTATTTGTGCGGAGTTTTGCATTAACAAAAAAAACAAAAAAATGAAAATAATACTCACAGGCTCGTTAGGGCACATCAGCAAACCACTCGTAGAAATTTTAGTTCAAAAAGGACACTCCGTTACTGTTATCAGTAGCAAAGCTGAGCGGCAATCAGCCATTGTAGCATTAGGTGCAAATGCCGCTATCGGCACAATGGAAGATTTGGATTTTCTCACAAAATCTTTCAAAGGCTCGGACATAGTCTATCTTATGGAAACACTTGGCACCAACCGTTTCTTTGACAAAAATCTTGACTTCATGGCGACTATTAATAAGATTGCCAATAATTATAAACAAGCTGTTGAAGATTCGGGCGTGAAGCATGTGGTGCATCTCAGCAGCATTGGCGCACATACTGACAAAGGTGTTGGAATGATTGCTTTTCATTACAACGTGGAAAACATTTTGAAACAATTACCGGAGGATGTTTCCATTAAATTTATGCGTCCGGTGGGATTTTACACTAATATGTTTGCCTTTATCCCAACCATAAAAACACAAAATGCCATCGTACAAAATTATGGAGGCGATGAAAAAGCCCCATGGGTTTCACCTTTGGATATTGCTGCTGTGATTGCCGAAGAAATGGAAAAACCTTTTGACGGCAGAGAAATTCGTTATATAGCAAGCGATGAAGTTTCGCCAAATGAAGTCGCCCGGATTTTGGGAGAAGCTATTGGCAAGCCTGGTTTAAAATGGCAGGAAATCCCTGAAGAACAAATGCTCAATGGAATGAAAACAGCAGGAATGAATCCGAAGATTGCGAAAGGTTTGGTGGAAATGAATGCAGCCGGACGTAGTGGAAAATTGTACGAAGATTACAACCGGCACAAACCCACTTTAGGAAAAGTAAAGCTGAAAGATTTTGCAAAGGAATTTGCGAAAGTTTATAATCAATAATAAAATTTAAAAAAAAATGAAAATAGTAGTTACAGGCTCATTAGGAAACATTAGCAAGCCACTGACCAAAGAGTTAGTACAAAAAGGGCATTCAGTTACTGTTATCAGCAGCAAACCCGAAAGGCAAAAAGATATTGAAGCATTGGGAGCAATGGCTGCCATCGGATCCCTGGAAGATGTCGATTTTCTCACAAATTCATTTACCTGGGCTGATGTCGTATATTGTATGACACCTTTAAATTTTAAGGATCCCGATCTTATAGGCTGGTTTACGAAAATCAGCAACAACTATGCGCGCGCTATTCAAAAAGCAGGAGTAAAACGGGTGATTGTTTTAAGTGGCTGGGTGGCTGGGATAATCAGCGCCTATAAAGAAATAGAAAACATTCTTACTGAATCGTCAGGCGCTTCCGTTACTCAAATTCGTCCGGGATCTTTTTATTCCAATTTTTTTGATTCTATCGATATGATTAAAGAAAAGGGTATGCTTGCTTCTATCTATGGAGGTGAAGATAGAATTGTATTCTCGGCACCTGCTGACATCGCAGATGCTATAGTTGACGAAATTATCCTTCCTGATCACAACAACAAAGTTCGTTATGTGGCCAGTGATGAAATGACATGTAATGAAGCTGCAAAAATTATAGGCATTGCTATCGGCAAGCCTGATTTGAAATGGGTGGCAATAGAGGATAAAGAAATGCTTAGGGGACCGGAAATGGCTGGATTGTCTCCAAAACTCGCATCAGATATCATAGAAATGCAGGCACCTATTCATAAAGGATTAATGACACAGGAATTTTCCCGCCACAGACCTGAAGTAATAATCGGAAAAGTGAAACTAAAAGATTTTGCAAAAGAGTTTGCAAGTGTGTTTAATAGTAAATAAAAAACAAAAAATTAAATAATGAAAACAGTATTAATAACAGGAGCTAACAAAGGAATTGGTTTTGAAACAGCCAAACAATTGGCACAATCAGGCTACTTTGTTTATTTGGGTAGCAGAGATAAAATCAAAGGGCTGGAAGCAATCAAAAAGTTGAAAGCATTAGGATTCAATAATGTGGATTGTATTGAAATAGATGTAACAAATATCAATACCATAAAATCGGCAAGAAAAGAGTTGGAAGGTAAAATCAAACAATTAGATGTCTTAATTAATAACGCCGGTATTGGAGGCGGACAGGCTCAAAATTTATCTACCGGTGAAATAGAAAATTTGCGGAAAGTTTTTGAAACCAACTTTTTTGGCGCTGTACAAACTACCCAACAATTTCTCGGTCTTTTAAAAAAATCAAACGAGCCGAGAATCGTAAATGTTTCAAGCGGGTTAGGTTCCTTAACGATTCATAGCAGTACACAAAATCATAACTATGCGATTTATGATACCTACAGTTGTTCAAAGACTGCGCTGAATGCTTTTACTGTGATGCTGGCGAATGAATTAAGGGATACCAATTTCAAAATAAACAGTGTTACGCCGGGTTACACAGCAACCGACCTGAACCAACACAAGGGGACACAAACCGTAGAGCAAGGCGCAAAAGCAATAGTAAAATATGCTACCGTAGATAAGGATGGGCCAACAGGGAAATTTTTAAGTGAAGCGGGCGAAATAGATTGGTAAAAGGAACATACTGATGCAATTTTTAAATCATAGTACTTTTATCCTCTAAAGAATAATAATAACAAGAGTAAGCAGAAATGGTAGTAACAGTTTTTTAAACTAATTGAACACAAAAATAATTTTATGATAACACAGGAAATTACGATTGCAGGAGAAAGCAATCATCCATTGAAAGTAAAACGTTTCGGATACGGAACCATGCGGCTCACTGGGGAAGGCATTTGGGGAGAACCTGCCAGTCGCCCCGAAGCATTGCAAATATTAAAACAATGCATTAAAAGCGGCATCAATTTTATAGACACCGCCGACTATTACGGCGAGGACATCACAAACCGTTTAATAGCAGAAGCATTACATCCTTATCCCGATGATTTGGTAATATGTACTAAAGTAGGCGGCGCAAGAAAACCGGATAAAAGCTGGATATCATTTAATCGTCCTGAAAATTTACGCACCAGCATAGAAAATAATTTACGTACTCTGAAAAGAGAACAGATAACGCTGGTTCATTTCAGGATAATAGCCGAAGGCGGTGTGCCTTTCAAAGAATCGATGGATGCTATGTTTGAGATGCAGAAAGAAGGAAAAATATTGCATGTAGGCGTAAGTAATGTGAGTCCTGATGAATTGAAAGCTGCTATGGAAATGGGTGACATCGCGACCGTAGAAAATATGTTTGGCCATGCGCAACGCATCTCAAAACAATTTGCACATGGAGGAGAAAATAGAGGCGGCGAAGAAGTGTTGGCTATCTGCGAGGAAAATAAAATACCTTTGATTCCATACTTCTCTTTGTTCCAGTCAATGCCTAAAAAAGATGAAAGAATTTCAACCATCGCAAAAAAACACAACGCCACAGATGCGCAAATAAATTTAGCATGGCTGCTCCATCGTTCTCCCTGGATATTACCAATCCCCGGAACTTCTTCGCTAAAACATTTTGAAGAAAACTTAAAAGCAACTGAAATAAAATTAAGCGAAGAGGATATGAAGTTTCTTGAATAAAAAATAAAACAAAATATGGCAACCAAACAACCATACAGAATTAAAACAATCACTGAGTTTCACCGGCTCAGGGGATTACCAATGCCTGAACATCCTTTAATCAGCGTGATAAATGTTGAGGACGTTAAAGGCTTTCGCGACGATGAACCCACCAATTTCATCTATGAATTTTATTTCATTGCGTTGAAAAGAAATTGCGATGCCAAATTTAAATATGGGCAGCAGGATTATGATTTTGATGAGGGTACTATGTTTTTTGTGGCTCCCAACCAGGTCTTCGGAATTGAGCATGGTAAAAATGATTCCGAAAAAAAGTCTGGATGGATGTTGCTTTTTCATCCGGATTTTTTGTGGAATACAAGCCTGGCAAAAAACATAAAGCGTTACGAATATTTTGACTATTCGGTACACGAGGCTTTATTCCTTTCGCAAAAAGAAGAAGCCGTAATGAACAACATTATTCAAAATATAGAAAAGGAATATCATTCCAATATTGACAAATTCAGTCAGAGCGTAATTATTGCACAATTAGAATTATTGCTCACCTACTCGGAAAGGTTTTATGAGCGTCAATTCATTACAAGAAAAATAAGCAATCATCAAATTCTGGATCGCTTAGAAAAAATTCTTAGTGGCTATTTTGGTAACGATGAAATGATCTCAAAAGGCCTTCCATCGGTACAATTAATTTCAGAGGCATTAAACGTATCTCCAAACTATTTAAGTTCATTACTCAAAGTATTAACCGGGCAAAGCACCCAGCAACACATCCACAATAAGCTGATTGAAAAAGCAAAAGAAAAACTTTCCACTACCAAACTATCGGTGAGCGAAATTGCTTACGAATTGGGATTCGAACATCCGCAGTCGTTCAGCAAATTATTTAAAAGCAAAACCAAATTTTCACCTTTGGAATTTCGGGCTTCTTTTAATTGAAAGAAATGAAAAACGATAAATGATTTTCATAAACTCAATAGTCTATCCTTGACAGAACATCTCCATTATTAGTTTGACATAAACTTTTCCAAAATTTTGACTAACCCATAGTATGCGTTCAAAGTCTCCATTTCTTATCATTTGGTAAGTTAGCTCTTATTTAGTGTTTAGATATTTGCAGTTCAAAGAATATCTATAATATGGTAAACAATAAAAAAATCTTGCCGATAGGAATAACTGGTTTTGCAGGTTCGTATACCGCTATTCAACTCCTTGACCCTTTCAAAAGTCAGTAATTTTTCTGCCTGAACATTTATCAGAAAAAGTAATAAAAAATTAAAAAAATTAAAAAAATGAATACAACATTAGAAAATTCCGCTCGCAAAGATGTCGTGGTCACCGGGGTATCCACCGGAATTGGTTGGGGAACCACAAAGGTCCTTATTTCAAAGGGATTTCGCGTGTTCGGCTCAGTACGCAAGCAGATAGATGCCGATCGTTTGCAAAAAGAATTCGGCAACGGCTTCGTGCCTCTCATGATGGACATTACGGATGCCGACGCTGTACATCAAGCCGCCCGGAAGGTCGGCTCAATGATAGGCGACAGAAATCTGGTTGGTCTCGTGAACAATGCAGGAATTGTCGTGAGCGGGCCACTGATTTATCTGAGGCCCAGCGAGTATAAGCGGCAGTTGGAGGTCAATATGATCTCTCCTCTTGTCGTAATCCAAGCCTTCGCTCCTCTTTTGGGAACGGATAAGAAGAGAAAAGGTCATACTGGTCGTATCGTGAACATCAGCTCTACCGGCGCAAAAGTTGCTATCCCTCTTATTGGTGCTTATAGCTCTTCGAAAGCTGGTCTTGAAGGAATGTCGGACGCGCTGCGCAAAGAACTGATGTTATTTGGTATTGATGTCATTATCATTGAACCGGGCACCGTTAAGACATCAATGTACGACAAGGGTGAAAAGGAGGATCTGAGTGAGTTCAGGCAGACTGGGTATTGGGAGCCTGTGCAAAACTTTCAGAAGTGGATCGTCAACGAAGCGCGTACCAACGGCCTGCCTCCTGAGCGCCTGGGCGAAACTGTTTGCATGGCACTCACCAGGGCGAAACCGAAAGCGCGCTACGCAGTCGTGCCGCACCGTTTCAAGAACTGGACTTTACCCAGACTCCTTCCTACAAGGATGTTCGACGCCTATCTCGCAAAGCAAATGGGACTCAAAAAGCCGTAAACGATTTGGGTGGGAAGCCTATCAAAACAAAAGAAACTATTTTACCTTGTGGTTCAAGCATTCTTCAATTAGGAATTGTTAAACAGAAATAGATGGAAAAATTAAAAGCGGCACTTAGTTTCGGAGGCATTCTTACCAAAGAAAATATTGATGACATAATTTCTTATTTTGACGAAAAAGAATTAGAAGCCGGAATGTATTTTTCAAAAATTGGAAAAGTACCTAATGAAATAGGTTTTATTGACACTGGTGTTGTAAGGACTTATTCTGTGAATGAGGCAGGAGAAGAGGTTACGAGATATTTTTTTAGGGAAAATCAATTTATTGTTGACTTAGAAAGTTATTATAGCCGTAAGCCAAGTAACTATCCATTACAGGCAGTAATAAGCAGTCGTATAAGTTATGTAAAACGCCAGGACTGGGAAAAATTAACTGAAAAAATTCCGCAATTATTTATACTCACCAAAAGTTTGTCCGAAGCGCTATTGCTTACCAAATTGAAGGACATTGATTTTCTTAACTTTGGGACAGCTACTGACAAATACAGAGAGTTCATCAAACGATATTCTGATCTTGCTTTGTACATCCCACAGCAATATATTGCCTCTTATCTTAAGATAACACCTCAATCATTAAGCAGAATACGAAAAAAAATAGCATCTTAAAAAAATGAATGCCAACAGAGGTTAGTTGCGTTTCACTCATTCATGAGCATGGATCCATTGAAATATTAAACTGATTCGCCCCTGTTTTCTACTCCGATTAGATGATTGACGATAGTGTTAAAAATAAAAATCCGAAGTATTTGTTTCTTTACTGTATTACCCAAATGCGGCAAGACGTGCCATTTTGGTAAATTTGCTTTAACCGGTAACATCCTTTTAAAAATTATTATACATCACTGAAGTTTTACAAGATGATATTTGAATTTACCTCTTCACTTCAATTCGACTTTATTACTGACTTTTCGAAAAAGTATGATATACCACTTAGGGATAATTACTTAACTATTCCAACTTCGATGGGTGAAGGATTTGTACGAAAAGTTCAGTTAGGAAACGACTTCAGGCTATTGATTCATCACTATAAACTAAAGGAAGATTTTATTATTAAAAGAAATCCCGCCATTGAGCCCAGTGATCTGCTAAGCATTTTCTTTTATAATAATGAACAACCTCTCGACCTGGTTTATAACCAGGAAAAACCTGTAAAGTTTTCCCAGAAAAACGAATCCGCTATACAAGTTACCACCAATGATTTAAGCTCTGTTATCCGGTTCCCTGCCAATACAGAAACGCAATATGTAGTGGTGGGTGTTACATCTTCAGAACTTCGGTCAATGTTGAGAGTGGAAACGCTCAACCAGGTTTTAAAGACAATCACTACCAGCGCTGCATCTTTCTTATACTTCGAAAACATGAGTGCCGAAACGCAACAAATATTGAAAAATATTGCGGCGATCAATATGAATGATGATTTAAGCAATTTTTTGGTCCAGATAAAAGTGCAGGAATTATTATACCACTTATTTCATAAGCTATCAAAAAGAGAAAATACTTCGCAGAGAGCTTTGTACAATGCGGATGCTGAAAAACTTTTTGAAGTGCGCAATATGATTCTATCGGACATAGGGGAACCTCCTTTTATACCAACACTTGCCACTGCAGTTGGCATGAGTGAAACTAAACTGAAACAACTATTCAAACAAACTTTTGGAGATACTATCTACAATTACTACCAAAAGGTGAGGATGGAAGAAGCCGCTTTTTTATTAAAACAATCAGGTTACTCAGTTTCCGAAGTAGGCTACCAGCTTGGGTTTTCCAACCTTAGCCATTTCAGCCGCTTATTTCAAAAACACTACGGACGTACTCCCAAAAAATATTCTACCACCGGATAAGACTATTTATAGGACTAACCTGGTTATTTTACGAAGCCAGTTCGATTCAACTTTGCTGTATCAAATTATTAAATATAACAAAGATGAAAAAATTACTAACGCCTTTTATAAAAGGCAACTTCGAATTGAAAAATCATTTGGTAATGGCTCCAATGACCCGCAGCCGGGCTATTGACAATCTGCCAAATGAATTGATGGCAACCTATTACGGTCAGCGCACCGGCGCGGGATTAATTGTTACTGAAGGTACGGCACCTGCTCCGGAAGCTTTGGGCTATCCAAGGATACCCGGCGTTTTTAGCCAACAGCAAACAGATGCATGGAAACATGTTACCGGTAAAGTACACCAGGACGGAAGTAAAATATTTTTGCAGTTGATGCATACCGGCCGTATCGGGCACAACGATAATCTACCTAAGGGAATCACGTTGGTGGGTGCTTCAGATACTAAAGCAACCGGGCAGATATTCACTGACACCAAAGGCTTGCAGGATTTTTCAGCACCCGTTTCGCTTTCAAAAGAAGGAATCAAGAATGTAATTAATGGTTTTGTATTGGCTGCGCAAAATGCTATTGAAGCTGGTTTTGATGGAGTAGAAATTCATGGAGCCAACGGTTATTTGTTAGAGCAGTTTTTAAATCCGAATGTAAACAATCGGAATGATGAATACGGCGGAAGTATGGAGAATCGCACCAGGTTTACTATTGAGGTAGTACAGGCCGTTGTTGATGCCATCGGAAAAGAAAAAGTAGGTATTCGTTTTTCGCCTTTTTCCAAATTGGGTGATTTGGCTCCGTATGATGAACAAGAAACAACTAACACTTACGCATGGCTTGCGCTAAAATTAGATGAGCTGCAAATCGCTTATATACACGTAGCAGTGAATGCGCCTATTCCTGAAAAAACATTTCAAGTGATTCGGGAGAATTTTTCTGGAACCATTATTTTAAGTAATGGACTTACTCCTGAAACAGGTGAAAAAGCACTGCAAGCAGGGTTTGCAGACCTGGTTGCCTTCGGACGTTCTTTCTTATCCAACCCGGATTTTGTAGAAAGAATAAAAACAAACGCAGCACTGAATCCTGTTGACTATAGTGCGCTATACACGCCCGGCGCACGAGGCTACACTGATTATCCTGCATTAAAATTATCCACACAATTAAAAAAATATCAAAATGAAATTTATCAATAAAGTAGTTATTGTAATGCAAGTGACAAACAATTAATGTAACCAAACCAGGAAGGCTTTTGAAACCTTCCTGGTTTAACTGATTTGACCCGGATTCAGGTAAAGTAATTAGCATCAACTTAGAAGGTGGGTTCCAAATCATGAAATGGCCAAAGGTTTGGCTGAAAACAGAGTTGAAAAATGGACATTTGAAGCCAACAATATGACCATTACTTAAATATTTACCTTTGGTATGGCAAATAACAATTTTTTTAAAGATTAAAATATTTTAAGCATGTGGAAACTCATCACTGATTGCGGTAAACAATTAACTATTCATTCCAGAGTGAGGGAAAAGAATGAAAATTATTTAAAATTATACGAAATTGTTGAGGTGGAATTTGATAAGTATAAGCTTAAATTGATTGAAAAAAATAATATAGTTGCTGCAGAGGAAGGAAGACCTGTAATCACGTGCCTGCAATTGAAACAATATGCGTTTGAGGTGGAACAGAAAGGATAAATTCGCCTGACAAAATCTTTGCCTTATTAGTATAGATTAACACGGCGCATATAGTCTCTGATTAATTGAAGTTTACATCTGCTCCTTACAAAGACGAAAAGGAAAGGATTCGGTCTTTTCTTTATTCACCTTAGAGAAAAATCCACTTTTGCAGTTTCTTAGCATATTCACAAAAACTAAAAGGATAAACCATTTTATCTTTGATAAGTCAAACTCTTTTGGAGTAATTAATTTCCGTAATAATGAAAAAAAACCTTTTATACACTATCGTTATTTGCTTCTCTCTTTTTGTAAGCATCCTTTCTTTTTCTCCTGGTAATGATAATACAAATCTGGTTGCTAATGTTTTGAGTTTGACAAACCAATTCAGGGAATCGCAAGGTTTGCCGGTATTAATCATGAAACAGCAGCTAAATGCATTAGCTCAAAAACATAGCGCCGACATGGCAAGCGGACGCGTAAGTTTCGGTCATGCGGGTTTTGGAGAAAGAGCAGCGGAGGCAATGAGCGAAATCAAAGGGTTACATAGTTTTGCTGAAAATGTTGCTTTTGGTGCTACATCTGCAAATGAGGTAGTAACATTATGGAAAAACTCGCCAGGCCATCGCCGCAATATGCTTGGCCCTTATAAATATATTGGCATTGGTACCGCAAAGGATAGCAAAGGCCAAATTTATTATACTGAAGTTTTTGGAGGATGATGCAATGAGGGTGCTGATGCCAGTCAGTAATTAATTTTTACAATAGAAAGGATGTATTTTCTTAGATCTCATAAGAAACATTTTGAACTTTTAATTAAGGCTTCGCAATTCATTAAAATATTTCTAAACGTATCATTTAATTTGAAATGATTTCTTTATATGCATTTCCTAAATGATCAATAATATCTCCTGAGATTAATGCTTCTTTGGAAATATCATTTGAAGCTATGTCTCCTGCAAGTCCGTGAAGATAAACCCCGAAAATACAAGCGTCCAGGGATGAATACTTCTGTGCCATTAAACCGGTAATAATTCCTGTAAGCACGTCACCGGCTCCGGCAGTAGCCATTCCTGAGTTTCCGGTAGAATTAAAATATCCTTTTCCGTCGGGTGTGGCTATAAATGTATAATGACCTTTTAGGACGATGAAAATACACAACTCTTTTGCTTTGGATAAGGCAAGATGTATTCTATCAAAATCCGAATCAGTTTTTCCAAATAATCGTTCAAACTCTTTAGGATGTGGGGTAATAATACTGTTTGCAGGAATTGATTTATATAAAATTTTATTTTCACTAAGCATATTTAATGCATCTGCATCAATAACAACCGGTTTTTTAAACCCGGAAAATAAATCCTTTAGTAAATATTTGTGAGAAGGATATTTCCCAATTCCGGGACCAATACCTATTACATCAAAATTTGTAAAATCCTTTGGATCGCTTATAAATTGTCCTCCAAAAACCTTGCACATAGCTTCGGGTATTGAAATCTGCATAATGGAATATCCTGCTTCGCAAATATAACAGGTGAGTTTGCCAACGCCGCTCCTTAAACACGCTTTGGCGCTGAGAACAGCAGCTCCCATCATTCCATAGCTTCCTGCTAACAGGCACGCATACCCGTAATTCCCCTTGTTGGCAAACGCTTTTCGTGGCTTATAAATATTCTTAATCAATCTTTTATCAATGTATTCAAACTGGGCTTCTTCCTTTTCTTCATATTCTTTGGATAGTCCGATGTCAAGCAAAATAACATCACCGAAATAAGATTCATTTTCGGGCATTACAAAGGCCAGTTTTTGACTTTGAAAAGTCAGGGTATAAGTAGCTTTGATAATTGCCTGCAATGCGGCGGAAGACAGGCTGCTTTTATCAATATACAAACCACTGGGAACATCAATAGATATTACTTTGGAATTACTTTCATTTATATGATTAATCAGTAATGAAATTAAACCGGTAGCTTTTTTATTTAATCCAGTACCAAATAAGGTATCAATGACTACATCGTTTTTTGATAAGACTGGGAATGATTTTTCATTGTTCAAATAAAATATTTCGGAGGAGGTTTTTTTTAGTCTTTTCAGGTTGGTTTCAAAATCCGGAGAACCTTGATGTTTTCCTTCAACAATATAAACAGAAACCTTATATTTTTTTACTGATAAAAGTCTTGCAATGGCAAGTCCATCGCCACCATTATTTCCTTTGCCGCAAAATATTTTAAAGGAAGTATTTGTATCAAAATGTTCAATGATCCATTTGAAACAAGCCATAGCAGCCCGCTCCATTAAATCAATAGGCTTTATTGGTTCGTGACTTATGGTGTATGCATCCCAATTCTTAATTTGCGGAACGTAAAATATTTTCATAATGAATTGTGCCCTGACAGGGAGGTGAATCTAAACAATCTAAATCATCTATTACTATCTCAATTATCACAAATATCTTTCCTTTATGATATTTATATGGTGTGCCAGATGGCCTGCAATTGTATAACCCATGGCTCTTGCGTTCATTTGATAATCACTTGCTTTCCCCGGAGAATCTAATTGATCAGATGAAAAGCTATTGTAAAGAAGTTGAGTGGATTTTCTAACTGCTATAAATTCCTCTACCAAATCTTTCCATTCTCTTAATGCGCCATTTGCATTGGAGGCATAACTTTTATCATCAAATGACGGGAGAACATTGATGTCTTTCCTGGAGAAAGCCAATGCACGATATGAGAAAACCCTTTCTGTATCTATAATATGTTGTAACGCCTCTTTTATACTCCATTTACCTTGAGCATATTTATAATCATACTTTTCTTTAGGAACAGAATTAAAAAATGATTGGGATTCGGTTAACTGAACTTTTAAAATGGTATTCAAATCCTCGTTTTCTACCAGGTGTATGTAAGGATAAAAGTGGTCAGGATAAATTCCATTTTTTGTTTTTTTGTTTTCCATTTTATTTATTTTAAATCTAACGAGAAAATTATTTTACAAAAATAAGATTAATCAAAGTTTAAATGGTTCTGAAATCCGAAAGAAAACGATTAAGATATATTTATTGAATCAAACATGAATAAAAGCATAGAGTTTTTAAAATTAAAAAAACCAGCAAATTTTATTCTGCCGGTTTCTATTTGAATAAATCGTTTTAATGATTATGCTCTTCTTCTGTGTCTTTTAACTTTTTTCTCTTTCTCTGGTGAATTATTGTCTGATTTGCTTCTATCGCCTTTTAAAGTTGCAGCTAGTTTCACTGCATTGTAGGCATTCACTTCTCCACCGCTAATACAAAGATCTGACAGGCTAACCATATCATCAGTACCTGGTTTTTTTACTTTTCCCGGTGGAGGTTCTACCGAGTGATCAATCACATATTTTACCTGTTCTGCACTTAGATCAGGAAAGTATTCGAGTACCAAAGCTGCAACTCCGGCAACTACCGGTGTGGCCATACTGGTTCCTGAATAATCACCAAATTTATTATCAGGAAGTGTAGAATAAATATTGACCCCGGGAGCAAATACATCAACTGATTTTTTACCATAGTTACTAAAACTTGCTGTAAAGCCACCATTTGTGGGATCACCGCTTGCACCTACCGTTATAAAATTATCAGCTACTCCCGACTTGTCACGATAATAAGGGTTAGGGAAATTCTTTACTGAATCAATATCCTGTGCATCATTCCCTGCAGCATGTACCAGTAGCACTCCTTTACTTTGTGCATACTTTACAGCATCGTCAACCCAGTTTTTTTGTGGAGAAAATCCTTTACCAAAACTCATGCTGATCACTTCTGCACCATTGTCCACGGCATAACGGATAGCATTAGCAATGTCTTTGTCATGCTCATCTCCATCAGGAACGGCGCGCACCATCATGATTCTTACATTATCGGCCACTCCATTCATACCAATTCCATTATTTCTTACTGCAGCGATGATTCCTGAGCAATGAGTTCCATGCGATGGAGTGCCTGCCATTACATCATTATTCCCATAATAACGATCATTGATATCGTTAGGATTATCTTTTACAATTTCGTCTCTATAATCTTCAGGAGGAGTGGTAGCTGCATCCCCTTTTCGGATCTGGCCACGCAAATCATTTAGAATATCTGTGTTAGTGAGATCATAATTATTGTTCATCTTACCAATATTCAAATAAATAGCAGCAGCCATTTTTGCATTGATATCATCAGAAGTATAACCTTCTACATCTTTACATGTAAATTCAGTTTTTCCAAGGTCTTTACCAATGATAGAATCCCCTTTTTCCATAATTGGTAAAATTCTTTTCATCTGCAACATTTCTCCAGGATTAATTCCTTTGGTAACATCATCTTTTGCACGGAGGTAACAAGCGTATTGAGCTTTTTGAGTTTCATCCATTTTTGTTGTATCGTCATTTTCGGTGCTATCATATTTGCTTTTCAGTTTCCAATATACTCTTGCGGCTTCATAAGAATCCTGGTGAACATTGCGTCCATCTTTGCCTCCAATAAAATTCCATCCATATACATCATCTATATAATCATTATGATCATCGTCAATTCCATTATGTGGTATCTCGCCCGGATTGTGCCAAAGTATGGGTTTCAAATCTTCCTGCAAAGTATCCACACCGCTATCTATAACTGCAACGACAATGGTCTTACTTTTTCTTCCTTTTAAAAAATCATAAGCCTTGTCAAGACTGATCCCATAATATCCAGTGGTACCTCTGTCGAGCTCGAACCAATCATTTGGTGCTACTCTTTTTACTGTTGCCGAATCCATAGAACTAGTAGAATCCGTTTGTGCAGATACGTAAAAAGGCAAAATAGCCAAAAGTGATACTCCCAAAAAGAACTGTTTACTTTTTTGTGTCATTTTTATTTATTTGATTTTAGCCTGCAAATTTTAGAAATTTTATTAAAAGCAAGAAGCCATTTATAATAATTATAGAATATTTACAAATGCTTTCTGAATTTGATAAGAATATTTAAAAAGGTGATAAGGTTGCTAACCTTTAAACATTAAATTTAATTCCCTGTGCCAGCGGGAGCGTTTCAGAATAATTAATCGTAATAGTTTGCCTGCGCATGTAAACTTTCCAGGCATCACTTCCGCTTTCTCTTCCGCCACCAGTTTCTTTTTCACCCCCAAATGCGCCGCCAATTTCAGCGCCGGAAGTGCCGATATTCACATTAGCAATTCCGCAATCGCTTCCGGCATAAGATAGAAAAGTTTCTGCTTCCCGAAGATTCAAAGTGAAGATAGAACTTGATAAACCCTGTGGTACATTATTTTGAATTGCGATTGCTTCGTTGATGTCTTTATATTTTATTAAATACAAAATAGGAGCAAAAGTTTCCTGCTGTACAATAGCCATATCGTTAGTAACTTCGGCAATACACGGCTTCACATAACAACCACTCTCAAATCCTTTACCGGACAAAATTCCACCGGGTATCGTCATTTTGCCGCCTTGTTTTTTAATCTGGTCTATTGCATTCAAATATGACTTCACAGCATCTTTATCTATCAATGGACCTACATGATTTTCTTCTTTTAAAGGATCTCCGATTTTCAATTGTTTGTAGGCATTTATCAATTTCTTTTTGAATGCATCATATATTTCCTGATGAATAATTAACCTTCTTGTGGTGGTGCAACGTTGGCCTGCAGTACCAACGGCACCGAACAAAGATCCCACCAATGCAATATCTATATCTGCATCTTTTGAAATGATAATTGCGTTGTTTCCACCCAGTTCCAATAAACTTTTGCCAAGCCTGGCGCCAACAGCAGTACTGACAGCTTTGCCCATTCGGGTAGATCCGGTTGCAGATACTAATGCAATTTCAGGTTTATTACAAAGCCATTCGCCAACTTCCCGACCCCCGGTTATTATATTACTTACTCCTTCGGGAACATCATTTTCTTTAAAAACTTTTGAAATAATATGTTGACAGGCAATCGCACAAAGGGAAGTTTTTTCTGATGGTTTCCAAATGCAGACATCACCGCAAACTATTGCTATCAGGCTATTCCAGCTCCATACAGAAACAGGAAAATTAAATGCAGAAATAATTCCAACAATACCCAAAGGATGATACTGATCATACATTCTGTGGCCAGGTCTTTCACTATGCATTGTAGATCCGTATAACTGGCGCGAAAGCCCGAGAGCGAAATCAGATATATCAATCATTTCCTGAACTTCTCCCATTCCTTCCTGGAGACTTTTACCCATTTCATAACTTACTAATTTTCCCAGGTTGTCTTTATGTTTTCTGAGCTCATTTCCTATTTGCCTGATGATTTCACCTCGCTTTGGTGCGGGCCAAGTGCGCCATTCAAGAAAAGCATTGTGCGCTGTTTCTACCACGTGATCAAAACTTCTTTTATCACATGCATTTATAGTAGCTATTAATTTACCATCAACAGGAGAGAAAGATTTTATTTTTTCTCCGGAAGCTGATACCCATTTTACTCCGGTAGAAACACCTTTATTCAATTCCGAAACCTTTAATTCTTTTATGAAATTTTGCATGATATTATGTTTTAAAACAATTGCAACTCCCTATAGATCGGGATACGTGAATTCACACGAATTTACTATCACTTTCTTATTCCTTGTTTTTTATTTCCTGTTTCTTTATTTCATTGTTCCATTTCAGGCTCTTAATGCCATTTAAAATATAGCCTTAAGTGAAACCCTTCCTGTATTGACCACAGGGTTTGTTCCCGGTTTCCGACCTTCGTATTGTATGTCAAGTTCTATATTTCCGGCAAGCCGTTTAGTAAGTTCGAGGTCCCATAGATAATTTTTACCCGGTAATAATCCGTTTAATAGCTGATAACCTACCGTACTATTGGGGTCGCCGGTAAAATTGATATTATTAAAAGAAAAGCTACCATTGATAGTACCATTGGAAAGGATACTGTATTTCACACTTGCTGTTAGTTCATTATTGAATGCGCTTGAGGAGTCGTCAAGCACGTTTTTTCTTGTGTCGTACGTGTAGCCGAGACTGACTCTAAAATTACTTTTATGTATGTAACTTACCAATGGTTCTGCAGAAACTTCATCAATCAGATAATTCCTGTTGGCAAAAGTGGGATTAGCTAATTGACTGCGGTCATACTTATTAGTAAAAGAGGTTGTAATAGAACGGTTTAAATTCCATCTACCCATTATAGATAAATCTCTCAGGGAATTACTCTCGAATCCATAATTTAAAAGTGATTTCGAAATATTTAACCGATGTGAGAGATCAATTCCCCACACACTACTGGTACGATTAAAATAAACGGTATTCGTTAAAAAAGAATTCTGAGCAATTAAAGATGTATCAACCAATTTTTTACTAAAAGGACTGAAATCAAACCCTCCATTAGAGGTTTCTTTCTTATTAGACTGTAACGAAGAGGAGGTACTGAATTTTCTTAGAAATCCGAGAAATCTTTTTGTTGTTTTTGCTGAGATAATTAAACTGGGGTTAATCGTAAAATTGTAATTAAAAGTTATATAATTGGCTTTTATGTAATCACTCGAAGGAGTATAAACTCTTATCCATGTTTTTTGATCATCAAAAACAGCAACTTCAAATTCATTCAATTCAGGAATTCCATCTTTATTGTAATCGATCCAGGTATAATAACCTTGCCCTGCAGGTACCTGCACATAAGTGTATTCCAGCTTTTGTTCCTGCCCGGATCCAATTTCGTACAACGCGCTCCCGTTTAAAAAACCTTTCCATTCATGCATAGCATACTCCAACCTACCCAACAGACTTTTATCACTTTGTTCATTAGATACCCCGGGATTAATTACATCCAGGTTTCGATAGGTAACATTCATCCTGAGTTGCTCATTTTCATTTTTCATTAGCTGTGTCATCAGGTTAATACTTTGGCTTTTATCCTGGGTTATTAATCCTTTTTGGAATGGAATTCTATCTTCTCTTGTAGAATAGGTAATACCCCATTTATTTGATTTTTTAGCAGAAGAATTAATATATACCTGCCAGGTATTGAAAGCAAAACTTATCGGTAATAAAGTATCTCCAGTTTTATCAAATTGTTGGTTGTTTTCAGAAGAATATCCTCCGCCGATCTTAATATCATTTAATCCGGGAAATATTCTAAATATATCAATAGAAGGTCTGAGGTAATTCCCATTTTGTATTGAGGTATTAATATTGGTTATGTAAAATTTATCTGCGAAATGCCATCCACTTATGACCATACTATTATCAATAGAGTTTCTTATGCCCTGGTAATGATCGCTACGGTCATAATTGGTAAATTGATACTTCAAAAAATTATTTTTAGGATCACTTAATTGCATGGAAGCATTGATTAAATTTTCTGTAGCGGGAGCTACGCTATCGGGAAGACTCCAATCACGGTTAAACTCTACATTGCGCAACGTTTCTATAGGTGTAAATTTATCCTGAACATATTCATATCCCACATCTGTTTGTAAAACCAATCCTTGTTTTATATTGCCAAATACGTTTTGCTTCGCTACATAGTCAATTTTAGCAGCGTTTCCTTTATCGTCTCCTTTATCTAAAGTTGAAAACGTATTTACATCATAATTACTCATTGCCAATTGAGCTTTAAGAGATGATTTAGCATTAAAAGAATATTGAGCCCCTGCAGTTAATACTATGTGTTTTTGGGGTGGTATCAAAAGAAGCAAAGGCGCCCATTCTCCCTGTTTAACGCCATTTACAGGCTGTACCCATTGAAAAACCCTTCCATTTGCATTCCCGTTATCAACGATGTTATAGTTACCCTTACCAGGACCTAAATCGGTAAATGAAACGTTATATAAAGAATCGGTTTGGCTAACAGAAAATTCATAAATAGTATCATGAATCCCATTATATGCGGTATCCACCTTCTTATATAAAATTTTGTTTACAGCAAATGTATCAGGTACCACATTGGGATAAGTTGCGCTATCAATATGATTCCCAATTTGTGATAAAAATTGCTTTTGCTGTGTAGTGAGCGTCTGATTAATAGAAGAATTTTTGGCATCAGAGTTTACATAAGCACCTATTGTCACCATCAACTTTTTATTGATAGTAAGATCATCATTTGCATATAGAAGTGAATTCAGATAATTCTGATTAGAATATTGAAACTCTACCTGTATCCTGCTGTCTTTGGTGATTAATCGTTTAACCGTAAACGTTATTTGGGCAGTATTATAGTCAATTATATAGTCCTGATTTTCTCCTCTTGTCATTAATTGACCATCAATATAAACCTTTTCGGTACCTGCAATTACAGCAAAATAAATTTCATTATTAGCGCCGTAAAGCTGGTATGGCCCCTGGTTTCCATCAATGGGAGTAATGACATCCTTCATATACGTCCCTTTGGTAAGGGCACCGCTTAATACAAGGGAATTCCGCATATTTTTATTAATTACATTATCAGTTTGAAATGAGGCCCCCTGTATTCTTTTTGAAAAATCCAGAAAATAATTCTTGCTTTGCTTGATATCTATATCCCCAAAATTAGCCTCCCAGCCATGTTTCTTTATTTGCATATAAATTTTATCGAAATCCCTTATATTTTGCGTATTCCCTTCTGGTTGTATGGGTATATTATTATCACTGATAGCTGCCGTAAGTTGCAAACTGTCGCCAATGTAACCACTGAGTTGGAGATTTAAGGTAGAACTAACAACCGCATTCTGATTATTACCAATGGAGATTCCGCGACCAAAACTTCCATTATAATTAATGTTACCAAAGTCAATTAAATTACTTTGAAACTGGTTACTTTTTAGAACATACGGTTTTTCCATGGCAAAATTAAAACGGATGCTATCATAATTAAAATGCCTTATCACTGAATTTAATTTAAATGGGAAAACTCGATAAGTAACAAAAACACTATCAGGCAAATTTTTTGATTTCCAGGAAATTTTGGCATTAATATAATCTAAGGAATAAGCAGTTTCGGGGATGCCAGTCACAATAAATGTATTAGGTACAATGCTATTGCTGTCAAGTAAAAAAGGATTTATTTTAGTAGAAACCTTTTTACTTCTTAAATTGGAAATGGGTGCGTGGTTCTGCTGGGAAAATCCATTACAATAAAAAAATAAGCAGACAATAAGAAGGTATGTTCTTTCCGGTTTCAAGCAGTAGGATTTTACAAAGGTCTAAAATTAGTATTTATGGTTGGAAGTTGAGTAGATTAAGCCTTCTATATCAAAAGATGGTGTTTTTCTGACTAAATGAACCTCAATCACTTTTTTGTTCGCTTTTCAAATTTTCTTTTTCTTCTCTCTGCATTTGGCGCACTGTTTCCACTCTCATAACGGCTGACCAGCTAAGGCTTCGGGCATTCCAATAATCGCAGTAAAATTGGTTGTGTAATCCGTATCAGGTAAGACATAGTATAAAAAGCTTTTTATTTGAAGAAGGAAATATATAGGCTATTCTTCATAATATTGTAGATATTATTACCGCGATGGTCTTTATTGAAAAATGAGTGAGAAAAGTCTGGAATATGTAAAGAAGCATAATAATTTTAAATCCCGGTAATCATTTGAAAAAAAATACCAGGTCCAATCCACAAATCTTTCCTCACTCAAAAAAAATTAACTATTAAATCTTTAATAAATTATTAATTTTCTGTAGGTTTTTATATCCTTATTTTTAAGATTCAATTACCTCTTAATTAAATTGGATGATAGAATTCTTTATAAAATTCCGAATGATGAATATAAAATTGAAAAACATTTCTTAAATGCATAAAGCAACATTGAATCTTAATAAAAATATCTTTTTAATACTTCTAAGTTTTATTATTAATTTGATTGGTTTTAAAGTAATAGCACAGAAAAAATCAACTGTTTCGAAAGATAGTTCAACGATTGCGTTTCAAAGGGAAAAGGCTTATTATAAAACACAGAAAGACCTTGCAGACTATGTGTTGATAATTTTACATAAAAATCCTGATAAAAGATTTGACAGTACTTTAAATAAGAATACAAAGTTTCATATTTCAGCAGCTCCAATTACAGAATATACACTTTCAACCGGTTTTGACGGCGGAATAGCAGGAATTGCAGGATTCTTAACAAACGGTGACGGACATACGAATACATCATCTGTCCTGACTGCCATAAAATATACACAGGATAAACAATTTCTGATTCCTATACAATCAAATATTTGGACAAAAAATAATAAATATAATTTATTGGGAGATTTGCGTTATCTAAATTATCCACAGGAAACTTATGGATTTGGAACCTCCAATTCATTAGCAAATGGATATATTGTTGATTATAAATACATCCGGTTTTATCAATATGTTTTAAAAAATATTGGTAAGAATTTATATGCAGGTTTTAGCTATCAGCTCGATTACCATTGGGATATAAAAGAATTAAATGCTCCTACGGGAAGAGTTACAGATCTTGAAAAATATGGATACAGTCAAACTTCTTCTTCGTCGGGGATTGCTTTGGATTTTTTATATGATTCAAGAAAAAACTCAATTAATCCGGAGGGCGGCAGCTTTTATAGTAATATTGTTTTACGACAAAACGCCAGGTTTCTTGGCAGCACAACTAACTGGAACTCCATTCTTATTGATGTAAGAAAATATATCAAATTAACACATAATAATGTATTGGCATTCTGGAGTTACAATGTATTTACTTTAAGCGGCAATCCTCCTTACCTGGACCTTCCGGGAACAGCTTCTGATACTTATAATAATACCGGTAGAGGTTATGCGCAAGACAGGTTTGTCGGAAAAAATATGGTAGATCTTGAAGCTGAATTGAGATACGGTATTACAAATAATGGATTTCTAGGCGGTGTTATTTTTGCAAACGCTGAGTCGCTTTCAGAATTGGGCACTAATAAATTTACATCAATTGCTCCTGCAATTGGTGCAGGATTACGTATCAAATTCAATAAATTCTCCGGTACAAATATTTGTATTGATTACGGTATAGGCACTAATGGCTCACATGGATTTTTTGGTAATTTAGGAGAAGTGTTTTAGGTTTCTTTATTAGCCAACGCTTAATCTTTATATAATTTCCCTACCTTTTAATTAACTATAGTTATTCGTCAAAAGGCAAGCAATGATTTGTTTACTGTAAAATAGATTTCATTTCTTAGTCATGACCCAGCAAACAAATACACCTTACTCTCTCCTTTGGAAATAAATATCCGGTATTCTCATTCAATAATAAAATAATAAACAATTCAGCCAATTTATCAATAAACTACTTAACCATTAATCAGCCTTATTTCGCCATGGTTTCAGAAGAAAGAGCCGCGTGTAAAAGTTCCTTATTCAATCTTGCAATATTTCTTACAGAAATTCCTTTTGGACATTCTGCTTCGCAATTATGAATATTCCCGCAGTTACCAAAACCTTCTTTATCCATTTGTTGAACCATATTTATTACCCTTGTTTTCCTTTCAGGATCTCCCTGTGGCAATAAGGCTAACTGAGCTACTTTGGCACTTACAAATAACATGGCAGAACCATTGGGGCAAGCGGCTACGCAAGCCCCGCAGCCGATACAAGCTGCTGCATCAAAAGCTTCTTCCGAAACATATCTATCTACAGGAATCGCGTTAGCATCTACAGGATTTCCGGTATTTACAGAGATAAAACCACCGGCCTCAATAATCCTGTCGAATGCAGATCTATCAACCATCAAGTCTTTTATTACCGGGAAAGAAGTAGCTCTCCAGGGCTCTACTACTATTGTATCACCATCCTTATATGCGCGCATATGCAATTGGCAAACAGTATTCTTTTGCCAGGGACCGTGAGCTCTTCCATCTACATACATACTGCATGCACCACAGATTCCCTCGCGGCAATCATGATCAAAAGCAATAGGTTCTTTGCCTTCTTTTACCAGTCTTTCGTTTAGCACATCAAACATTTCAAGGAATGACATTTCAGACGAGATATCTTTAACATTGAAGGTTTCAAAATTTCCTTTTGTAGCTGAATTCTTTTGACGCCAGACTTTCAGGGTTAGATTCATATTATAGTGGTCCATTCCTTAATTTATTTTTTATTAAATAATAATATTATTATTGTTGCAACCAGATTTAGCGAGATAAATTTTATCTAATTTCTAATTACTGAAATAATTATAATTAAACTTACTTATAACTCCTCTCACTTGGTTTTGTCAATTCAAATGTCAACGGCTCTTTATTTAGCACTTCCCTGTTTTGTGTATATTCCCATGCAGCAACGTAACTAAACTCTTCATCAATCCTCTTCGCCTCTCCGTCCAGCGTTTGGCTTTCTTCCCTGAAATGTCCACCACAACTTTCCCTCCTGTTAAGTGCATCTATGCATATCAATTCTCCCAATTCCAGGAAGTCCGCTACCCTACCCGCTTTGTCCAATTCAGGATTCATTTCAAAAATTTCTCCAGGGATTCTTACGTTTTCCCAAAACTCTTTTCTCAAAACTTTTATTTCCTCTATTGCTTCCCGTAATCCCTTATCATTGCGCGCCATACCACACTTTTCCCACATGATATGCCCCAATCTTTTATGAAAACTTTCAACGGACTCTTTTCCTTTGATGCTCATTAATTTTTCAATTCTTTCCTTTACAGCATTCTCTGCTTCTTCAAAAGCGGGATGCGACGTAGAAATCGCCGGAGTGCGTATCTCGCCGGACATGTAATTTCCAATAGTATAGGGAATCACAAAATATCCATCTGCCAATCCCTGCATTAATGCAGAAGCCCCTAACCTGTTTGCCCCGTGATCACTGAAATTAGCTTCACCAAGGCTATATAATCCCGGAACAGTTGTCATCAGTTCATAATCTACCCAAAGTCCTCCCATGGTATAATGCACTGCAGGATAAATTCTCATAGGAACTTCGTATGGATTTTCGCCTGTTATCTTTTCATACATTTCGAAAAGATTCCCGTATTTTTCTTTGATAACCCCTTTACCTAATTCAATAATCGTTTCCTCATTTGCGTCATGTATTCCTTTTTTGTGTGCTTCTGTTGTGCCATATCTTTTTATCGCATCCGCAAAATCGAGATACACCGCTTTTTTTGTAGTACCTACTCCGTAACCCGCATCACACCTTTCTTTGGCGGCACGTGAGGTAACATCGCGTGGCCCAAGATTTCCAAATGCCGGGTACCTTCTTTCCAAATAATAATCCCTTTCATCTTCCGGAATTTCATTGGGCTTTCTTTTATCGTCTTTCTGTTTGGGAACCCATATTCTTCCATCATTTCTAAGGCTTTCGCTCATCAGAGTTAATTTACTTTGATGATCTCCTGTAACGGGAATGCATGTAGGATGAATTTGAGTGTAGCAAGGATTGGCAAAAAAAGCTCCTTTTTTATGCGACTTCCAGGCTGCGGTTACATTACTGCCCATGGCATTGGTGCTCAGATAAAAAACATTTCCATATCCGCCTGAGCAAATCAACACCGCATGTCCGAAATACCTCTCTAATTTTCCTGTAATTAGATTTCGCGCAATAATACCTCTTGTCTTTCCATCAATTTTTACAATATCATGCATTTCATGACGGGCATACATAGTGACATTACCCAGCGCTACCTGGCGTTCAAGCGCTCCATAAGCGCCAAGCAATAATTGTTGTCCTGTTTGTCCTGCGGCATAAAACGTACGCTGTACTTGCGTTCCACCAAAAGAACGATTAGCCAACAAGCCACCATATTCACGTGCAAAGGGAACACCTTGTGCCACGCATTGGTCAATAATATTTCCACTCACCTGCGCGAGACGATAAGTATTTGCTTCGCGAGAGCGAAAATCCCCCCCCTTCTCTGTTTCATAGAAAAGACGATAAACCGAATCGCCATCATTCTGATAATTTTTTGCGGCGTTGATTCCTCCCTGTGCCGCAATGGAATGCGCTCGGCGCGGGCTATCCTGGAAACAAAAAGATTTTACTTTATAACCCAATTCGCCCAAAGTAGCTGCAGCAGAGGCTCCGGCAAGCCCGGTGCCTATTACAATCACCTCTAATTTTCTTTTATTAGCGGGGCTTACTAATTTTACATGATCCTTGTAATTGGTCCATTTCTGAGCCATTTCACCTTCCGGAATTTTTGCGTCTAATGCCATACGTTAATATTAAATATTTCTATTCAAAAATTATTTTAGAATTAATACAATTCAACTTTGTCATTTTCGGAACTGATTTTTTAAAACCAGCAAACCATACTTTTTAGTTTTCACATTCACAATTGGTCATTGACCATTCACAGTTATTTACTGAAGCCATCCTGCCATAAATGCAAGTGGCATTGAGGCAAATAATAAACAAATGACGATGGAATAAAAAACACCGATACCTCTTATAAGAGGTGTCCATCTTTTATTATTAATTCCAAATGTTTCAAAGGCACTTTTAAATCCATGTAGTAAGTGAAACAAAAGAGAAGCCAGTCCTATCATGTATAAAACAAACCACACGGGGTTGGTAAATATCTTTTGCATTTGTTCATAAAGATTTATATCAGGTCCGTGAAAATACAATTCGCTTTTAGTATGTGCCCAAAACTGGGATAAATGCATTACTAAAAACAAAAGTATAAATGTTCCGAGCCATCCCATAAGGCGGCTGTTCCATTTTATTTCTTTTACATAGTTGTGTTTAAGGTTATTTATTTTCCTCGCTGCCCTATTTTGTTTCCATAATAAAAGTCCTTGTACTATATGAAGTATAAATGCCGCAAATAATCCTACTTCCAGAACCCTGATGATCCAGTTATATAGCATGAAATGAGCCGCTGCGTTAAATGTAGCACCATCATCATTGTAAAAAATGAGTGCGTTTAAAGTCGCGTGGATAATGAGATAGATTATCAAAAAGAATCCGGTGAAAGCCATTAGATATTTTTTGCCAATCGAAGATGTGAGTAACTGTTTGAAGGTCATAAATCGGAGAGTTGATAAATTTCAGATAGGCAAAGGTAATACAGGAAGTTTAAATTTTTTATTACTAAAGGTTTGAAGAATAGTGAACTTGTAACTTTTCTATTTTTGAAATCCTTATATTTCGTTCTATCATTGAAATTATTTTTCAATTAGCAAAATAATCACCCATGCATCCTTTACGTAACAGATTTGGTAATATTCACAAATTGATTGAAATTGCTTTTATTGAGTTGCAAAGACAAATATTTGATAAGCATAAAAAGACTTTAAGGTATTGTTCAAGGCTATGCATAAAAACTTTTTATTCATGTTCTTATTTTAATCTCTCATCGCATAATAATCATTAATTTTAATATTCAAATTATGTTGGCAGGGTTGGGTACGGACTTAATAGAAATTAATCGAATAGCTGAAAAAATAAAGAAAGAATCCGGTTTCAGAGAGACAGTGTTTTCAAAAAAAGAAATAGTTTATTGTGAATCAAAAAGCAATAAGTTTGAGCATTATGCGGCACGTTTTGCGGCCAAGGAATCTTTTTTTAAGGCGCTTGGAACCGGCTGGATAACAGGAACACATTTTAACGAAGTTGAAATAATAAACGATAAGTCGGGAAAACCTGTCTTGATTTTGTTGGATGAAACCAAAAAGACGCTTTCTCCATTGGGGATAAAAAAAATTTTGGTTTCTATGTCGCATCTTAAAGAAATTGCTTCGGCAGTAGTGATCATAGAAAAGTAATATGAGTTTACAGGGATTAGCATCTGAATCAAAAGAAAAAACAAAAGTATTGCAGGAACAAAAACTGCAGGAATTACTGCTTTATCTTAACACAAACTCTCCTTTTTACCGGGAACTATTTGCTAAAAACCATATTGAAATAGATGATATTAAAACGCTGGAAGACCTGCCTGCGCTGCCAACTACCAGTAAAGAGGATTTGCAGCAACGCAATAATGATTTTTTATGCGTAGATCCCGTTAAGATCATAGAGTACACATCCACATCAGGAACATTAGGCAGCCCGGTAACCATTGAACTCACCGAAAATGATTTGAAACGATTAACAATTAATGAATATAATTCCTTCGTTTGTGCCGATGGTGCTTCATCGGATACGTTCCAACTAATGCTAACACTTGACAGGCAATTCATGGCCGGTATCGCCTACTACTCCGGGTTGCGAAAGCTGGGCGCAGGTATTATCCGCTTAGGTCCGGGAGTGCCTGCAATGCAATGGGAAACCATACAACGCCTTAAACCTACAGCGATAGTAGCCGTTCCTTCGTTTATACTCAAGCTCATTCAATTTGCTAAAGATAATCATATTGATCTGACAGATTCCTCCGTAAAAAAAGCTGTTTGTATTGGCGAAAATATACGTAATACTGATTTCTCTTATAATTTACTTGGTAAAAAGATAACTGAAGCCTGGAACATCCAACTTTATTCAACTTATGCTTCTACTGAAATGCAGACAGCATTTACGGAATGCGGAGAAGGACACGGTGGTCACCTGCAACCTGAATTAATGATCGTTGAACTACTAGACGAGAATAACCGCCAGGTAGCATCAAACATGCCAGGCGAAGTAACTATTACTACATTGGGTGTAGAGGGGATGCCATTGCTGCGTTATAAAACAGGAGATATTTGCATGTATTTTGATGAGCCATGTGCATGCGGTCGCACAAGTTTGCGCCTGTCGCCCATTATAGGTCGTAAAAAACAAATGATAAAATTTAAAGGAACTACACTTTATCCACCCGCTTTGTTTGATTTACTGAATGAAACGAAAGATGTAATAGATTTTGTAGTTGAAGTAAATTCAAATGAAATAGGTATGGATGAAGTTTTACTTTATCTCCTGCCTGCAGATGATAGTAAAGCCTGTGATAACCGGATAAGAGCTTATTTACAGGCCCGCTTACGTGTAAGTCCGCATGTTTTCTATATTTCTGTCGAAGAGATCCAAAAAATGCAGTTCCAGGAAGGAAGCAGGAAAGTGATTAAATTCATAGACAAAAGAATTTGATTGTTGAATAGATTTTAAAATGGTTAGTTATTCAATTTTCAATATTCAACTCCCACTACATCATTTAAAAATATATATTTTTACCACATTTAATGTAATTATTAGTTATGCTCTTATATTTGAAGGTTACCTTTATAAATAAAAATAAATTTAACCGATGATACCAATTGGTCAAAACTTCCTGACTTTAGATGATTTTTCTGACATCCTGTTTAAGGAAACAGCAATTACTTTGCCTGCTTCCTCTTTAGAAACAATCAATGTTAACTTTCAGTTTTTACAAAAATTTGCATCTAATAAATTAATATACGGTATCAACACTGGTTTTGGACCAATGGCACAATATAAGGTAAGCGATGAAAATCTTTTACAACTTCAGTATAATTTGATCCGGAGTCACAGTTCAGGAAGCGGTACTCTTTTAGCTCCTGTTTTAGTGAAGGCGCTAATGATCGCCCGTTTAAATAGTTTAATGCTGGCCTATTCGGGTGTGCATACTGATGTTGTGGAGTTGCTTAAGGAACTGATTAATAAAAATATTACGCCTTGTATTTATGAGCATGGTGGAGTTGGGGCCAGCGGAGACCTTGTACAATTAGCACATCTGGGCTTAACTCTCATTGGTGAAGGTGAAGTTGTATTTGAAGGTAATATTTATCCAACATTAGTGATATTCGATAAATTTGGCATTAAACCTCTTTCAATCCATTTGAGGGAAGGATTGGCTATTTTAAATGGCACTTCTGCCATGACAGGTATAGGCATGGTGAATATTATCCGGGCTCAAAAATTATTGGTGTGGTCAGCCATGTTTTCTGCTATGACCAATGAGATCGTTGAGGCTTATGATGATCATTACTCAAGAGAGCTAAATATCGTAAAGCACCACATAGGCCAGAACCGGATTGCTGCTATGTTACGCGAAATTTTGAATGGTAGCAAAATGATCCGCAGCCGTTCGGAACATTTGTACCATCCGGGTAACCTTAACCAGGATGTTTTTGAGGATAAGGTACAGGAATATTATTCATTGCGTTGTGTTACACAGGTTTTAGGTCCAATTTATGATACTATTATTCAGGCAGAAAAAGTGCTAGTAAATGAATTAAACTCCGTGAATGATAACCCGATCATCGATCATAAAAATCAAAATATTTTTCATGGTGGAAATTTCCATGGTGATTATGTTTCACTTGAGATGGATAAACTGAAGATCTCTATCACTAAATTATCTATGCTTGCAGAGCGACAGCTTAATTACCTGCTTAATGATAAGCTAAATCAAAAATTTCCCCCCTTTGTAAACCTAGGTGTATTGGGATTAAATTTTGGTATGCAGGGCATTCAATTTACAGCCACATCAACCGTAGCCGAAAATCAAACCCTTTCTTTTCCCATGTATGTGCACAGTATTCCAAACAACAACGATAACCAGGATATTGTAAGTATGGGTTGCAATGCCGCTTTGATGACTAAAAAGGTAATTGATAATTCATTTTCAATATTGGGTATCCAGGTAATGACCATTTTACAGGCGATTGATTACTTAAATTGCATGGACAGGCTTTCACCGAATACATTAGCTTTGTATTCAGAATTGAGGAAAATTTTTCCAAAATTTATAGAAGATCAACCCAGGTACAAAGAAATGGAGCAGGTCAGGATTTTCCTTGAAACAACTCATCCTGCAATTTCCTTCAAAGATTAAAATTTTATAAATGAAAACTGCATTAGTAACAGGCGGATCCAGAGGTATTGGAAGAGCAGTTTGCATCAAACTGGCAGCAATGGACTATTATGTGCTGGTTAATTACAAAAGCAATTTAGAGGAAGCTGAAACAACACTTTCGCAAATAAGGGAAAACGGTAAGAATGGGGAATTATTGAAATTTGATGTATCCGACAGAAATCAAATAAAACAAACACTTGGTGACTGGATAACAATAAACCCCGATAAGCAAATTGAAATACTGGTAAATAATGCTGGCATTAAAGATGACAACCTGATGTTGTGGATGAAAGATGAGCAATGGGATGGTGTTATAAAAACCAGCCTAAATGGTTTTTTCTTTGTTACACGTTTGGTGCTGGAAAGTATGTTATTAAACCGATATGGTAGAATCATCAATATAGTTTCTTTGTCTGGATTAAAGGGATTGCCCGGACAAACGAATTACTCAGCAGCCAAAGCTGGTGTAATTGGCGCTACCAAAGCATTAGCACAGGAAGTTGGCCGGAGTGGTATTACAGTGAATGCCGTAGCTCCTGGCTTTATCAAAACAGATATGACAGAGGATCTTGATGAAAAGGAATTAAAAAAAATGATTCCTGTTAACCGGTTCGGATCAACAGAAGAAGTAGCACACGCTGTAGCCTTTTTAGCCTCACCTGAGGCTGCTTATATCACAGCTCAGGTTTTGTCTATAAACGGTGGTTTGTATTCATAAGTTCTTAAAGAAAACGAATACAGTTGATGTAGCTCAGAATAACTAAAGATCACTCTATGAAAGTTTTATTAAGCAATATGTCCCCGGAAGATATTTTATTATTAATACCCCAAAGACCGCCATTTGTAATGGTAGATAAATTGTTGAGTTGTGATGAAAATAGTTCTAAGACTTCTTTCAGGGTAGATGAAGAAAATGTTTTGGTAATAAAAGGAGAATTCAGTGAAGAAGGTTTAATAGAAAACATTGCCCAATCTGCAGCTGCGCAGGCCGGTTATCTGGCAATGATGCAAAACATACCTGTTAAAGTAGGCTATATTAGCATGGTTAAAAATTTGGAGATATTTGAACTACCTAAAATTAACGATGAATTAGTTACAGAAGTAAAAATAGAGAACCAGGTATTTGATATGACCGTAATTTCAGGAACTGTGAGAATTAATGATAAAGTAATAGCGCAATGTGAAATGAATATCATTTTAAGTAAAACATTAAAGGATATTTTTATTGTTTCAGATAATATTATCTCGCCGCTTGGTTTGACAACTGATGAAAATTTTTCCCAGCTTAAAAATGGCTGTTCAGGTATTCGTGAGCACAATGATATTTCGTTGGCAAACCGGCCTTTTTATGCTTCTCTTTTTGATTGTAAAAGCGTTTTTATACAAGATAACGTTAATAAGTATACGAAGTTTGAGCAAATACTTATTGCATCTATCGGGGATGCCCTGCAACATTGTAAAATAGAGGCCGGCAATAAAAAAACTGTGCTTATCATTTCTTCAACCAAAGGAAATATAAGTTTGCTTGAAACAGAAAGGAATAGCCCTGAAATACGAAAACGTATATCCTTGCCTTCTTCAGCTAAATTAGTTGCTGAATATTTTGGGTTCATTAATCAACCGATTGTAGTATCCAATGCCTGTATTTCGGGAATAATGGCCATAATAACCGGTATGCGGCTTATACAATCTGGTCAATATGAGCACGCCGTGATTGCCGGTGCAGATGTGATTTCAAAATTTGTTTTATCAGGTTTTCAATCATTTCAGGCCATCAGCCCGGTGCCATGTAAACCATTTGATATAAACAGGGAAGGGATAAATCTTGGCGAAGGAGCTGCCACAATTATTCTCTCTGCCCACCAAAGCAATCCAGTGGATATAAAAGTAATAGGTGGGTCGGTGAGCAATGATGCCAATCATATTTCAGCGCCATCGCGCACAGGGGAAGAACTTAGCCAAGCCATTAAAAAAGCCCTTGATGAAGCGCATATTTCTTCATCGGCCATTGATTTTATATCTGCCCATGGTACTGCAACGGTTTATAATGATGAAATGGAAGCTAAGGCTATAACATTATCTAACCTGCAAACCATTCCTGTAAATAGTCTGAAAGGTTATTACGGGCATACTTTAGGAGCTGCAAGTTTAATTGAATCAATAGTATCTGTACATTCACTAAAAGAAAACCTGGTTATCCCAACTTTAGGTTTTAAAGAAATTGGCATACCCGATCCATTGAATATTTGTACTGATTTGTTGCCGGGGGATTTTAAAAATTGCTTAAAAATTGCTTCCGGATTTGGAGGTTGTAATGCTGCTGTTGTATTTAGTAAACAATAAATAATAAAAGCCTATATTACTTTGTTTGCTGTAGTTAAAGAAAAAACAATAAAAAAAATGACAAAAAATTTGAAGACTTGATAGTAGAAAACTATATCACTTCCAGTTGCCTGATCAGTAAAAACGCAGTTTATAAAAACGGGGAACTGCTGTTTGTAAATAAAGATATTGACATAACTCGTTTTCTTCTTTTGGTGTACGATCATTTTGATATCAATTATTCCAGGTTTTACAAAATGGACAATTTGTGTAAACTTGGATGGCTGGCTTCTGAAATATTATTGAAAGACAGTTTTAAAAAAGATAACTATAGGGCTCAGGATATAGGATTGATTCTTTCGAATGCTAATTCAAGCCTTGATACTGATCAGAAATATATGGAAAGTGTAAATGATATTCCCAGATCATCATTATTTGTTTATACGCTGCCAAATATTGTAACCGGCGAAATATGTATCCGTAATAATTTTAAAGGCGAAGATGCTTTTTTTTTGTTTGACTATTTTAATGCAGCCTTTATAGAAAATTATGTAAACAACCTGCTGGATAATAATGTTTTACAGGCATGTATTTGCGGTTGGATTGAATTAGTTGGGGATGAATACAAAGCTGTTTTATTTTTGGTTGAAAAATTAAAAAGTAAGGATGCGGTCGCTTTTACTAAAGAACAGATGAATAAAATTTTTGAAGATTAAAAAGATCAATTATCAATGGATCCTGAAGTTTTTATTGCTGGCGTAGGAATTATTACTGCTATAGGTAATGATGTTGCTGAATGCCTTTGCTCTTTTGAAAAAGGGTTGGCAGGCATGGCTGATATTGCTTACATAGATACGAAGCATCGTCATAATATCCCTGTAGCGGAGGTGAAATTGAGTAATAATGAACTTGCTAAAATTGCGTGTATTTCTTCTGCAATAAGCCGAACTACACTTTTGGGCTTGATAGCAGCGAAGCAAGCATTAAAGGATGCTGATATTGCTAATCTTTCTTCTTTACGCACAGGCATTATTTCTGCCAATACTGTAGGTGGTATGGATAAAAGCGAATTTTTCTTTAAGGACTTTGTTGCTAATAATAGTAAGGGGAAATTAAGAAACGTGTTTGATCATGAATGTGGATGTGTAACAGAAGCTATAGCAGATCAATTGGGGATCAAAGATTTTATGACTACGATTAGCACCGCCTGTTCATCATCTGCCAATGCCATCATTTACGGTGCCAGGTTAATTAAAAACGACCTCTTAGATGTGGTGATTGCTGGCGGAACAGATGCTTTAACAAAATTTACATTGAATGGATTTAATACTCTTATGATATTGGATAAAGAGTACTGTAAACCCTTTGATGAAAACAGGCAGGGTTTAAACATGGGGGAAGGTGCAGGTTATGTAGTAATGGTATCATCAAAAGTGACAAAAAAAATGAAGAAAGCCCTATACTGTAACCTGAGTGGTTATAATAATAGCAATGATGCCTTTCACCAAACCGCTTCTTCCCCGGACGGAACAGGTTCATATCTTGCTATGAAGGGAGCTTTGGAAAAGAGCGGGTTAAAACCTATGGACATTGATTATATTAATTTGCATGGTACAGGCACATCAAATAATGATAACACAGAAGGAACGGCAATAAAGAGATTATTTGATCCGGATTATCCGCCGATGAGTTCTACCAAATCTTTTACAGGTCACACTCTGGGAGCCAGTGGAGGTATTGAAGCGGTATTTTCAGTTTTGGCAATCAGGCATGGAATTATTTATCCAAATCTGCGTTTTGAAACACAAATGCATGAATTTTCGTTTGCACCTGAAAAAAAAATTTTAAAGGATCAAACAATTAATCACGTGATGTCTAATTCTTTTGGCTTTGGAGGAAATTGTACATCGTTAATTTTTTCCAGGATATAATATGAAGCAATATATTCGTTCATCCGCGTGCATATCGCCGCAAAAAACATTCGGCCATCCAAGCTTCCTAACAGACGCAATTGAATATAATGGAACTCGTTTACGAGCTATCGAGCCTGATTATGCGGAATTTATTGATCCAAAAATAATAAGGCGAATGAGCCATATTATTAAGATGGGATTAGCTGCGTCTCAGGAATGCTTAAATGAGGGTAATACGAATATGCCCGGAGCAATAATTATCGGTACGGCTTATGGAAGCCTGGGAGATACAGTTTCTTTTTTAACCAGGTTAATCGAACTAAACGAAGAAATGCTTCCACCAACTGCATTTATACATTCAACCCACAATACAGTTGCGGCTCAAATTGCTATAATGCTTAAATGTCAGCAATACAACAATACTTTCGTGCATAAGGGTATTTCATTTGAAAGTGCCTTATTTGATGCTTTGATGCTTCTAAAAGAAAAAGAAGCTGATAATATCCTGGTAGGTGGCATTGATGAAATGACAGATGCCAGTTTTACCATTTTAACGAGGTTAGGATTATATAAAAGATGGCCGGTTTCAAATTTGTCTCTTTTTGAAACGAGTTCAAATGGAACCATCGGCGGTGAAGGTGCTGTGTTTTTTTTATTGACTGATCGGACATCAGCAGATAACCTGGCTGAACTTTTAGGAATGCAAACTTTTTACAAACCGGTTGATACTGCTGAAATTGAACTAAAAATAATCTCTTTCCTGGCGCTACATGATCTTCAAATTGACGATATTGATATAGTAATTACCGGTAAAAACGGCGACCCGCGAAACGATAAAGTGTACAACCAATTAAGCCAATCCATCTTTAGAAATATCGCACTGGGACATTATAAACATTTGTGCGGAGAGTATCCTACCTCTTCAGCATTTGCATTATGGCTGGCAACGAATATGATAAAAAGGGAGGAAGTTCCGCTTGTGGTAAAGGAAATAAGTGTAAAAAAAATAAATCCAAATAAAGTACTTATCTATAATCATTACCTGAACAAGTATCATTCATTAATGCTGGTTTCGGCCTGCTAACTGCACTGAAGTATGCTAAAAGATAAACTTTTTAAAATCACATTCTCAGATCACCAGGAGTTTATTATTCACGCTACACTGGAACTTGATAAAAACAATGAAATATTTAAAGGGCACTTCCCCGGCCATCCGGTATTACCAGGCGTGTGCATGCTACAAATGATAAAAGAAGTTTTGGAAAAAACACTTACTAAACACCTAATGCTAACAAAGGCTGATCAAATTAAGTTTCTTCGTTTAATAGACCCAGGGGTTGAGAACTCACTTCAAGTGGCCATAACTTACACACCTGGAGAATACAATCAAATTAAAGTCACGGCCAGTATTATCGTCCTAAAAGAAATTTGTTTCAAATTCAAAGGAACCTTTGCAGTGATATAGATGACTTTTTATTTTGTTCTGTATTGTACTATGTAGTCTGTCATCGTATTTATATTCGATAGTATTTTCCTTCCCTCTTTAGGGTCCTGGATGGTTATTCCATATTCCTTTTTGAGTAAAACAATTAGTTCAAGTGAATCAATGGAATCCAAGCCCAGACCGTCACCAAATAAGGGCTCCTCATCATTGATTTCTTCGGGAGTCAAAGGAGTCAAATTGAGGAACTCTATAATTTGTCTTTTTAATTCTTGCTTTAATTCTTGAATTTCCATATTTGTATATTTATTTAAATAAGATTTTTTACTTTCAGTCCTAAAAATATAATTCCCTGTATAAAAAAGGTTATTAGTAATAAAGGTATAACATTTACCAAAACATCTTTCAATTTGCCGCCTTCCAGAAACAAACCATAATAAGCTTCAAGGCACCAATGAAGGGGGGATAATTTCATTACAGTTTTAAACGACTCCGGCATAGCAAAACTAGGTACCATCAGCCCACCGATAGCTGCCAGGATTACAATAGATACAGCACCGAAACCATTGGCCTGCTCCTGGGTTTGAGCAAATACACCGATACAAATAGCATAACTAACCGCACACCATCCGCAAATTAACGAGACAAGAACCAGGCCCAATATATCAACAGGAAGGTTGAGTGCAGGCAAGCCTAAGTACGGAAACAACAATATCCCTATTGAAAAAATTACAACTGCCTGTACCATGGTAACCAATAAATACGTGAGTTGTTTTGACAACAGAGCAACAAAATAGTTAGTTGGTAAAGTTTTTAATCTTGTAAAACTACCGCTAAGCTTTTCGCGGACAATACTACCCCCCAGTGATATCACCACAAAAAACATAGCAAATATCGTCCACGCCGGAACATTGTGTTGGGAAGCATTCGGTATGCTTCTATTTTGGTCAAGGGAAACCGGCACTTCATTAATGGATGCCTTATTATTCAGCAGTTCATTTTCCAATTTTGGCGGTAATGGCGTTTCATTAATAGAAAAGTACAGAGTTCTTAATATCTGCTTACTCTCTACTAACTGCAATGCACCGAATAACGCACCATGAATAGATTGCTGTATAGATCCCTGCAAAACAGGCTCGTAATATAAAGTAACAGAGCCTGTATTGTCTTCATTTGTATTAATCGTATCTCCCGTTAGGCCAAATGCGTTCATTGCTTTGCCTGCAACTGCGTTTGCCCTCGTATTAATTTTTTCAGAAAAATCCGGAGGAATTACCATCGCCAAAAGTGCATCCTTGGAATGCATCCGGTCGGTTATCATCTTTTCATTTTCATCTTTTGAAACCTGAACAAGTTTAAACACGTTTATTTTATCGACAGCCGTTATAAACTCCTTACTTATTTTTCCAGTATCACGGTTGCATATTAAAAGAGATATTTTGTTTTTATTTATTAACTGGAAAGTACTGTTTTGAATAGAGGTAACAATAATTACCAATAAAATTGGCATGCCAAACATTAACGCTATCCCTAACTTATCATGGGTTAGGATACGAATGTCTTTTATGATAGTGGACCAAAGTTTAAACATCATGAACTCCTCGGATTTTTCCTGTTAAATTTAAAAATAAACCTTCCAGGCCTTCCTGCTCATTTTCTAAGAGTAAAATATCAAGGTTATTATGGGCGATGATCTTACCTTTATCTATTAAAGCAATTTTATCGCACAAACCTTCTGCCTCATTTAATTGATGCGAAGTATATATCAACGTGGTTCCATTTTTATTCAGTTCTTTGAGGTAATTAATTATGGCAACCCTCGTTTGTACATCAACACCAACAGTTGGTTCGTCCAGAAACAATATTTTGGGATTGTGTATTACACCAATAGCCAGGTTTACCCTCCGTTTCATCCCCCCTGAAAAGTTTTGTATTGGCATGTTTCTCACTTCTGTCAAACCCAATATACCAAATAATTCTTTTGATCTGGCCTTGATCTCTTGCGCAGACAGGCCAGACCATGCCCCAAAAAATTTCAAATTTTCTGCCGGGCTCAGTTCCTGGTAAAAAGATAAATCTTGCGGAATATATCCGAAAAGTTTATTGATTGATTTGTCGCGTTTTTTTATTTCCTTTCCTAATAATTTAATGCTTCCATCTCTAAAAGATAATACCCCGGTAATTAGGTTTATCAATGTTGTTTTACCCGAGCCATTTGGCCCAAACAAGCCAAATCTTTCTCCTTCTGCTATTTCCAAATTGAAATTGGAGAAGATTGAGGTTTCTTGTCCAGGATAACAAAATGAAAGATTTTGTACATTTACTGCTAATGTATTCATGATCGCCACTTAATTTTGGATAACGCTAAAAATGCCTTCCGTTCAATTTCTGCTATTTCCAACAAATAATCACCCATTACATTAAAATCTTCCTGGCTGCCAATACGGCCCTTATAAATACCGGAAGCCTGAACAGCAGCAGTGCGCCAAAGATCCCCGGATAGGGTGAACATTTTTGAAATTTCCAATAACGCATCAATGGGATGGTAAGCATGTGCTTCCTGCAAAAATGCCCCGTAAATATAACGAAATCCACCTCCTCCTGTTCCTATTTCTTCCTGCATACGTACCAGTTGTGCCAGATACAAACCAGCTTGTTTTAAGCCAAGTTTATCCCGCCATTTTTTTATTTTATTACCAGTATATCTTATCCCTTTTACCCCAACTACGGGCACAGGAACCTGTAACATATTGTTGGCGTTTCTTTTAATACCACTTATTATCGCTTTTTTTATTTGAGCCTCCGTCACAATCGAACTAGCTTTTGGGTAATATATTTGGCCTTTAGGCGCCAACAAGCCTTTCGTGAAACGCACCCGTTCCAGTTCATAACTACTTAAGGTTGCCACATTTTCCATTACAGGGTCACTAACCAGGTATTTATCTTCCTCGCGTCCATATACTATTATATTATGAGCGTTAAAATGAAAACGATACTCTTTTGGGAAATAAGGAAGATAATAAACTCCCACCTGACAACCTACAGGATGACCGGAAGTAAGGCATTCATTTAAAAATATTTCTGCCTGTTCTTTTGAAGTGAATTTCTTGCGAACAACATGGATACCTAATGCCTGGCAGGTTCTTTTAAATATATGGCCTGGTAAGGTACGAAAGGCGATAACAGGACCATTATTTATTTTTATCAAGGGTATATACACAAAGAACAAACCCGAGCCTATGCCAAAAGCGAGTGGTTCAGTTATTTGATGAACACCTATGTTTTTCAACAAACTTTGGGTAACTCCATTTTCACAATGTGCAGACTGTAAGTGTTCAAAATTAATCTTCATGTACATTCATGTTTTTTAAATCATCCACACTCACATTAAAAACTTCTGCATAGCGCCTGAGCTTTTTATCAGGTAGATTTTTAAATACTCCGGGTTTCAGGTGCCTTTTGATCTGCCATTTCCAAAAGCCTGTATAACTGGATAAAATACCAATATCCATCAATCCCCTTTCCATAAAAAAAAGTAATGGGCTCGTTTCTTTATGTAATACTTTTTCACGGGCAACAGCTATGCGCCCTTCAATATCCTGCCAGGTAGCGTCAAGAGCGGTAATTTTAATATCCCATCCCATACTTAGTTTAGTAACATATTTCCCGGAATTGTCCGTAGCATAACAAACTTCTTTGCTCATCTTGCCAAGTGAACTCAAATCCTGCGGAACATCTTCTTTCTTCATGGATAATTAAAATTTACATTAGCAATAACTTGTTTAACAAACAGTGAGCAATGCATACATATAAGAAAAACGCGCACTTTCTGGAACCAGTAATAAAAGCTTTTCGTCTTTTTTCAACCTTCCACTATGGAACAAATCATTAACCATTAAAAAAACGGAAGCCGCCCCAACGTTACCCACGGTATATAAATTAATAAACCATTTTTCGTACGGTATGCCACCGCCGTAAATTTCTATAAGATCGTAAATTTTAGATTTAAAAAATTCACTTGAAATATGTGGCAGAAAATAATCAATGTCAGCAACTGTAAGTCCTCTTCTCTCAAATATTTCTTTTATTTTTTTGCCGCCCAAAGTCACAATGTTATCGCTCAGTAAACTTATATCCTGTTTTATACTAAAAATAGACTTGTTCATGATCTCTTCAGGCGTAAAATCCATAAAACCCTTTAATGTGCCATCAGGCATTTTTTCGCCTCCCATGTACATGCATGTGTCCATCTCGTTGGCATAGGAAACCCCTTCTATCCAATCCAGTCGAAGACTAAGGCCATTTTCATTTTGCTTATCTGACATCAGGAAAGCAGACGCACCATCAGATAGCATCCATCTTAAAAAATCTTTTTGAAAAGCTATATAAGGATTATCTCTGAGCTCCTTAAGTTTTTTTGCCTCTTCTTCAAAAACATCTGAAACAAGCAGACCCGAAAATCTTTCGGACCCGGTTGCAACTGCTATCTTTACATCACCAGACCTAATAGCCAAATAGGCATACTTAATAGCATGCATACCGGCGCAACATACACCGGAAGGAGAAACAACCTCTATAGCCTTTGATTCCGGCAGCCAGCCATGCGTCATTACACCATGACTAGGCATTACCTGGTCAGGTGATGAAGTTCCGCACGAAAGCAATGTAATATCTTTTATTTTATCGGGATCATCTTCAAATAATGCCTCAACGGCCAATGCAGTCATTTGTGCATTGGTATGCGTAGCTTTTCCACCTTTTGTTAAGGCATAATACCGTTTAATGATACCGTTATTACGTAATACGATAGGTTTTGATTTGGATGGTGTACCATTTATAAACCCGAGATATAATTCCATATCATCATTGGAAACAGGTTCATTAGGAAAGAAAGCCGATGTACTATTTATATATACTTCGATATCAGACATAGGGGTAAATTAATCTAAATTTAAATAATATTGTTTTTTTGCTTTAATTCGTGCTGGCGTAAAGGGCTTAATGAATATTGTATCTAAAGTAAGAATAATAGGCGCTCCTATAAAAAAAGCGATCAAAAGATAATATTTGAAGGCTTTAAGCCATATAGTTCTGTTTTTCCTTTTTACAATAATATTTGCCCAAAACAAAAATATTTTACCAGCGACTGATTCTATAATCATTAAATTGTAATTTAATTTGACAGCGCCATCAATAACCAATCCATCCTGTAATCCATCCCATTCATTTCTATTTAAATGAAGTAATGCACGCCTGCCAAATATACTGGTATGTTTAATATCACCATCTGAAACACCCGGGGTGGGGAAAATATTTAGATAGCGATCTTTTTTACCGTGGAGCATCCAGTGAAAAATGGTAACGAAACTAACCGGATTTGGATGCTTATCAACCAAAGCAACATTGCCAACAAGTTTTGCTCCATTAGCGTGGATTAATTTTTTAACCCTTACAAAAGCATTCAGCCACATATTTCGTGCACCAGTGATAGTTATAACAGGTGTATCTTTTATTAGCGCCATAAATCCGGGATTATGTAGTAAAGAATTAATTGGGATACTTGGGGATAAAAACCATGCCTGGTATCCTAAAATAATCAAATCATATGAAGTTTCCTTCAATTCAAAAGGAGCCAGTTCTGATACCACATCTAAAACACAATCAGGCATCACGCTAAAAAAGCCATCAGCAGTCCATGGGAAGGTGTAATTCTTTGAAAGGTTGATGCTTACTTTTTCTACTGATATGCCAGCTTCGATAAATGGTTCAATAAAATGATCAACAATTTCGCCCAACTGCCCCGATTGTGTATAATAAATAGCCAATACTTTTTTACTCATCCTTTTTTAAGAATTAAAAATCTTCAGGGTTCAATATTTTTGAATTTTTACTATAGTCAATAATGACTTTCTGAACAACGGGTGATAAGTCTTTAAAGTATTTTAAAATAAATTGTTTATCATTTTCAAGTTCAGCACTATACTTAACTACTTTAGGCGCATGTTCCTGAATGGTTAATCTCAAAAAATGGTATTCACAATTACTGCTGTCTTTTAATAAAGCACTTTCAAGTTTAATACGCCCTTTTTTAAAGAATCTCAGCTTCTCAGCAGGAATTTTTAAAAGTCCGCTCTTTCTCATTAGCAGGGTTCCCTCATACGCTTCTTTTTCGGGAATAGATACTGTATTTAACAGGTCAAGCTCTTTATTAATCTCGCTCAACTTGCCTGATGCCAACACTTCATAAAAACCAGGCTTGTCAAAATCTTGTTTCAAACTTTCACCCCGCACCATTACCCCGGAAAGAATAAAGGACAATATAAATAATATTTTCAATTTCATAGTAAGCTCAAATCTGGTGCATGGCAAAGATAGAGACAATATGGTAATCATCATTTTTATGTCAAGGGTAATTTTTTCTCTTTCACTTCAGTTTTGGTAACCATAAATAAAACAAGAAAGGGATTGAAAATGGAAATCCGGGCAGATCAAAACATCCTGGTGTTTTTATAGATAATTTTTTTTCATTAATTCGCTTTCTGCGGATAACAAAAAAGACAGATATTTATCATCTCTACAATCCTAAAATATCTTTTGGGAAATAATACTAAATCATTTAACCTCCTAACAAATATGTTCTTTATATTTGTTACTACTGTGGTTGTATATTTTTAATTAGTATGTTTTTTCCATTTACCGCATATTAACAAAAATTACACGCAGAAAATTTTATGTTAGTTAAATAAGTTTAAGTGCAAACAAACAAAAATCAGTTTTTACACTCATGGGCAATAATTTTGGGTGGCTCTAGTGGATTCGGCTTTGCCACAGTTGAAAAACTGGCCATGCACGGTATGAACATTGCTGTATTATACAGGGAAACTGCAAGTAAAGAAAGACCGCTTAAAGAAAAATTTTTAAAGTTAGCTAAAAAGCATGAAGTAAATATCGAACCATTCAACATTAATGCATTAGATACCTTAGCCCGTCACACGTTTATTGAGCAATTAAAAACTATAATTAAAAAAAAACATAGTGTTAGACTACTGCTTCATACTATAGCAAGAGGAAATTTAAAACCATTGGTTTTACCTGGTGTTGACCCTGCTAAAAGTAACGAGGTTTTATCTGTTGAAGATATACAGTTAACTACTTATGCTATGTCAATTAGTATATTGGATTGGGCGAGATCCATTTTACAAGCTGAACTCTTTCAACCTGATGCCAGAATAATTGGGCTCACCAGCGAGGGTGCTCATAAATATTGGGGGAGCTACGCTGCGGTGTCAATTGCCAAAGCATCTCTTGAAAGCCTTACAACCTATATGGCCATAGAATTGGGTAAATATGGATTAAAAACAAATTTGATCCAGGCAGGAATCACTGAAACCCCTTCCCTAAAAAAGATACCCGAAAGCGAAAAATTGATCCGGATTGCAAAAGATAGAAATCCGTTGGGCAGGATTACTAAACCTATGGACGTCGCAAACGTTGTCTATCTTTTGTGTACAGACGAAGCGTCATGGATAAATGGTTCTTTAATTCATGTGGACGGTGGAGAACATTGCCGGTAATCATTCGGTTAACATTTGCATTAAATTCATAATACAACTGATCAATGAATAAGTACAACCATATTATATCTCATTTACCTTATAAATCCTCTTTCCTTTTTATAGATAACATCTCGTCTCTCGATATGGAAGGGGTAACAGGCGATTATACATTAAGAAAAGATTCCTTTTTTTATGAGGATCATTTTGTCAATAATCCAATTACTCCTGGTGTAATTATTACCGAAATTATGGCACAGATCGGGTTGGTTGTATTAGGGATACACCTGATTACGTGCGAAAATAGTGATGCTGATATGGGACTGAATAGTGGGTCATTTCCATTGCTTACGGCCACAGATATTTCTTTTTTTAAAATGGTATTACCCGGAGAAAAAGTTATAGTTACTTCTAAAAAACAATATTTTCGTTTTGGGAAATTAAAATGTTTGATAGAAATGCATAATGGTGCATCAGAATTAGTTGCAAAAGGTATATTTTCGGGCATTATTAAGAATGCCATAATAAAAAAAACCGAATGAGTCATCGTGTTGTAATTACTGGTTTAGGAGTTGTTTCACCCAATGGAATTGGAATTACGGATTTTCTACACGCCATACAAAACGGTATTTCGGGTATAAAATTTATGCCGCAATATGAAGAGCTCAAATTTAATTGCCAGGTAAGCGGAATGCCTGATTTTGAATGGGAACAACTTAGAAATTATATTACTGAAACCAGTTTGTATGGTTTAAAAGGTAAAGGGATTGCTTATGGTTTAAAAGCAGCGCTGGATGCATGGATGGATGCAGGTAATAACATTGTGAGAGAAGAAACGCTTTGGGAAACAGGTTGTATATTCGGGAGCAGTGTGGCTGATACAGATGTGATTAAAAATGCCATAACCCGTGTAGATGCCAGGGAATCAAAAAAACTTGGTTCACGTGTAGTAGAGCAGATCATGAACAGCGGCGTTACTGCTTATATATCTGGCCGCTTAGGATTGGGAAATAAAATCATTAGTAATTCAGCAGCGTGTGCCACCGGATCTCAGGCAATATTGATAGGATATGAATATATAAAATATGGAATGGCTAAACGGATGGTAGTAGGCAGTAGCGAATATGTGGATTCTTATATATTTGGTGCATTTGATTCTATGCGTGTTTTATCAAGAAAATTTAATGATCAACCTGAAAGGGCATCGCGGCCAATGAGTATGTCGGCTGGAGGTTTTGTTCCCGGATCAGGTGCGGGTGCCCTTATTCTGGAGGAACTTGATTTTGCACTATCCCACAATGCTACTATTTACGCAGAAATACTTGGTGGAAGTAATAACTCGGGCGGACAACGAAATGGTGGCACTATGACAGCTCCTAGTCCGGCGGGTGTTATCAGATGCATACGGGACGCCCTGGCGGATGCAAAAACAAGTGCTCATTCAATAGACCTGATAAGTGGACACTTAACTGCTACTTTTACAGATAAACTTGAAATCCAAAACTGGTCCGAGGCATTGGGCAGGAAAGGAGTTGATTTTCCACTAGTCAATTCATTAAAGTGTATGATTGGCCATTGCCTCAGTGCGGCTGGTTCTATTGAAACTGTAGCTGCTGTATTGCAGATTGTGCAACAATTTGTGCATCCCAATATCAATCTGGAAGATCCCAACCCGGAAATAATAGATCTAATAGGAACAAACAATTTACCCACAAAAAAGATAGACAGGGAAATTAATGTTATAGCAAAAGCTAATTTTGGCTTTGGCGATATTAATACCTGTTTAATAATTTCAAAATATGACAACAATGGATAGAAATGCAATTTTAAATGAATTGAAAAAAGTACTTACCCCTTACACGGAAAACAAAGAAATGTTGAATGGAATTAATGAAAATACTGATCTGATAAAGGATCTAAAGATCAATTCAGCTAATATGGTAGACATTATTATAGATGCAGAATCGCAATACCATATTGAAATTGATTTCGAATCAGCAGAAAAAATGACCAATGTAAGAAGCTGCATTGATGTGATTGTTGAAAAAATGAATCTTAAAACGTGAATAGCACCGGTAATGATATCGTAGTCTTATATTTTCTCCGATAAAATTCATCATTCAGAGAATTCATCCTCTTTACTGATACTCCATTACAAATTTAGGGATATTCACTAGCAAAACAAGTATAACGAATTTTATGAATCGTTTGACAAGGGCATTATATGATTGATGTATCCTGTCTAAATGCGGCATAAAAACAACCCACCCATAAAAGTGTGAATTATGTAATTAATTTCAGGAATTATGTAACAATTCTATGTTTGAAATTTTAGATATTTGTTATTCAAATTAATTATTATGAATAAGCTATTCTCAATTATTTTAGTGCTTCTGATATCAAATGCACTATATGCCCAAGGCCAGAACGGGAAAGTGTATTTCATGCGATCAGAAGGCTTCCAGGCGCCGGCTGCTGCCTTTAGTGTATTCATTGATCACAAATTCGTTGGCAGACTTAGTAATAAAAAGTTTTCAATTCATGATGTTACTCCTGGCAAACACACTTTCTCAATTCAATTTGCAGGCAAGAACCCCAATGATAGGGCTGAAAAAATGGAAGAAAAGATCGAAGCTGGAAAAACCTACTATATCCAGGTTAATTTTCAACATGGGGTTTTAAAAAATAAATTGCATTTCAAGGAAATAAAAGAAGAGGAAGCTAAAGAGATGCTCCCTCGTTTAAGAGAAATCAAAGGTTGACTATAAGAGTTTTTGCTTTTTGATTCGTGTTACCACCCAATCTTAGTAGATGGATGGTAAAAACCAATGAGTTTCCAATGGCAATAATAAAAAAAGAAATTAATACAATGCCTAAAGCCAATTTTGATTTTGATAATGTTAATACCTCTTTAATATCTTCAAAATGTAATTCCAATGAATACAGACGAGAAATTATTGACGAGCTAAAAAAGGTCCTGACACCCTTTGTGGAAGATAAAAAACTATTGGGGTGTATAAATGAACAGACCAACCTTATAGCCGATTTGAAAATTAATTCCGCAAACCTGGTGGATGTTATTATTGATGCAGAATCAAAATACAATATAGAGATTGATTTAGCCTCGGCAGAAAAAATGACCAATGTAAGAAGCTGCATTGATGTGATTGTTGAAAAAATGAATTTCAAAAGGTGAAAAGCATTGGCAATGATATTGTAGCATTAAAAAGCATCAATAAAAAACGTACTAACCAGATTCGGTTTTATTCAAAAATCCTTTCTGCTTACGAACAGGTTCTTTACCATCAGCCATCATTTACAGATATACCTTTTGAGAACTATGTGTGGTTATTATGGTCGGCTAAAGAGTCGGCTTACAAATACCTAAAAAGAATTCTTCCTCGTTTGGTATTTTCTCCAACAAAGTTCGTGATTCAATATATCAAAATTCCCTCAAGCCCATTATTGAGTGCGTTCAAAAATACCCATTGGGAAAGCACCGGAAATGGAAAAGAGTTTTACAGTGGGATGCTGATTTACGATTCCTATGTTTTTTATTTCCGGTCAAAAATAACTGAAGACTGGATAGCTACCGTGGTTAATGATGATAAAATTTTTGACAATGTTTATTGGGGTATTCAATCTATTGCTAAAAAAAGTTATTATCATCAATCAAAAGCTGTGAGAACATTCCTATTAAAAAAGTTAAGCTCATTTTTCCCCGGTGATTTGCATGTAGATAAAACTCCTGTTGGTTACCCGGTCATATTAAAGGGAATCCAAAATATGCATATCCCTGTTTCACTGGCGCATCATGGTCATTTCGTTGGGTATTCTTTCATATTAAATCCCGCGCATAAAAAAAATATAGGATCAGACATCAAAGTTCATTGAAATTTCAAAGCTATTTCTGCAATGTAATATCAGGTTAAACTAACATGAAAAAATAAAAGCTCTTGCAAATTTAAAAACAGGAAATCCTGCTTTAATTAAATCACCAAAAAAAGCTGGTGTTTAAAAAAATACTTTGATGTTTATAAAATTTTGAAAAACAGATTTAGATGAAACGAAGATATTTCAATATCAATTTGTAGTTATATCCAGTAAACCTATAATTTCATTTCCATAAACGCGCGACATGATTATTATAATTGGAAATAGTGCGGATCGCCTGCAAGATACTTTTTTGGAAACATATTTTATGCAAAAGTTGTCTATTCCGATGATGGTACCCCCTCATTCCGATCCATGGTACCCCCCTTAGAGGAACCAATAAGTGAAAGAGCTTTTTGTGTTTTGTGAAGATATAATTTTCGTTTTTATTTCTACTGTTTTTTCTTTCTTCTGGATTCACCTTTCAATTCCAGGCGATGACATCTGGCTGTCAATCTGTC